>CAZPTT010000149.1:6184-16023 GCA_964589435.1 uncultured Pirellulaceae bacterium
CCATAGAAATCATCAAACCCGCGGTTGTTGGGATGAAACTGTGGATCGACTCCCATGTGCCACTTCCCAACGATGCCAGTAAAATACCCAGCGCCTTGTAGCACAGTGCTGATCAATTTTTCGTCAACCGGAATGCCTTCAGAGTTGTAGTCGTCAAACGGCAAACCACTGTTAGGCAAGTTATAAGGAGCGCCGAACGCGTGAGGATATCGCCCAGCCATCAGTCCCATTCGACTAGGGCCGCAGAACGGGTGCGTGACATAAGCCGACGTGCAAACGGTTCCGCCTCGCGCGAGGCGATCCAATTCCGGAGTGCGAATATCTTTGGAGCCATTGAAACCAACATCGGCATAACCAAGATCATCACAAAGGATGACAACAATATTCGGACGGCTGTTACGCGCTAACGCATCGCTCGCGGACGCCGAAGCAATTGTAAACGAAGCGAACAGCGAACCTGAAAACACTAGCGTCATACAAATCGCCATGCGTTTCCCAACTAGTATCGCTGGGGCCAAACCAAACCATCTATTGTTCCGACTAGTAACCAACGGGCTTTCCTTGTTCGTAGAGTTTCTCGATTTCAGCTTCGGTCAAAGCAGACTTAAAAATGGCAAGCTCATCAATGGCCCCGTTTAGATTACGGACGGCAAACGATGGCGAGTCTCGAAACGGCTGGCCCCAGTTTCCAATCTCCGCGGGCCCGATCCTCAACTTGTGAACCAAGAAGCGATCTTGTATTTCTTCGCTGCTAACTTGCTTACCATCAACGTATTGTTGTACCCGCAGATCAATTGGATCATAAACGGCAGCCAACTGGATCCACTTCCCGTTTATTGCCGCATTCAAAATCGGTTCGGTTCGGTAAATGTAGTGCAGCCGCGCATCTGGAGCCTTTCCCGTGCCGGCTCCCGGCGTATCATCCACCATCACTGAAAACATGATGCTGCCATCTTCATGGATCTGCCAATGGGGTTCACCATTCTCATAGCCATCACCCATGAAAAGAGAATTGTAACGGTGTTTCAAACTGTCGATCTTGACCCAACAGACAAATGAATAGGCTTCAAATTCCCCATCAATTCTCGTACGAATTCTTGCTCCGGGCCGATCAAAGCGGAGTGAATTCGAGTCGACACCAAATCTTCCATTGGAACGATTGACTTGGCCAATCAATTTGCCATCGAGTTCACTTCCGAATTGAGATGCGTTGGGAACGAAACGCCCCTCGGCCAATGCGGCGATCGGATAATAAGCCACCAGCCGAGGATCCTCACTCAACTCCCGCGAGTGACCTTTCCAATCAGCAAACCGCCCCCTCCGCTCGGCTTCGCGCCGACGCTCGACATCGCCAACTGTACTGAGCCCCTCAAACGAAATCTCGTCTTCTATTTGGACTCCCATCTGCAACTGACCATCGCCGGCAACCAGATGGGTTCCCGAGTGTCGCCCGCCGCGCAATTTAACTTCGCCATCGACCACTTCAACCCGAGCGCTATCGTCTTTTACTTCGAGCGCGAACTCGGTTCCAAGATCTACGATTTCCGACTCGATCGCTTTGACGATAAACCCACGAGCGGCCGGCGGCACATTGGCTCGAAGGCGACCAGTCAGCAATCGCACGGACCAATCGGATTCAAGATTCAATTTCGCTGGGCCTTCTACCACCACGGTCGCTCCGCAAAAGAAATCGATCTCGATCACGCCGCTGTCGAACTCCAGCAAGCCCGCTGGCAACACATCACCTTCGCGGTGAGTAACCGCTCCATCCGACCATTCAATTTCCGCGACGTGCCGGAGCGTTGCATAACCGTCAAGCGTTGGCTCGTGCCAGCCGTTTTCATCAGAGCCGTTTTCATCGGCACCGTTTTCATCGGCACCGTTTTCATCGGCACCGTTTTCATCGATATCTTTTACCGAATCAGCGGAAGATGCACTGTCAGGCCTGACGCTTTGCTCAGTGATCAACGCTAGCGAAGAATCGGGCGTCGCATCGTACCTTCCCAATTGGTAGGCGAGCCCACCGATCACGGCAAGCAAAACCGCCGCCAAGGCTATCGCCACCCATGACGCCGATCGAAACGCCCACGAGCGTGTTTTTTTATCTCCGAGCGACGACTGATTCAATTCGAACGTCCGCGACTCACGGGCCGACCCGAAATCAGAATCAGCCACGCCTCGAATTGCGGCATCCAATTGCGTGAATGACAAAAACGTTTTTCGCGCCTCTGAAGAATCTCTAAGGTGTGACTGTAGCGTTTGCGAATCGGTCTCGTTCAACAAACCATCCAGCCACGCCGCGATCAACCGCTCAAGCTCTGCATCTTTCACTTAAGCACCCTCCATCAAATTTAGCCGCGTTACGCATTCCAACAATGTCGTCCTAAGACGCTGGATCACTTCGTAAAACGCCTGCTCGCTTTTTCCCGATTGGATGGCAACTTCTCGGATCACCGCACCCGGCGAGTAGACTTTCATTAGGACTTCGTACTGCTGGGGACTTAGTTTCTTAAGGCAAATTTCCAAATTTTTTCGACGGATCGGACTGACGGTATTTTCGGCCGATTCCGCCGCCAACAAGTGCCAGATTTCATCCGAGAACACCAGCGGCGTTCGCGCCGCCCGCCGTCGATGCTTCAACGCTTCAAACCGAGCGATCGTCAGGAACCAGCCACCAAAAGCCGTTCCTTGTTCGAACTGTGAGAACTTTCGCCATGCAATCAGACTCGCTTCTTGAATTACCTCATCCACATCATTCCAAGTCGGCAACAGACCGCGCAAAAATGATCTGACTTGCGATTCATGTTCCATCAGCAACCGGACGAACACTTCGCCTTGATCCGTGCTGGATTCACCTTCCTGCGGAAAGGACTCATCGTTCATGAATTCAGATTCCAAAAATGTCGACGTTGATTTCGGTAATCGTGCTTTACTGACCCGCTGCGGTCGCTTGAAAGAATCGCACCATGGCTCCGTTCTTTTCTTCCCCGCCGGCTTGTTCGACGCTGAAAAAGTAGCCCACGGATTTGACCCCCTTCACGTTGACATCTGAAGGCGACTCGGCGATCTCAACCTCTCCGTCATCGAATGGTTTGAACGCGAACCATTTCATCGTCGCTGCGTCGCCGCCGATTGATGTAAAGCCAGGTGAAAGCGAATTAGGCTGACTCGCAAACCATTCACCGTTATTTTTCTGCATCAGAAAACGCGTTGCACCGGTCGTTTTGCCAGCCGGAGGATTGTAACGAAAACCCTCCAAGCGGAGAGTCCTCAAAGTATTATTGGCCTTGAGCCAGTTGGCAGATTCCCAAACCACCATACCGCTGACTTTACCAGATTTGGTGCTTGCCAAATTGATTCGGTCGCCATTGGGTTCATTGTTTTGAATATTCCGATCACTCAATTGGCTACCGTCGCCTGTTGCCGCCGCGGCATTGAATTTAGGAGTTCGGCCGGTCGACAAATTGGGATAATAGTCTGAACCAGGTTCACGTGAGACGCCAGATTCAAAAGAAGCGGTGGGGAGTGGATCCATTCCTTGCTGCTCGATAACGATATCCTTCGCACCACCCGGCTCCCCCCATTGCACGACAACCACATCGTTTTTTGAGAGCCCATCCTCGGCTGAAGCTTCCACACAAACGTGCAGCAAAAAAAAGTTAGCCAACGCAACGCCGACCAACAACCGATTCAATTCACGCATTTAATTCTGCTCCAAATATCCAGATCGATGATGTTAGACAAATCAATTGAGATGCCATGAGAAACAATGTCCGCAGGAGACAAATGTTTGAGCAACCAGCAGGCATTCCAAAGGCCTTTCAAACAAGCGTTGCGATCGCTTGGCTTGCCAGCTCAGACAGAAACCTGCGATATTGCTGCAACGAGAAGTCCCAACTCAGTACTCAACCTAAAAATGGGGTGAAAATGGACTGAAAATTCAGCCAGGCATAGCAAAAAACGAAAAAGGCCTGAATAATCCTCCAATCGAAGTCCCAAAACGAGATTGGCTCACGGTTCCGTCATCATCTGTGGAATAGCTTAACCGGAATTTGGTGGTCGTTTCAGTTGAACGGTTCATTGTTTCTCGGTCTTCCTTGTTTGAACTTGCGACACGATCTTCGGAAAAAAACATGAGCAATTTAGTCTGGTTTCGCCGCGACCTTCGAGTCGCCGACAACATGGCCCTCTATCACGCCGCGAAATCAGCGGAGAAAGGACTGATTGGGCTTTTCGTTATCACGGCCCAACAATGGCAAGAACACGATGACGCCAATTGCAAAGTCAGTTTTTGGCTCGAAAACGTGCGGGCGTTATCCGAGTCTCTCGCCAAGCTGAACATCCCTCTTTTGCTGGCTGATTGTGACTCGTTTGAAAACACTCCCGCTGCAATCTTGGCTTTGGCAAAGCAGCACAAATGCAGTGACCTGTTTTTCAATCGAGAATACGAAGTCAACGAGTTGCGTCGCGACAAAGCGATTATCGCCAATTGCCAAGCAGCCAACATCAACGTCCACCGATTTCACGATCGCGTCGCTGTTCCACCGCGCGAGATCAAAACCAAAGATGGCCGATTCTATTCCGTGTTCACGCCGTACCGCAAAGTCTGGGACAGTCGTGTAAGCGAATTCATAAAACCTTTTCCCAAACCATCTAAGCAAAACGACACCAACATAAAACCAACTGCGATTCCAACGCAGTTAGACGGCTTTGATTTTTCCAACGCGCGCAGCGACCTGTGGCCAGCCGGCGAAGCTGAAGCGGGCAAGCGACTGAAAAAGTTCGCCAACTCGATTGCTGCTTACGACGACGCCCGAGACATCCCGTCGGTGCCAGGAACCAGCCTGCTTTCTCCCTATCTCGCTGCCGGCGTGATTTCACCAAGACAATGTTTAAATGCGGCGATCAAAATCAATGATGGCGAGCTGCGAAATTTAGCCGGTCCGACCACCTGGATTTCTGAACTTTGTTGGCGCGACTTCTATTCGCATGTGATGGTTGGTTTTCCGCGGGTTTCAATGCATCAGCCGTTCAAGCTAAAAACGAACCAGCTCGATTGGCGCGACGCGGCAAGTGATTTTGAGGCTTGGAAGAACGGCCAGACGGGTTACCCAATCGTCGACGCCGGCATGCGGCAACTGAACCAAACGGGCTGGATGCACAATCGCTTGCGGATGGTGACGGCGATGTTTTTGACCAAGCATCTGCTGATCGATTGGCGGCTTGGTGAAAAGTACTTCATGCAGAAACTGATCGACGGAGATTTAGCGGCCAACAATGGTGGCTGGCAGTGGTCAGCATCAACGGGCACCGACGCTGTGCCCTATTTCCGCATCTTCAATCCGTTCAGCCAAAGCAAACGTTTTGATCCTGAAGGGAAGTTCATCAAGAAATTTTGCCCTGAACTAAAAAACGTTTCTGCAAAACTGCTTCACGATGCTGCCAAACTAACCAAAGCAATCGCCGACACGAATTCCAGCTATCCCGATTACGTCGTCGACCACAAATTCGCAAGAGAGCGAGCCCTCAAAGCATTCAAGTCGCTGAAATAGTACTTCCACCTTCGGAACGAACTATCTCCGAAAGTTGTTACATGCTTCTTCCAACCCGAGCCGTCTCAATCGCTTGGCTGTTTTTGTTTTGCGCAAACGTAACAATTGCGTTCGGCGATCAACCACTGGATTTGAAACAGGTGACGAAGCTTGATGGAAGCGAAGGTCTATCTCTGGCGGGAACGTCACTCCAGTTCACCGTCCCACAGGAAAACGATTCCGTTTTGATTCCGCGTTTGTATGCGTCGCTGGCTTCGGCTCAATGGAAGGAAGAGGAAAATTCGGAAGTAATCGTTGACCCGCGACCGGATCATTGGATTATCAAATGGAAAGCTCGCCCGGAAACCGCGAAGAGCATTCAACTGAATTTTGATTCGGCCCCCACACTTGCCGATGGAAATCATCCGGTCGAACAGCAGGGCGATGGACGCGTGATCTTGCAAGCTTATCAAGCGGAAGTGCAGGGAGACAAATTACTTTTTGAGCCGCAACCGCATAAAAACACAGTTGGCTATTGGATTGATCCGGAAGCATTTGCGACTTGGACGTTCAACGTTACGAAACCGGGATCGTTCAACGTTGGGATTCTGCAAGGCTGCGGTAAAGACCAAGGCGGCAGCGATGTGAAATTGACAATCAGTAGCGACAAACAAGACAAGCCGATTTCAACTCTCGATTTTCTCGTCGAAGAAACGGGGCATTTTCAGAACTTTAAATGGCGAACGGTTGGTGTGGTCTCGATTGCAAAACCGGGACAATACAAACTCACGCTGAAGCCCAACAAGATCGCAAACAAAGCCGTCATGGACGTGCGAGAAATACAATTGGTGCCGCTGCCGAAGTAGGTAATCTAGCGGAGCAGCTTGAGCCATCGCGAGCCGCCCGGTGACAGCCGAACTAAACGGCTTAAGCAAAGTGCTCCCCACAATTCAAACCTGCCGGCAACCGCGCGGCTTAGTGCCGGCTTCGTACATTTACATTTCAGACGTTGAAACTTAGTTTCCTAATCGGTAAAAATACGTTTTCACGACCAGAAACCACATCAACCATCGAATTACAAACGCTTGGGGTTGATTGGCGACGTTGGAACTTTGCCAGAGGCGCGCGAGCGAAGCATGGGTCGCAACCTTGCCATCACCGCGACCGCTTTAGCATCTGGATTGACGGCCAAGTTATTAAACTCGCCAGGATCGGCGTGGTGATCATAAAGTTCGGTTCCACTTTCGCCTTCGGCCCATTCGGTAAATCGATACCGATCCGTCCGAATACTGCATCCCATGACGGGTTTTGAAAGGCGGTTGTCGGCTGGTCGTAAAATTTGTGTGACAGCCCAACCATCCCACTCCGCAATTGGATCATCGAGTAAAGGCCGCAGCGATCGCCCGTCCAGCCCAGCTGGAATTTCAATTCTCGCCACGTCCATCAACGTTGGATAGATATCGACGAACTCAACAATGCGAGACGAAGGCCCCGTGCCCTTGGATCCCGGCGCGCGAATGATCAACGGCGCTCGGGCCCCTTGCTCGAACAGAGTCCGCTTTTGCCAAACGCCGTTGTGGTCGCCAAGGTGATAACCATGATCGCTCCAGAAAACCACAATCGTGTTGTCTGCGATTCCAAGCTCGTCCAAAGAATCCATCAACCGACCGACTTGATCATCAACCATCGAAACACAAGCGTAATACGCCTGAACGGCTTTCAATAATGTTGCTTCATCAAGGCTGTAATTTGGTACCGGGCAGTTGTGAGCAAAGGCTGCCGTTGGAATATCATCGCGATCGCCCTCTGGAGCAAACGGCAAACGAAGGTCTTCCACGGGATACATGTCAAAGTATTTTTTCGGTGCCACGTAAGGCGTATGAGGACGGAAGAAACCAACGCCCAAAAAGAATGGCTCGTCTTTTTTCTCCTGCATGATCTTGATGGCTTCGGTCGCAATCATGCCGTCGGTTTGTTCTTCGCCTGTCCCGTCAGCCGCCAACCAACTGAGCGCGCCACTAATTTTACGGTGTGGCTCTGCGTTGAACACAAGTGCTTCGTCTGCTTTGTCGCGGCCCTTGGGATTCACGGTCCGGTTCCAGGATGGTGGGTCATCAAAACCATCGGTTCCAATCGACGCGGGAACGTTGTAGTGATAAATCTTGCCAACACGAGCCGAAAAATATCCCGCGTTTTGAAATGACTGTGAGAGCGTGACCGCATTGGGAACCGTATCGCGAAAATGCGCATCGAGGTCATAGACTTTGATTTTATCAGGACGCAAGCCAGTCATTACCGAAGCACGAGTCGGATTGCACAATGGAAGCTGGTTGTACGCTCGGCGGAAACAAACTCCACTCGCCGCCAACCGGTCGATGTTCGGCGTCTTGGCAACCAGATCGCCATAACATCCAAGAGTGCAAGCCAAATCATCGACAGCAATAAACAACACGTTAGGTTTTTCGTTTTGATTGCTCCCGCGCGAATCGTTTTCGCGAGCCTGCCCCCAAGTCAGATTGCTCGTGGACAATAGAAAAAAGACGACTGCCAGACATTGATAACAATTCATGAAACGAACCAGCATAATCTCGACCTAAAGTATGATTTTGTGATCAAATGAATCTGAGATAATATGATCTTTCGTCATCGCATACAAATCGGTTGGGCAAGTTCAGTCAGTTCACTGAATGTGCGCCTCCAAAAATCAGGAATACGCAACAATGCCGGTTTCCAGAAGACAGTTCATCCGATCGACTACTGCAGCCGCCACGATGATTCCGTATTGGTCGACTAGTTCCCAACCACCCTCACGTGACAAAAATAGCCGCCCGCGTTTGGCGATGATCGGATGTGGAGGGAAGGGCAGAGACGATTCGCGATTGGCGGCGATGCATGGAGACTTTGTGGCCGTCTGCGATGTCGATCCGGCTCGGGCTCAACTCTACGCAGACAATCCAATTCTCAACGGAGAGGGCTCGCCCAACGAAAGAAAACGCAAGCTGGATGTTTACACCGATCATCGAGAAATGCTGGAGCGGGATGACATTGATGTCGTGATCAGCGCAACTCCTGATCATTGGCATACTCCCATTTGTGTCGACGCCCTTCGCGCTGGCAAACATGTCTATGGCGAAAAACCAATGACGCTGACGATCGGAGAAGTCAAAACACTTCGAAACGTTGCCGCCATTTCCGATTCCACTTTACAGGTCGGGAATCAACAACGCAGTTGTCAGTGGTTTCGTGAAGCCATCGCGATTGCTCAAAGTGGTGTCCTTGGCGACAACTTGACCGCGACTTGTTATCTGGGCCAAGGCCGCACCGGCGGGCCGTTCAAACCAAAGCCAGTTCCCGATGGGTTGAACTGGGATCGGTGGCTGGGCCAAACACCACTCGTTCCCTACATGAAACAACGCTGCCATCATGCGTTCCGCTGGTGGTATGAATATTCCGGCGGTAAGCTCACTGATTGGGGCGCTCACCATATTGATATCGCTCAGTGGGCTCTCGGTGCGATCGATACCGGGCCAGTCGAGATTGAAGGCAGCGGCGTGATCGATGAACGCGAGAACTGTTTCAATACGGCTCAGACTTTTCGCGGAACCATGAAGTTCGCGAACGGCTCCAAACTGGTTTTTGAGGACGGCGGCGAAAAAACTAACGGCATTCTGATTCAGGGCGACAAAGAAAAGATCTTCGTCAATCGAGGTAAGCTCGTCGGCAACATCGTCAATAAGATTACCGCTGATCCAAAGTGGCATGCGAAGATTCGGGAAGCAGCCGGAGCGTTGTACGCTGGACCGTATGGACTGCCTGAAACGAAGCTGGAAAATTACAACAGCTTTGGCGATTTCGACGACGACCTTTGGGAAAACGTCAAGCGATCGCACATGGGCAATTTCTTTAAGTGCATTGAATCTGGCGAATCGCCGATCTCGGATGCCCGCTCGGTCGGCAACGGAACCATCTCCTGCCACCTGGCCAATATCGGCTTGCGACTGAACCGGAAGCTTGAATGGGATCCGACCACCGAAAATTTCAAGGCTGACGAGGAAGCCAATCAGATGATCAGTCGTACTCAACGCAAGGGTTACGAAATCGAAGAAGGCTAGTCGTTCTTCTAAACTAAATTGACGCGTCGCACGAATTGAACTTGGCTTCATGGGCATGCTCACGCAAGCGAGAGCATGGCACCCAGCTAGTGCATTGTTCAAATTTGACTTTAGGATGAGCCGTTTTGGCGCTAGCCAAGGATTCGTCCGAAAAACCGGGGCTAGCGCCCAAACGGCTCACATCAAGAACCGGAAC
>CAZPTT010000150.1:0-15940 GCA_964589435.1 uncultured Pirellulaceae bacterium
CACCCAAGCGACCGAAGATTGTGTTCTCCAAACCGCGCCGCTCCAAACCTGTCTCCGCACCATTCAAGTCAACGGACTTGGTTTGAAATTTGAGAGTGCGATTTGAATTTTTGTCGCTGGATTGTTTTGTTTGGACAGACGCTTTTTTGTTGAATCATATGGACTGAGATACAGGGAAAAATGAGTTCCAAATCAAAAAAACTTGCAGTTCAAAAGGCTTCCTTTTCACGCCGTGCCAAGTGGCTAATCGATCACAGTAAAAAGGAACTCAATAAGTTGAAGGGGCACTGCGACCCTACACTCAATGACCAAGAACTCGCGTGTTGCCTTGAGCTATGCTCTTTCCGACATTTTGAGTTTCTAAATGAAGACGTTGTACTCTTTATTGATCGATCCGTAGGTCTTTTGAACCAGTATTTCTGCTCGAAATGGCACATATCTAAGTGCGAATTGAGGATTTGAAAGAGTAGGCCGGTAACAAGGAGCTTGCGACGATGTTCCGGCATTTCATGAAACCGATTGCCCTAACAGTCGGTTCCAGATTCTTCGCTCAACCAGGTGCCGTAACTTCGCTTCGCTTGTTAGCGGCCTACACCTATACGTCTTCCTATTCACCCCAGTCGTCTCTGAGCCCATTGGCGATCGAGTCTGGTTCAGTTCCGCCCCAATCGATTTCATAGTCACCCGATTTCACAAAACGATGGAATGACGACCACTTCCAATCGCGGACTCGTGTGGCGACTTCGTGTTTTCGCGGGTTCCAATGAATGTAATCGACACAGCGAATCAAGTCGTCTTCATCCGTGACGGCATGCTCCCAAAATCGTGGCTGCCAAATGCCTCTCTCGCCACGTTCTTGTTGCGAACCAGTGACCGGTACTTCGGGCAGATTATCGGCCAGCCACGACTTACTGAACTCTTCTTTGATCCGTTTAATACGAGTCGAATACTTATCGTCGCCCGGCGGCAATTTCATTACCAAGTGCCAATGATCCGGAAGAAGCACTGTTGCAAAAATGATGAACGGACGTCTAACACGGATTTTTTTGATCGCATTGTGAAGGTGTTTTCGTCCCGCTTCCGTGGTGAGAATCGGTCGGCGTCCGTAGGTCACGATTGTTAAAAAGTAAGTTCCTCCAAGCACAAAATATCGTCGATAATCGGACATGCAAGAATTTTAGACCCCGCCGTAGGCCGGTAACAAGGAGCTTGCGACGATGTTCCGGCATTTTAAGAGCGAGGTGTTCAGCGAGTTTCGAGGCCATATTGCCGTAACAGCGCTTCGCTCGTTACGGCCTACACTCGACAGTAGGCCGGTAACAAAGAGCTTGCGACGATGTTCCGACAATGGCGAAATTGATACTTGGATTGCCGTAACGGCGCTGCGTTTGTCAGCGGCCTACATCAAAAGTTTACCGAAATCTCTCACGGCATTTAGGTTTCGCCCCATTGAGCTCGTTAAGCACTATGAAAACGAATCCGGCTATCATCAAAGAGATTTTTTTGTTTTGCAATGCAGGCGGCGCGTCAACCATCGTTTTGAGCAAGAACTGCTACCTACTTCTCCTTTATTTCAAACATCTCTGGCTTCAGGTCAGTTCTTTCGGTGCCGAATCCAAACACTGTCGGCTTGAACTCACCGATGTAATCGACATTGGCTTTGGCAGGCGGATCAATGTCGAGACACCAATAGCATGAGTTAATAAGCAGGCGGCGTAGATCTTCGCTTTCAAAATCCGTTGCCGCTCCCATCGTGGTGGTCACGATCTTGTTGACTTTACCTGCTTCATTCTTGTGATCTTGAGTCCATACGAGAGGCATCATTGGATTGTTGCGATCGTCGTCGACGGCTTAATCCGTCGGTTTCATGCCGGTCAAAATTTGGCCTCGCATTAACACGTCGGCGGAATCTTGTAAGTGCGTAATTCCATAAACGTCGGAAGGCCCCCACACGTCGGCGACTCCATTAAGAATTGGGTGATCCTTTTTGCCGTCAGCAATCACACCACGCGTGCTCTCGACGTTGTGATCGCCATGATGGCTGACCCAAGTATCGCCAAAGACTTGTTGGCCGAATCCGCCCTGCCAAGTCTTACTGTCGAAGCTGTAATGCTTGTAGATGCTTTCACTGTCTTCCGGATATCGAAAGGCATGGGTTGAAGTTCGGAATCCGATGATGGGTTTGCCAGCCATGTAATAGTCGGCAAAGTATTTCATCTGAGAATCCGGCAAATTGCGAAATCGCAAGCCCAGCACGACGAGGTCGGCACCTTCGATTCGGTGCATGCCAGGGATGTTCGTTTGATGGGTCGGCTGAATCATGCCCGTTTCTTCATTGACGGGAAACAGAACAGTGACTGCGAAACCGTGTCGGTCAGAAAGGATTCTGCCCAACATTGGCATCGACTCTTCGCTCCGGTACTCATCGTCACCGGCGATGAGTACGATGCGTTTCCCATTGCCGGTTCCTTCGCCTTCTGGATACTCGCACCACAATTGTTTGGAACCAGAATCCTGCGCAAAAGCTGGTACCGCGCCAAACGAAGCGGTGAAGACACTTACGGAAAGAATAACTAAGAAGGTCAGAAGCTTGTTGATGGTGTTCATGTTCAAATCCTAATTGCGGATGTTGCTTTTTCGTTTTGGTTTCTCGTCGCCGTGAGCGAGTGTTTCGAAATCCTTCAATAATTTTGACTCGATGTCACGGTGGTCGTTGATCACATTTCTCTGTTCACCGATGTCGTCGGTAAGATCGTAAAGTTGATACGGGCGTTCGAAGGCTTTGCCTTTTGGTTTTTGACGGCCTCCAGAACCGCTGCCCAACACGAGCTTCCACTTGCCATCGCGGATCGCGAATGTACCAGCGGACGAATGATTGATGACCGATGGTCGAACGCTTCCGGCTTGCCCCATCGCTGAATCGAGAAAGCTAAAACTGTCTTCCGATTCTACTTTATCGAATTCGCACTGAGCGGCTTGGGCAGAAGTCGCGAGAATATCCGTCAAGCAAATGGTGTCGGTTGATTGAGAGCCAGCGGGAATTTTTCCTGGCCAGCGACAAAAGAACGGGACTCGATGACCGGCTTCGTAAACGTCGGCTTTGGTGCCGCGAAGCGAACCATTTGCCGTGTGGTTCTCGCTGTGAAATCCTTGGATGGATTCGTCGTCAACATGGTCTTTTTGGTCTGATGATTCGTACCGACGCATGAATGATCCGTTATCGCTGGTGACGATCAGCAGTGTATTGTTCGCAATTCCAGCGTCGTCGATCGCTTGCACTATTTTGCCGACCGTGGCATCGACTTGAACGACAAAATCTCCGTAGGGCCCCAACTCCGTTTTGCCTTGAAACTCGGGAGTCGGGATGACTGGTTTGTGAGGTGCCGGCATTGGGAAGTAAAGAAAAAATGGCTGGTCTGTTTTGCTGCGGGAATCAATGTATGCACACGCCTTGTCGGCCAAGTGGCCAAGACAATCGATGTGAGTAAAGTCTGCACTGATTTCCCCTTTGCGGAAGAACTTCGGGAATTTTACGCCGTCGATGGTTTTCGCCGGAATCTTAGTGACTCGATCATTCTCAATAAAAACGTAAGGGCTCATGTCGAGTGAGGCGGGAATGATGTAGCTCGTGTCGAATCCATGATGCGTCGGGCCGTCGTTGATCGGCTGCGAATAGTCTACGGCTCCCTGCTCGCCAGCGATTCCAAAATTGTTGATGTTGTTGGGCAACTTCGTATTCCATTGCCATCCCAATCCGAGATGCCATTTCCCGATACAGCAAGTGTGATAGTTCGAGCTTTTGAGAACTTGGCCGATTGTTTGTTGGTCTGTGGCGATGAGGGGCTTGGAGTAGCCGCCGAGGACACCGCGTTTGAGATGCGTTCGCCAGCAGTACCGCCCACAGATCAATCCGTAGCGGGTCGGCGTGCAGACACCAGAACCCGAATGAGCGTCCACAAAATTGACGCCTTCTTTGGCAAGGCGTGAAAACGTTGGCGTAGGAATTTTCGAGTCGACATTGTTCGGTTGAACATCGCCGTAGCCAAGATCGTCCGCAAGGATCACAACGATGTTGGGTTTTTCATCCGCCACTAGCGTGGCGCTGAAACACATCGCTAAAACTAGCAAAGCCAAGATCTTGAACGGTGAGACGATCCGATTGAAGCAAAGCTCTTGGTGGGTGGACATGTCGTTTCTCTCGTACGGAGTTTAAGTTCAGACACGAGCTTAAAACGAAACGATTCCAGTATCAAGCAATTCGATGACGAACATGTTGTTCAAGCCTAAACGCTAGTCTGGCCGCTGCTAGTCATATTTAATTAAGCTAAACGTCTCGTATTTGGATAGTTTGTCGGCACCATTGAGGAACGCGAGATCAATCAGGAACGCGCAAGCCACGATGTTGGCTTTGCACAGCTCGATCATTTCGCAACACGCTTGAACCGTTCCGCCCGTGGCCAATAAATCGTCGATGACCAAGACGTTTTGGCCTTCTTTGATTCCGTCGATATGCATTTCCAGCGTATCGGAACCATATTCTAGATCGTAGCTGTACGAGTGTTTGTCGAAAGGCAGCTTGCCCGGTTTCCGAATCGGAACCATACCAACGCCAAGCTTCAATGCGAGGGGCGCGGCGAACAAGAAGCCACGCGCCTCGGCCGCCGCAATCACGTCGATCTTTTTGTCGGCGTACTCACTCGCAAATCGGTCGATCGATGCACCAAAAGCCTCAGCGTTGAGGAGGAGTGGCGTGATGTCTTTGAAGACGATGCCAGGTTTGGGAAAGTCGACGACGTCGCGAATATAGTCAGTCAGATTGATGGCACTGGCTTCAGTCATTGGTCTCTCGATTATTGCAAACTTAAGTGCTTAAGGAAGCCAAGCAATATAGCTTGACTTTCGAGTGCACCGAAGGGGTTGGCGAAGGGGTTGGCGAAGAGGTTGGCGAAGGGGTTGGCAAGAGACGCAAGCCAAGTTATCGCAATCAGTTTGATGTTTGCGACTTGTTAATGGGCAATAAAGAAGCTGGTTCTGAACGTACCTTCAAGGTTGAGAAGTTGAATCAAGTTGCGGCAAAGGTTGGAAGATTTCTTAGTCTTCATCTTTACAGATTGACATTTGAGCCAGGATCAAAGTGGTCATAGTCGCTGATTTTCCAATTTCCTTTCGCGTCCTTTTCTAGATCCAAAACCACTCGTCGGCGTCCGGTGAATCGTCCTGATCGACCGTACTGACCATTTCCCCAAACTGAAAAATCAATGTTAGCGGTTTGCGGCTTTCCCTCTTCTTCAGTCTCAAAACTGACGAAACCCAATACGTTGCACGACTCTATGTTGAGCATGGCCATGTTTTGCCGAATGTCTTTGGTCAGCAATTCTTCGCCTTCCTTCACGTAGGCAATCACGCCGTCCGAATCGTTCGAACGTACGCAGTCGGCAAGCTGGTAGACGACCTCTCGGACGGCTTCTTGGTCGGTGACGATGAGTGTTTCAGTGATCACTGTCGCAGCGGTTAACAGGGCGACGACGAGTCCGACATAGAACATGACTTTGTCACGAAACGAAAACGCCAGTGCGAAAAATGTGATGGCGAGAAAAACGCCAGTAATAAGCGGGACGATAGAATCTTCTGTAAACCAACTGACCATAGACGCCTCCTTTGAATGCGATTCCCACAACGATTATAGCAAATCTTCGGTTACAGCTCAAAAACTACCAGACACAGCCAGTTTGAAGGCGTCAGCAAAAGTGTCTTCTTGCTTCGATGTTTTTTCTTCTTGCTTCGAATTTTTTTGTCAGTGCTTTGCCATCGGTTGAACAGCATGGTGGCGAAAAAGAAATAACCACTCAAGCGACAAAGTTGAACAGGAAAAAGTTTGACAAAAAAAACGCATGCCGCTCAATCGGCATGCGTTCAATGATCGAAATCAATTTTGCGAGCCAGCAATTGACGCGCAATCAATCCACTTATTCTTCACGAAGCAAACGAGTCAAACCAAGAATGTGCTTCTGTTGTTCTTCGATAGGATTAAGAGTTTTGCTCTTTGCCAGTTTGCGTAGCCGGCGATTAATGTCCTGAAGTCCACCGAGTACGTTGCTGACGTTGGCTTTCATTTCTGGAGCGTATCGTTTTTCAATGATCGGCATGATCTTGGTAACAAATTCATCGGAAGAGCCCTCTTCCATGATGATCCCGATTGCTTCTTCAAATTCGTCACGGTTTTCTTCCATGATTTTCGAGAACTGCTCGGTGGTCAGCTTTTCACTTCGTTCCAACTGTTCATCGAAATAGCCTACGATTGTCGTTTCCGCTTTTTCTCGCATGCTCGGCATGTTGGCGATCAATTCGCGACTGACTTCGCGAGCCCAAACGGGAGCCGATTTTCTAACTTCCTCGGAAGCGATTTGACGTCCTTGCTCTGAGTAATCCTGCAGGTACATCTTGGCGGCGCTGACAATTGTTTCCGGTTGGGTGTTGTTGTCAAACATGTAGTAACCGAATCCAAAGTAGCCGCAAAGTAAAACAAGGGCGAGTAAGCCGACGAGCAACGTCAGGTTAGTCCCCCAATTGGTCGCTCGGCGTTTGCTGGCAAGTTCTTTGGTCAGTAAATCAATGCGTTCTTCCAAGTGAGAAGGTACATAGTTATTGGTATTCATGTTATTTCCTGATGATTGTATTTTGATGTTGATTTGAAAATGAGTTCAATTTGAAAGTGAACTAAGGCCAGGTTGAAACCATGATCCTTAGTCTTGACGACATTTGAGCACGCTCTTAGTTGTCATCGAGTTCGGCATCATCTTCACTTTCTGCCTCATCCAAGTTGTCATCTGAATCATCTTTGACAGCCGGACGGCGGACGCGAGTGCGAGCACCAACTTCAGCTTCCGGTGGTATTACGTAGTGGTCTGAATTGACCAGCATCATTCGAACGAGTTCCAAAAACTCCGTCGCGATTTGTTCGCCAACAGGGATGTTTTCGTCGTTGGGTTCTGACTTGGGAAATCCATCAAGCGAGACGGCGATGTCTTCGAGTTCATCTTTCAAAAACTCGACATAGTATCGTTTGCTTAGTTTGTCGTAGATCTTTTCCATGTTGTCTCGAATGTTCTGCATCTTCTCGGGATCTTCGAGCTCAGGAAACTCTTCTTTTAGCATTTGCTCTTGCTCATCCAGCATCGTGGCATAACTGGCGGTCATTTTTGTTTCTAGTTGAGACTGCAGGTTGTTGATCAACGTCGTTCGTTCTTCATCAAATGCGGCGACGTACAACTGCGAGTCTTCTTGCGCCTGTTCGCGAAATGCTTCCGCGACAAACGGGCCCTCTTGTTCGGCGAGTGCCATGATTTGGCGAGTGAGTGGCTCTGAGAATTCAGCCGGCTGTTCGGCGATCAGGCGTTGGACTTCTTCAAGTCGTCTGGTTTTGATGTCGTTGTAAAGTCGATAAAAAAGAAAGGATGAAATGAGCACGAACAATAGCAAACCAAAGAACAGTATCATCCGAACTTTGGTGGACCATTGGAGAGCTCGAAGGATACGTCGGCTCTCGTTTTCTAGTGCATTCAGTTTGTCCGTCAGCACGGCAATCTGTTGATCTTGAGTGGACATCGTGACCTTTCGTCTAGCGTGGAAGTGGATGGATAATATGAAATAAAATCCAGAAGCAGAGTTCTTAGCTTCAATTTGTAACTAAGACGCTTTCACTTTCCCAGCAAATAGGTAACGAAATCTTCGATATTCCAATGGATCGCTGTGTCGCTCGTAATTCAAACTCGCAAGCGAATTTTGCTGTGGCTTCAGTGGCCGATTTGCTCCAGCGTTTGTGATTCCTATCCCCAGACGATTTCTTATGAACGAGTAAAAGAAGTCGGGGTAATCAGACACTTCTCGGCAGACACTTCTCGGCGAACTCCACCATCAATTTTTATCCTGAAAGGATTGAAGCTTTTAGCCGGGGGTTTGAACGCAGTGAACACCCCCGGTAACGATGTCCTCCTCTTGGCGACCCCGCAGGGCGTCGAAGCAAATCTAGCTGTGACCACCTCCGGGTTCAGAAGTCATGCCAACGTGATCCGTGGGTGTCGTTTCACTCAACTCACTGCTAAAGGCTGTAATCTCTCTGAGATTTTCGGTGGCGTTGACCGAGGAGTCTCTCATAATCACGCCATAAAAAATGCCGCAAGAGTTAACTCTCGCGGCGCAACCGGTTTGTTAAATTTTAAGAAGCAAGCTCGCAACGTTTAGCTCCGTTTATGCGACTTGCAATCTCCAAAATAGTGGAGTCATGGAATCACGCCGTTGCGACTTGCTGGGATTTCTTGGCGAACATTGGGCCAGCGTAAATGGCGCTGCCTCCAAGCATTTCTTCAATCCGGAGCAATTGGTTGTACTTTGCCATTCGGTCACTTCGCGACGCCGAGCCCGTCTTGATCTGGCCAGTTGCAAGTCCTACCGCAAGGTCAGCGATCGTCGAATCTTCGGTTTCGCCGCTGCGGTGACTGGAGATGCTGGTGAAGCCATTGCGGTGGGCCAACTGGATCGCTTGGAACGTTTCGGTCAGCGTTCCAATCTGGTTGACTTTGATCAAAATACTGTTGGCGATGCCTTCGTCGATGCCGCGTTGCAGCCGAGTCGTGTTGGTCACAAAGAGATCGTCGCCAACCAGTTGGACTCGGTCGCCACAACGATCCGTCAACATTTTCCAGCCGTCCCAATCGTCTTCGCTCAATCCATCTTCGATCGAGCAAATCGGGTACTTGTCAGCCCAGTCGGCCAGGAAGTCGACCATGGCACTGGAATCGAGTTCCTTGCCATCGATGCTGTAGACGCCTTTTGATTCGTCATAGAATTCAGTGGCTGCGACGTCGAGTGCGATTTGAACCTGCTCGCCAGGACGATAGCCGGCTTTTTCGATCGCGGTCATGATCAAGTCGAGGGCTTCGACGTTGCTGCCAAGATCAGGAGCAAATCCGCCTTCGTCGCCGACGGCTGTGTTGAGTTTCTTGTCTTGAAGAACCTTCTTTAGGTTGTGAAAGATCTCGCAACCGCAACGCAGGGCATCGCTAAATCGCTCGAATCCAAGTGGCATGACCATGAATTCTTGAACGTCGACCGAGTTGTCGGCGTGCTCACCGCCATTGACAATGTTCATCATTGGAGCGGGCAAAAGAGTTGCCGAGGCACCGCCGAAGTATTTGAATAACGGCTGGTTGTTGAAAACGGCGGCCGCTTTGGCGGTGGCCAACGAGATACCTAATAGAGCGTTGGCTCCGAGGTTTGATTTGTTGTCGGTGCCGTCGAGGTCAATCATAATCCGGTCAACCAAGCCTTGATCGGTTCCCGGAACGCCCATGAGTGCTTCGGTGAGTGGCCCGTTGATGTTGTCGATGGCTTTGCTGACGCCCTTGCCCATGTACTGGGTCTTGTCGCCATCTCGCATCTCCCACGCTTCGTGGGCTCCGGTGCTGGCTCCGCTTGGTACGGCGGCAGTACCGAACGAACCATCGGCAAGCGTTACGTCGACTTCAACCGTGGGGTTGCCGCGGCTATCGAGGATTTGTCGACCTTTGATTTGTACAATACTGTCCATTTCGATTCTCTATGTTGGTTGGGTTAATGGTTGGTGATTGAGCGTTTTTGCCGATATTGATCACGGCCGGAGCACGCTCGACCGGAATTCGGATCGCCACGACACAACATTCTGGCCTTAGATGTCTGTTTTCGAAAGGGGCAATTGAGCCCTGACAATCAATCAAACACTTGCGTACAATTTGTCCGACACAAACGGTGGGTTTAGGTCTCTATTTTGACGTTAGTGGTTGAGGCAATTTTGTTTACGGGACTGGTTGAAGAAAAAGGCGTCGTATCGTCCATCAAGACGGTCGGCAGCGGCACGGATTTGGCGATCGAAACAAGCGTCGTCGCGGGGGATGCTGCGATCGGAGATAGTATTTCTATCAACGGATGTTGCTTGACTGTGGTTGCGATGGACGGCCCGGTTTTAACTTTCCAAGCCGGAACGGAAACGCTCAGCCGAACCAATATCGGCAAGTTGGTGGTTGGATCAGGAGTCAATTTAGAACGTTCGTTGCAAGTCGGTCAGCGAATGGGCGGACATTATGTTTCCGGCCACATCGATGCGGTCGGATCCGTAGCCGAAAGAAATGAAGACGGTCAATGGGCGGAGTTTTGGTTTTCAGTTCCAGCTGAATTGACTCGGCAGATGGCTTCCAAAGGTTCGGTCGCGGTTGATGGAATCAGCTTAACGTTGGTCAACGTTGAACCGGAACGATTTAGCGTCGCATTGATTCCGCACACGCTCGAGGCGACGACACTGGGACAGCGGCAAATTGGAGACTGGGTCAACATCGAAACAGATTTGTTGGCCAAGTACGTTCAGCAGCAATTGCGAACTGACAAGTGACGAGTGCAGGGCCAGCCGCCTTACTGCGGTAAGGCAAAATTTTCGATCTATATCTAACGACTAGAAAACTCACAGCGAAAAACTCACTCCATGGCAAAGCAAAACCGGCAAACTGTTTCTTATCTTTCAAGACGTTTTGAAGAAGTCGGCTTGAATCCCAACAAGCGACACGGGCAAAACTTTTTGATCGATTTGAATCTGATCAATCTCCTCGCACGAACGGCCAAAGTCGATTTCAATGATGTCATTTTGGAAATTGGAACCGGAATGGGTTCACTGACGGGAATGTTGGCGGAGAATGCGGCGGCGGTGGTGACGGTTGAGATTGACCAATACCTATATCAAATGGCTCGCGAAGAATTGGAGCAGTTTGACAACGTGGAGATGTTGAAGCAGGACTGCTTGAAGAATAAGAACCACATGCATCCCAACGTTATTGAGACGGTGAAAAAACACCTTGCCGCTGGGCCGGATCGGGTTTTCAAATTGGCGGCGAATCTTCCGTACAACATTGCGACGCCAATCATCTCAAATTTGCTGCGCTGCGAAGTCGTGCCTCATTCGATGGCGGTGACGATTCAAAAGGAGCTTGGCGATCGGTTGGTGGCCAAGCCGGGTTCTAAGGACTACGGAGCACTCAGTATTTGGGTGCAAAGTCTTTGCGATGTTGAGATTGTCCGAATCATGTCGCCTAAAGTATTCTGGCCACGGCCAAAAGTCGATTCGGCGATCATTTACATCGAGCATCGACCGGAGAAGCGAGCCGCAATTCCGGATCTAGAGTTCTTTTTGACGTTCGTCCGCTCGATGTTTTTTCATCGTCGAAAGTTCATGCGAAGCGTTGCCGTTGCGGCTTTTAAAGGGCAGCTTGACAAACCGCAGGTCGACGAGGTTTTGTCGGCTGAAGGGTTCGGAGCTGACGCGCGATCGGAACAGTTGTCGGTCGAGCAAATGCAATCGCTCTGTGAGGCGTTCCGAATGAAGCTGAAAGAAGTCAAGGACGGGTAGACGGCATGAATGGAGAAGCCATATGTTTCATTCGGCCTGAAATGCCACGCTCTCGTTCGCGAAGCATGCCCACGCAAGCGAGGGCATGGCACCTTAGAAAATTAGTCACCTCAGCTTTAATGAAACACTATCGCCATTGGTCGACGTTCCGTAGCGGACTTTGCTTCCACATTCGTGAAGCCGTTGGATCCGAGTCCGCGTCGTCCGGCGAAGGCAATTCTTCAAGATCGTCGTTGGATTTTGATTTTAGCGAATCCAATTCTTCTTGGAACTTTCTCAAGTTGTCGCTAGAGTCCTCGTCATCCTCCAACTCGTCAGGCTCGGACGAACGAAGGGGCGTCGGGGCTTCGAGGTTTGAATCAGCGCTGGCGGTTGGCCCCATGGCATTGGGATCGGAGAAGATCGAACCGACGCGACCATAAGATCGATTGGCTCGTGGGTGCTTTCCACCAAACGTTGGGTAGTCAAAGTCGTAAGGCCCGCAGCACATGCTGCAACCAAGTGTTCCCGACCCGAGTAGAGCCAAGAGAAGCAGCGTACAGATATTTTTCATCGTTCGCACCTTATGGATGCTGACTTGATTTGAGTTGTCAATTTTCATGGCCGTGACCGGTGTGGTATTCAGTTCGTCAACAGTTTGTTTTTTCAGCCTGCCAATGTTTTTGTCAGGCTTGCGTGATGCGCTGGTGGTTTTTCAAATTTGAAATTTGGATTGTTGCCGTTGCGGAAATCGTCAAGACTTTCGACGAATCACGGATTGATCAAAACTCTTGAACGAGTTTCGCTATCCTGAAATTAAGCCTTGACGGAACGTTAGTTGCGTTTGATCGTGGCCCGTGTTCCTGTTTGCGTCTGCTGTTGAGGCTTTTTCATGCCAAGCTTTTCCCAGTTCAATCCCGATGATTGTGAGTCTGATTCTTTCGCTTGGTTAGCCGTTCCCTTGCTTCCGCCAGCTCGAGCGGTCAGTCGCTTGGTCGGTCGAGGCGAAGTGTCTCGCTTCGGGGCTCGCAATCGAGCGACATTGGCACTGGATTGTTTACCGCTGGATTGTTTGCTTTGAGCATTCGATTTTCGGATCGCGGCTGGCGCGGCTGGCGCGGTCGCTTTGATTCGCGTCGCCGGTCTCTTGGCCGCTTTGGAATTCGAATTCACGGGCGGAGTCACTTCTGTGTAGCTCGCTTGCCGAACTTGACCGGGTTGCCGCTGAGTCCGAATCGTGTTTCGCCTTATCTCATTTCGACTGGTCTCGTTGCGGTGCTTCGCCGGCGTTGGAGCCAGGTTCATTCCCGGAGCACGTTGGTGCTGCATTATTGGATGTTGGATTTGACCCGGGCTAACTTCACCCTCGTAGTAGGGCTGGTTGATGATTTCGCCCTGATTGATGATTTCACCTTCGTTGTAGATCTGACCTTGGTTGATAATTTCGCCCTGGTTGATGATCTGGCCTTCGAACGGGACGTCGTTAGGAATGATGTCGCCTTCATAGTAGTTAGCTGGTTGGGTTCCAGGTGTCGATCCTTTGTTGTTGGCGGTCGGCCAGTTTTCACCACGACTGATGACTTGTGGACGAGTCCAACCGTAGTTCAACTCACGGCTGGCTCCGCGTCGTCGTGCATGTCCTTCGGCGTCCTGGTAAGCCTTGCCTGCCCATGGGCCTTCGGTGAAGCACACTCCGCAATAGGGCAAGATTGTTCCTTTACGGCGATGGATCAAAGCGATGACTTTGTTGTATTCGCAAAGAGCTGTGTAGAATGCGATTTCGGCTTGTGATCGACGTCGCTGAGCGTCCAAGGCGACGTCGAGTGTTTCCACACCAGCGTCTTTCAGTTCCTCGAAGTGAGCTTCTTCGATCGTTGTTTCTTTCCACCGATTGAAAGACGACTGCATGATTAACTGGTTGGCTGCCAAAGCACGGAATGCTTCGCTTAGCTCTTTTGAAATATCAAGTTCCATGTCTTCCAAGCGAGCGATCTCTCGAGCCAATTTCAATTGCGCGTTTCGGACGTTTGCCAATTCGCGTCGGAAACCAATTGGCATCCGGAAGTCAATCGAAGCACTTAGTTCCTGAAAGTCACCGCCGTATAGCTCATTGAGAGCGGCACTGTCTTGACCAGGGAATGGCTGGCTGGTTCCCGATGTTCCGTACTTGTTGCCAAGCCCAAGCCATCGGTACAGCATTGTTGCATTTAGTTCTGGCAACAGCCCGTTCTTGGAATAAGCCAAGGAGAGTTCTTTCTTTTTGATTTCCCACCGTTCCTGACGAAGCTCAGGTCGGAAGCTCAAGGCTTCACAGAGTGATTCGCACCATGCAAACTCAACAGGCGCCATGATTGGTTCGTCACTTGGGCGTAGAACTTTTCCGTCAGTCAAAGACCATCCCAACAGGTATCGAAGAGCACCCTCTGCATTAAGCAGCGAGTTATAGGCGTCGATAACTTGGGCATCGAAAAAGTGGTATTGCTCACTGGCCTGAGCGAGCTGTTGGACGTTCACGTCAGCACCGGCTTCGAACTGGTCGTTCACAATTCGCCATGTTTCCAATGCCGCGTGGTAACCGGTTTTTGCCGAATCTAAATTTCGATAGGCACAATAAAGATCCCAGTAGCGAATCTCAATGTTGGTGACGAAGTTTTGAAGTTGTGCTTCGAGATTCGCCAATTCCTGATCGGTTCCGATGCGGGAAATGACGACCGGCATACGATTGATGAACGCTCCGCGACCTCGCAACAATGGTTGGCGGATTTCAGCTTCAAACGAAGCCCGGTACCAACTATCAAGAACCTGCAAGCCGGGGCTTGGATCTGATTCCAGCGGGTTTGAGTTTTCCGTGTAAGTGTTGATGTTTCGGAAAAAGATCTGAGTACCGTTGGCCGACTTTTTGGCGACTTCGGATTGCCACTGCAGTAAGTCTTGCTGAAAGACAAGTGGATTCAAGACGTTGTTGGGAGTCGTGTTTCGAGGCTCGTCTGATTTAGTGAAACTCAAGTTGCTTGTGAATTGGGCATCGAAATCGGCAAGGGCCGCCTCGACACCTTGGTTGGCGTCCAATCCAGTGTTCGTTGAAATACTACCCGGACTTGAAATCTGTCCAGGCGTGCCAAGGAATCCCGGCTCCGTCTCACGAACCGAAACATTGTAGATCGTGCCGGCGGCAGCTGGGCCGTTGGCAAGATTGTCTTGGCCTGGTGATACTCGAGTTCCCTGCAAGTTCGGCGTGCCGAATCCACGAAGTACTTTCGCATTCTGCAAAGCGTACGAGACGGCGCTTTCAAGCGTGATGTCTTGATATCCGTTGAAGTCCGGATCGATGACCGTCAAGGGAGCGTAAGCCTGAGTGACTTCGTCCAAGCTGGCGGTTTCGACATCGGGATAGTCAATCTTCGTCGCTTGATCGAGATAGTACGACATATCCCCCGTATCGTTGAGATACGTGGGCACGGACGAAGTACAACCACTTGCAATCAAGGTCGCAACGACCGTCATGGCCAATGCCAATCCGGGTAATGACCGTTCAGTCTTCGTACGAAGATTGGATTTTCTAGACAAATTGCCTAAAAATCGGGTGGCTTGTTTCGACGTCTTCGAGGATTTGCAGCTCATCGGATATCATCCCGCTGTATGTTCGAAAAAAAACGTTTCGTGACTCGCAGCGAGCCACGAATACGTTTTGGCAAACAGTCGGTTTGCCATCGAACCCCCCGGTTCCGCCGGCAACAATCTGGATGCGCAAAACACGCAGCCAGTCTGTAAAAAATACCGACACCTCTGGTATCGTCGGCCCAATCGGTAAACTTTCGGTAATCCTCAAACTTTGCCAAAGAAAGTTCACTTTGAGGTTGAGTGATTGAAAATGGGTAGAATGGTTGTGTTTTGGCTGGCTTCGCTGGTTGGAGTCGTAGATCGAGACGGATCAGATCTTGAAGCACGGATCTTTGCGTATGCCGGAACAAGAACCGAAAGCGGCCGAATTGTGCGCAAAAAAGGCAAAAAACAGCTCGATAGCGGGAATTGAGGCGTTGAGCCAAATTGGAAAGCGGTTTAAGATCTGTCCCTACGAAAAACGAGACAAATAGACCTACAGGTTGAAAAATGGCTGTTCCTAAGCGTAAACACTCAAATTCCCGTTCTGGCAAGCGCCGTTCGCACCACTCGCTGACCGCGAAACCATTAACGGTCTGTTCAAAATGCAGCACGACGATCCCAACTCATGTGGTCTGCCCCAAGTGCGGATTCTACATGGGCCGGGTTGTCAGCCCAGCGAAAGACGAGATCGACGCGTAGTTTAATAGCACGCGAGTTTTCTGGCTTTAACTAGCTTTACCTAAACCTAGTGCTTTGTTGCAATTCAAAGTTCCGGTTTTTCGGACGAATCCGTGGCTAGCGCCAAAACGGCTCATCCTAAAATCAAATTGGAACAATGCACTAGCTTCACCGAATGCTCCCACACGGCGGTGTTTTCGGCATCGAGACCACTCGATTGAATTGAACTGAATTCGCGATCGCTGGTTTGAC
>CAZPTT010000151.1:0-15446 GCA_964589435.1 uncultured Pirellulaceae bacterium
GGCTAACGCATGTCAGAGAGTTCCCATTGCCTGATTTGGGAACGCGTGTTGCGCTGAAAATTGTGCGATTAGTTAAGCGGCAGTTGGCTTGCCCTACAGCCGAAACGGAGCAGAGTGTCGAATCGCTCGTTAAGATAGCATTCGAATTGCAACCTTAACTAACGGCCAGAATTCCTACGAAAGATTAGGAACTGTGAATCGTTGAGTCGCTTCGGTCATCCGAGAGTCCGTGTTGGAAGCTTACCAACAATCGAACTGTATTTACGGGCTACCTGATCGCTGAAAAGCTTAATCTGACGAGGGTTTGGAATCGGCTTGTCGAATATCGAAACACGGCTAACGCAGGATACGGAAGATACATCCGCCCCCTCATTAAAATACTACTGCCTCGGCATCACTAGAGTTTCCGCTCCGGAGGCTTGTGGATCGGTTACCTTAATAATTTGATCGATATCATGAAGCGTAATTTCGTCAAATGCGTCGACTGGCAATTCCTCATTGAACGAAAACCAATGAACCCCTACATCAACAGTTCTTTTCATGACATGTCGAGTTCCCCCAACCATTCTCGACGATTTATCCTCAGACTGAATCGCAATCGGAACCATAGTACCATTCAACTCCTTCCATGTGTATTTTTCCAGCGAATACACTGATCGCGGCGAATCTTCCTTTCGTTTGTTCGTCACTTCAATTAGTCGCTTGAGCGGTACAAATCTTTCAGTATCGAATGTTGAGGTTGTATGAAAAACAACATCTTGTATTTGAGGGTTGTTCGTTTCCCGCACAATCTGCAGTTTATTGCTCGCTATATCTCTGATTTCGACAATGCCTTGGCCAGTTGAAAGTTTATTAAGAACAGCTTCGATGCCGACAAAGTCAATGCTGTTCCCATATTTCAATAAGCCCGTCATACGCAACTCTGGCACATTCATTTTCCTGAACGCATCATTTGCACTTAGATTCGTGTTGAGCTTGACAACTTTTCTAGGGAACGAGCGACCGAATTTACCGTTTTCATTGAATACAAACCCCTGAATGCGTTGCCGACTGGTCTCGACGACGTCAGTGTCCGAATCAGGCATAGCAATCAGAGCAATATCTACATTATCGACGTGCACATAAAAATACTTCTGCTGAGTATTATCAAATCGAAAACGGTGAAGCTGGATTGACTCTGACACAATGTCGCCTGGCTCATCATTTGCTCCCTCAATATCGATTGAGTCCAAATTAGTTGCTACACGAATAAGACAATCTCCTTTTTCCCATGCAAGCAGATTCGACAAGTATGCGTCGTACAGCGAACCTGCTTCATAGGCTTCTTTCTCTGTTACTTCTGCTTTACCCAGAAGACTTGCCAAGCCTTGAGATTCTTGGGCGGGGCTTTTCGAATAACCCAAGACGACAACTAACAGAACGACGTGTAACAAAAATACTTTGTGGTTCATTTTCTAGCCTCAGAATGAAAATGGCTCCCAATCACAACGGAAAAGGAGCCGCGCATTAGCCCAAACAACTCGTATCAAGCACTCATCACATTCCCAATTCGCCGTAACAAGTAGGAACTGGACTTGGCGCGGTAAGATCAGTGAATGGGGATGAATCTACATCCGTATCGGGTGTGTTTGCACATTTGTTGAGGAATGAATTAGGATCTACATTATCGCAATTGCAATCCCAAGTCTTCGTACAGTACTTCGTACTCCCCGAGTTGAACTGCGTCCAACCACCTTCAGACGGGCCTGCATCCGTGGTAGCCGAGATCTTTTCGTCTGTGACCTGGTCGTGTTCTTGCCGTCCTCACAGAGCCAAATTGATTGCCCAGATAGGGCACAGTAATGCCCCGGGCAGCCTTGAAGGTCGCCAACGATCGTTTCGCAGTCCAACTCTATCAGCTTGGAACACTGCTGAGCGGAACAGAGCTGACAGGACACAAGAATTGAACAGAACACTAAGTAGCCAATATATTTCATCTCATTCTCGTAAAAGAAACGGAACTAGCATTAATTCGTACGCCTAATCGTTCCACATTAGTGGGGTAGACAGTGCATATTCTTTTCCATCGTGCGTTAAAAACCAATCTAGCGATTCTGGGATCTCTCCTTCGAACTCCTTTGATTCGGCAATAATTCGAATTCTATAAATATTTTCAGCTATTTTGCGTGTCTTGGTCTGAAACTTATTTGCACCAGCTTTGGCAACAATTTTAAGGCCACCTGGAGAAACATTCGACGATTTTGATTCATCTGCTTTCCGATGTTGGCGTTTTTGTAGTAGCCGCAACAATGCTGTTGATTCATAGCCCCCATTTTTCGGAGCTGATCGAAAACGCAAAACCGTCGGGCTAATGCGAATTGGCGATGCGATCTTTGCTGTGCAAAAAAAACCATCCCGCCTTCCTGATGCCGGATCGCTCACTCTAACCTCGCCGCTGATTGGGCCAGCTTCTAGCAGGTGTCTGTGAACATCGCCCACCACATAAAACTTGCCATCTTCTTCAACAAGCCTGAAGTCGATGTCGCGCAATGAATCTGACTTCTCAATCTCCAATTGATCCAAGACCAGCGGTTTCGTGGCGAGGAAAGAAACCTTTACCAAACCAAAATCTTCATCATTTGGGACGTCTAGGACTGTCATGCCAGTCGACATTGCCAACATCCCACCCAAATTGTACTTAAATCCAACTCGAACTATTGGCTGGTCTTCATGCACCAATTTAACAGCGCCTTGCGATATGCCATGCTCAGATTTCGTCGGAGTCGACAAACGAATTCGGAATGTCGTAGATTCACCAGCTGCAATTTGAGTTGAGTCAAACTCAATCTTCGCACAGTTGCATTGACTTCGAGTATCTTTGAACGTGATCGTTTCGCTAAACGGATTGTTAACCACTAGCTCTACGTTACCAGTCTCGTTGGACGGGAGCTCCCCTAAATCAAATTCAACAACGTAGTACGTTGCCTGGGGGTGTTTTGTCAAAGTAGCCGTTTTAGATACTTCGAATGCTGGCTCATCAGCTATAAGACCGCTACATCCACAAAGAAGAATCGCTAGTGTCGCCAGCATCCTAGCGCATTGAACAGTTACAATCATTGAGTTCTCCAGAGAGACAAGAGCATCAGTGAAAAGCAGCGATTGAAAAGACAAATTGTTTCTATCACGGTTTCGATTGGGGTCAAATAAATTTCCTCAAAATCTTCATAATTCCATTCTCCATCACGGGGGCCTCAATTGAATTCAAAGTCAAACAAAGCAACGTGTGCGTGCTTGTCTCCGCACCTCAATTGAAAGTTCTTGGAAACGGGATTTACAGAAGCCGATGTGTTTTTATGTGCGCGTTCGACACCCGTTTCTAACTCAAATACAGTGCCAGCCAATTGCAAACTCCGCCAGGCTATTGCATGCACTTTTCGTGCACTAAATGCAGTATCCAAAAGTGCAAACAAGTCGCAAGGAAAAAATTAGAGCGTCGGTTTCTTCGGTGTGGATTGCGGAATTGAGCCGTGAATAACCGCCTGTTAATCCGTTTCCCGCTTAAAAAGAAATGTTCCTCGCGAGAAAATTCATGGCCGTAACGATTGAAGGATTCGCGGTTGTTGCCCAACGTGATCGAATCCAATCTCACTTAGATCAAAACAAGATCGAGCCTCCCAATGGACGCCATGTTGGAGATGACGATTTGTGGCGATGTTGCTTTATGGCAGAATCAGACGCGTATGAGTTCATTCATGCGTTGGAAGAATTAGGGCTGAATGCGTCTGAGGGGCCTGACTCAGACGTGGTGTTGGTCAGCGAGTTCGACCAGTCCATTCATCCTTATTGCGAATGGCTCACGCTGGCAAACTACGAGAAGTCAATCATTGCCTGGAAAACGGGTGCGACACCCGAATCCATTATTGCTGAAGAAGGTTGGGATCCGGCAGTTGGTTCTGGACTGCACTTTCATGATGAATCGATGATGGAGAAATTGACGTTCGTGCGACTCGACGGACAAACAGAGGTCTACAAGAACAATGAGACGGGGCAGGAAGTCTACGCCACAAGGTTGAAACCAACACTTGACGCCCGATTTAAATCGGCATCCGCCGCCATTGTCGAAAACATGCGGGTTGCCGGTGAAGCTCCGTTGACAGGCGAACTTGCTGACCAAATTCAAGAATCGATCGGCGTGCTTGAAGAAATCCTCAAAGAAGTGCCTGATTCATGGCGAACTCTATGGGTTCATGGAAAAGGCAAAATCGCGTTGGGCGAATATGAGGCGGCTTACCAATCACTTAAAAAGGCATTCGACTTGGAATCAGAAGAAGAGTCCGTCCCGCGTGAACTCGCTGGAGTCTGCCTCGAACTGGGCAAGTTTGACGAGGCTGTCTCAGTCGCCGAGAGGGCAGTGGTGTTGATTCCCGATAGTTCCGCGGCGTTAGGGAACTTGGCCATTTCCTATTTGCTCGCGAAACGTTTGCCGGAAGCTGCCAAGACGGTCGAAGCTGCCAGCAAGATTGACCCTGAAGACCAAATCAATCATCGAATCGGGAAAATGATTCACGAAGTCGCAACTGGCCTACGGGAGCAACCCAATTCGATGGCTGAATTAAAAAAGAGCCCAAGCTCTGGCAGTAACAAAGCCGCCAAGAAAAATCCGCTTTGGCAATTCTGGAAACGGAACCGATGATCAAAGTATCGCGCTGACCTAACGGGCAACTTCACGCGACAGTATTACCCATCGCTACTATGTTCAAGTTTTGCATTTTTTTAGCCACGTTTTGCATTTTTTTTAGCCACGAAGTGGCGACCGCATATAGCCGCGCGGCGTGAGCCCGCGGTTTAGTTTGACTTGATAGACAAAGCCACGAAGTGGCGACCGCAAAAGCATGGATTGATCCTAATGAACTCGCGGTTTTCCACCGTCTGGCGACAGCGTCATCCTCAGAAAAGGATTTCTACCCTCGTTCAGATTGCGTTAGCAATTCAACTGGATGCCAACATATTATCGATTGAACGAACATGGGCCGGCGACTGCGAACGCATCGACAACTTCATTCGTGTTGACCATCGTCCTTGGGCATCACCTTTGACTTGCCAATGGGGTTCAACCGCTACCGACTGGTGAACCAACTCAAAACCCGATTCAGATTGGCTGACCGCTCCAACAGGGTAAGCAAAAATGCCTCCAGCTTGCTCTAGTTCCAAACCGACCTCAAGCCCCAACCAGCCATCAGTCAAATTGAGTCGTTGCACGCCCTCCAGGTTCAAGGTCGTTCCAAGATGCCCAAGTTGATTTCCTTCGGCATCGCTGAAGTAACGATCATCTTGCCCGTCGGGCAGTCCAGCAAAATTGAACTCGACGCCGAAGTTAAACGTCCGATCGGCTGGCAAACCTTCGATCAAGTAAGCGATCTCGAGCTCATCGCTGCCGGCATCCAAAGTGATGCCTTTGGTAATCGTCAGTGGAACACCCCACGCGTTGCCTTGGCGAACCAACTGGACTTGGATTCGATCCTGTTTGCGCCGAATCTTGGTTGTGTAAGAACCGTCAGCAAAATCACCCCGCTCGGTGGACTGGCTCATCTGAATTGCCGTCGCATCCACGCCTTCATCACGGAAGTGATCGATCAAGCTATTTCGCAATCGAGGATCATACTGCAATTTCTCATCAAGATCGGCTTGCTTGAACACCACGCGGTCGTGAATACTGGCCGCTTCATCACCACCATCACCGTCGCCCGAACCCTTGAGGACTTTTGCATGGTAAAGCTCCGGTCGTCGTTGCAGATTGGCTCCCAAGTTATGGCTGATCTCGCGTAAATCGAGTTCGTAGATCTGGCCGCCTTGGTTGGCAGAGATCCAAGCCACTAATTTGTCACCAGCCAAGCGGACTTCTGGGCGACCATCAAAATCGTAATCATCGACGGTGGCTTCGACCCACTGATCCGGTCGCCCCATGCTTCGCTCAAGCAAAGTTTCGGCAGTTAGCAAATGTTTGTAGATCGCGTTTCGCAAGTGAGGAAGATAAATACCTCCGAACGCTCCGTGCCAATAAGGACAATTACATTGGCCTTGATATAGATGATCTTCGGCGACCGCGAGAACTTTCTCGTTGCACTCTTGCTCTTGCGCTCGTTGCAGCAATCCGCTGACGTACATCATGCGGGCATACATCTGGTTCGTTTCGGGATACTTGACTTTGAAATTTCGCCAGAACCCTCCACTCAAAAATGAGCTGATCTTCGACCAACGAGAATCGTGCTCCATTTCGTGAACCAAATCATCATGATCGACCTGACGATTAACCGGCATCGCCCACTCGGTCATCTCGCGATAACTGGCATCGGGCAAATAGATTTTCCCTTGGGGCGGGGTCGTCGCAACAGCTTCCGCCAAAGTCGAAGTCTTTAGCCATTCCCGATTGTCGGTCAGGGCTTGGAAGAACTGCTTGAGCCAACCATTTTGGTAAACGTGTTCTTTGGTATCCGGCCACGTTCCAAATTTCTCACCGTCATCACCAAACACGACAACACTTCCGGGAGCCCGCTCGGCCAGCATCCGACAATGGTCAACTGTTTTTTGTGGCTCGGCAAACGGGATCAGATACCGCAACTGCTCACTGCCGGGGAATACTTTGACCAATCGACCTTCATCTTCAACGACAAAATAACCATTGAGCTCTTCGTTGGTCAGGCCAGCTCGTCGAAAGTGAAAATCATCAAGAACGGTGTACTCAATACCGGCTTCGTGAAGCGAACCTGCGAGGACTGATTCCCACACGCGTTCCGGCATCCACATGCCTTTGACTTCAGAGCAAACACGTTCTTCAAGCCAACGAGAGAAGCGAGAGATTTGACCGACGCGATCGCGCTGAGGGATCATCGGCAGAATGGCTTCGTAAAATGCTCCACCAACAATTTCGATCCGTCCTGCTTCGACCAACTGAGAAATTCGCGACAGATAGTCGGGATGCGTTTCCTGAAGCCACTGCATCAATGGCCCGCTCGTATGCAACGAAATCTTCAAATCCGAGTAGGGCTCAAAAACTTCCAGGAAAGGAAGATAGCTATCCTGGTAAGCCGCCTCGAAAACACCGTCGAAGTTGCCGACGGGTTGATGGTTGTGCAGGACAAGGCAGAGTTGGATTTGGGGATTAGTCATAGTTTGATCAGCTTGGCTGCGTTGTTTGCGGCAAGTCGTGGGTTGGTTGCGGTTGCACTGGAAAACAGAATTCCAATCGTGCCGCATCGTCTTATCTTCGGCATCTATCAGTTACAGTTTTACCGTTTTTGCCGCATCCTAATAGATCGAATTGATGACTTCCGGACAATTGCTGTGACTAAGGCGGACAACCTGACCCTGTTTAATGGCAAAGCTTGAACGACCGTCACAATTTCTCAACGTTTCTTTCAGCGGAACGTTTCAGCCGTGTAGAACGCTCAAGAAGTCAACGATAAATCTCGAAGTCATTCAGACTCATTTCGCATACTCGATAGCCAATCATTTACACTAACGAGTGAGTCTACTGCTCGACACCAAGCCACCTCGAACCAACCCAAACAACCTCCATGAGTCTCTTCAGCAAAACCGAACACACATTCGCTCAAACGGTTTCCGACCTCTCATTCGCCAACCCTTTTCTTCACGAACGGGTTGAATTCGAGAAAGCCGCCTTGGGGAAAGACTTCGACTCCGAGACACGTCCGTTTTGGAGTTGGTCACTTTCCGACGAAGCTGATCGTCCCAACGTCATCACGCTGACTCGCCGCGTCGCCGAATTGGCTAAAGACCTTCGTCAGCGGATCGCCGATGCGATCGAAGTAACCGACGCTGAGTTTGAACTTTATGATGATATCGCCCATTACGTTATCTACTATTCGACAATCGCTGACCAAGCCGGAACGACATCGACTCCTCCCGCTCAAACCGCGAACTGGGACAAATTTAGTGAAGCGTTCGACTACTGGATGTGCATCGAAGGCTCAAGCGATGCAAAAAACGAAACTGGGACGCGTCAGTCGCCAAGCTGTGAAAACAAAGTTCACGTTTATTGTTACCTCAGCCAACTTCAACGAGCGTTCTATAACATCTTCCATTGCGTGATCGGTCGATCATGGCCAATCGCCCAACTTCGGGCTCGCATCTGGCAATCAATTTTTACGCACAATTTGAAGCGCTATCGCAAGTCGCTTTACAACAAAATGAATGAGGTCACGACGCTGGTGACTGGCCCGAGCGGAACCGGAAAAGAGCTGGTCGCCAGAGCGGTTGGATTGTCACAGTACCAACCTTTTGATTTGAAGACGAAGTCTTTTTCCTGTTCAGCCACGGAGTCCTTTTTTGCGCTGAACCTATCGGCACTTTCTCCAACGCTGATTGAATCTGAATTGTTTGGTCATGAGAAAGGCTCGTTCACCGGCGCAACCTCGCGACGGGTTGGATTTTTAGAGGCAGCGGGAAAATTCGGCACCGTGTTCCTCGATGAAATTGGCGAGTTGGATTTGAGCGTTCAAGTTAAACTATTGCGCGTGCTGCAAAACCGAGAGTTTCAACGCGTGGGCGACAACAACATGATGTCATTTGAAGGCAAAGTCGTTGCGGCAACCAATCGTGATCTCATGACCGAAATCGAATCTGGCACGTTTCGAGAAGACTTCTACTACCGACTCTGTTCGGACGTCATCGAGACGCCGTCGCTACTGGCACAACTAGAAGACCGACCGGATGAAATTGAATTCATAGTCGATTTTCTAGCCAGCCGAATTGCTCCGGGCGATCGAACAGAGCTGACTCAAGACGTGTTGGACTGGTTCGCTGATAACCAAACTGGCGAGCGACAAATGGCGGGCTATCGCTGGCCGGGCAATATCCGTGAACTGGAACAGTGCGTCCGGAACATCATGATCCACAATGATTATGTTCCTCAATTGAAACGCAGTTCCACCGATCGCGCTGAGTCGCTCGCCGAAGAAATTCGCAGTCTGTCACTCACCGCTGAAGACTTGCTTGGCCGCTATTGCGATCTGGCCTATCGAAAAACCAACAGCTACGAAAAAGCCGCTGCGATTCTTCAGATCGATCGCCGAACAGTGAAAGCCAAGATACAAGCGACTAGCAACGGCTAATCAGACGCTCTCGAAACTACGCATCAATCCGAATTTGTTTGGCCGCCGTTTCTGGGGCAACTGGATTGATCCAAATATCGGTACCCCATTCATACCCAGCCGCTCTCGTCAGACGAGGTAGCAATTCAAGATACCAATGGTCTTTTTCTGACATGGAAAATGGAGCCTGATGCAACAAAAGATTGTAGCCAGGATTGTCCAACAGCTCCTCCAACCGGACGACTAACTTGCGGCATAGCCCCGCCAATTCATCCCGCATTTCGGCAGGGCAATCGTGAAAACGAGAGTGATGATGCTTGGGAACAATGCGGATTTGAAATGGGAAACGGCTTGCGTAGGGCGTATAGATGCAAAAATTCTCGGTCTCGAGAATCAATCGCTTTTGTTGAGTTCGCTCCCATTCCGTCAATGACTGCAACAAAGAATTGCCATGGCTTTCGAAGTGTGACAGGTTTCGCTGGGCTCGTTCAGTCAAGAAACTGCTGACCAGTGGCGACCCGATTAGCTGAACATGAATATGACTGAGCGAAGCTCCAGCAGAAGACCGGCAATTCATAAACAGCATCGAGTGTTCAATATGCGGCAGTGATTCTGCATATTTGATTCGGTCTTGGCACGCCGCAAAAGTGATCTTCAGTTCGGCATCCGTCAACTCCGACAACGTCGTCACATGACGCGGCGAGGCGATCACCACTTCTTGCTCGCCAGGCAATCGGACGGATCCATAGGGACCCGCATCCTCTATTTCCGTCGAGTGTAAATCCGAAGCCGATCGAAACGAAGGGAACTTATTGGGAATCACGCGCACGGTCCAACCAGACGGATCGTCATCGGCACCCAAGATCGTTCCATCATCACGATAGGCTGCCGATGGATGCGGGGTTTCATCTTCGTTGCCGCGACAGAAAGGACAAATTAGTTGCTGCCGTGTTTGGTCGATCGGAATAAATTCCATCGGCCGGTCACGACGATTCTTGGCGACTGCAATCCACTGATTTGAAAGAGGGTCAAAACGAAGGTCAGACATACTTTGGAGTTTCTCCAACGGACAATCACACTCCTCGAAATCCCAATCGGGCGACTCGAACTATTTGAGGACGCCACTAACTTAGTTGCTGACTTCCGCGCCGACAAACCCTCGCGAAGACTTGTTGGAAGTTGCCCACCGAACTCCATGACAAGCAAACAGTGACGCCCCTTATCAGCCGTGAAGGGAGTTTGAAAATGCAAAACCAAATTCGAGCGTGAGAATAAAGAAGAACGCAAAAGACAGGGAAGACGGAGACTTTACCGGTTACAAAGCTTGTGAGAAACCGATCGCGAATAATTGCCAGGCCAAATTAGGGGCCTAAACGTAGCGACTGCTCATTTGTCAAAACTAGCGGGCGGCATCGGGGGCAGCAGAAGTCGTCAAGACTTTTGTGAATTTCAACTCAATAGGAAAGCTTAATAGGAAAGCTCAAAAGGAAAGCCTACCCGAAAATTCGAGGCGAGTTTCGCTGCTCGGACACGCCTCAAAAGCCACTATGCTTGACCGGCTGTGGCTTGCTTGGCATCGATTGTCTCACTGTAGAGATCACAGTAGCTCTTCGCACTTGCCGACCATGACCAATCTCGAGCCATCCCGGTCGACATCAATTGACGCCAAGTGTCGGCTTCTTCCCGGTACATTCCGATGGCTTTGGCAAGCGCACTCTCCATCGACGATTGATTGAACTCATCAAATCGAAACCCGTTGGCACTACCGTCCTTAATCGAACCTGCCGTTGCGTCGACCACGGTATCCGTCAACCCACCGGTACTTCGAACAACCGGAACCGTTCCGTAAGCCATGCTGTAAAGCTGATTCAAACCACACGGTTCGTACTCGCTGGGCATCAGAAAAATATCTGACCCAGCCTCGATGCGATGAGCCAGCTCGTTGGAAAAATCGAGAGTCACCGATAGCTTGTGAGGGTGCTGACGATGCAGGCTGGTCAACACATCGTGATAGTCTTGATCACCCGTTCCCAACACGACCCATTGTGCGTCAACGCTGTTCAGCCATTCCCGCATCACTGGCAGAATCAGAGACCACCCCTTTTGTGAAGCCAAACGACCGACAATACCGATCAACGGAGTCTTTGGCTCAGCGGCCAATTTAGATTCTTTTTGCAAGCTGATTTTGCATGTTAGCTTGGCGTCTAACGCAGCTTGGGAAATCAATTCCCCACTCTCTGGCGCGCGATAGTTGGCTGCCAACGTTTTGTCCGTCGCTGGGTTCCAATCAGAAACGTCGATTCCATTTAGAATTCCAGAAACACTTCCCGCGCGGTGTTGAAGTGTGCCTTCCAGTCCGCAACCGTGTTCGGGCGTTTGAATTTCTTTGGCATAGGTTGGGCTGACCGTATTGATCGCGTCGGCAAATACAATTCCGGTTTTCAATAAGTTCAACCGACCAGCATGTTCCATCTGTTTCCAATTGAAGTATTTCCAGTCAAGCCCCGTCAACAACATATCCCAATGCCAAAAACTTCCCTGGTAAGCCATGTTGTGAATCGTGATCAACGAAGAGATGTTTTCGTACAGCGGATTTTCGCGATACTCACACTCTAACAAAGCGGGAATCAACCCCGTCTGCCAATCGTTGCAATGAACCAGTTCCGTTTCCAAATCTAACAAACGAACGCACTCAAGAGCCGCGCGACAGAAGAACGTGAAGCGCTCGCAATTGTCTTGATAGTCACCGTCCGAATCGCCATATAGTCCTGGACGATCAAAGTAGTCGGGTTGATCAACAAAATAGACGTCAACGTTGGTTCCCGGCAATTTGCTTTTCAAGATTCCACCCGTCACGATCTTCTTTCCGATCGGGATTTCCAACTCAACATTCGCCGTTTCGATTTTTAGTCCACACTGATGAATCGAACGAAACGCGGGCATAACAACGGTGATCTCATTGCCCAATCGTTCGATTTCAGCCGGCAAGGCACCGCAAACGTCTGCCAGTCCACCCGTTTTCGCAAACGGAACAACTTCACTACTGGCCAGCAATATTTTCATGATGGGTTACGATCAAGGAGCGTTTTTAAAGTGGGTGTTTTTATCGTGAGCGATCTTTGGCGAAACGAATTTGAGAGGGTCGATTTCGAAATCGAAAGCGAGGACTCAAATAGTCCTGTAATCACTCAACCATGCTATTTGAAAGGGTAGCCATTCTCCAAGTGCGGATGGAAAATTTGGATTGAGAAACTGAGTCGCAATCGTCGTTCACCAACTTTAGGTGCTCGTAGAGCTGGGATTGGCATTAAAGTCACGAATTACTTACATTAAACGGACGCAAAATAACTGAAACTGCCGTAGCTCGGCTCCTGGTTAAACGGAAGAGTGAAATGAATCTAGTTCGACGTCAAATACTTCAGTCTCTGGCTTGGTTTCTGATTTTACCCGTCATCGTCGTGTTATCCGGTTGCGGTGGATCAAAGACGCCCGACGTCGCGACTGGAGGCGGAACTGCCGGCTCGAATTCGTCCAACAGTGGAGGATCGGCATCGGCTGAATCGGGAGCTTCGAATCGGACGGAAGATGGGCTGAAGATCCTGCGGCTGCCGGTTGCCTCGGACGGCCCCGGATCGATGGATCCGGCAGACGGTTCAACTCTTTATGACAATCGTTGCGTTTCCCAAGTCTATGAGACGCTCGTTCAGTACAAGTATCTAAAACGACCGTTGGAACTTGAGCCCTTATTGCTTGAGGAAATGCCTCAAGCCAGTGACGATGGGCTGACCTACCATTTCAAATTGAAAAAGGGCGTCAAGTTTCACGATGATCCTTGCTTTCCCAATGGCAAAGGTCGGGAACTGGTTACCGACGATGTTTTTTATTCTTGGATGCGATTGGCGGACACAGGCGTTGGCACAAAAAACTGGTGGCTGATGGACGGCACGATCGCTGGCTTGAACGACTATCGAAAAAACCTCAAAGGCGATTTCGATTACGCGGCCAACATCGAAGGCATGCAAAAAATCAGCGACCACGAGTTCAAGATCGTGCTGGCCGAAGCGTCTCCGCGATTCTATTGGACGATGGCCATGTTCCAACTTTCGATCGTTCCGCGTGAAGCCGTTGAAAAGTACGGTACGAAATTCGCCGCTCATCCAGTCGGCACCGGGCCTTACATCATGAAGGAAAAAGACTGGACGCGAAAACGTAAAATGATCATGAACCGGAACCCGAACTATCGTGATGAGTTCTTTCCGACAGAGCACTTACCAGAAGACGAAACTGCCGGACTGACGGCGGCGGCAGGGAAGAAGCTTCCATTCGTCGATCGAATCGAAACAATTTTCTACAACGAAAACCAACCGATGTGGCTGCAGTTTCGCAGTCGCAAGTTGGCTTTTACGACGGTTCCAGCCGCCTACTACGATGAAGCTTTCAACAAGCGAAAGAAAACACTCAAATCAAGCTTCTCTAGCGAAGGCATCACTTACCAACCCGTTCCATTGTTGGATTTTATCTTTTACGGATTCAACATGGAGGATGAAGTCGTTGGTGGTTACTCGGACAAACAACGCTACTTGCGACAGGCATTGGCGTTGGCGATTGATTGGGATGAACGAAACCACAAGTTCTATAACGACATTTGCACGATTTACGATGGCATGATTCCACCGGGACTTGAGGGTTATCCTGAAAACGGCACGATCAAAGGAGCCTATCGTGGACCCGATCTTGAACGGGCCAAGGAACTGCTGGCGAAAGCTGGTTACCCCAATGGCGATGGCTTACCTCCGATTGGCTACTACACTTCGCGAGCCGAACCGGGCCCGCAAATGGTAGAAATGACAGCCAAGCATCTTTCCCGGATCGGCGTCAAGATTAAACCTCGGCTCGACGATTTTTCAGCATTCATGAAAGAAGTGGACGAGAAGAAAGCGACGATGTTCTCGTTTGCTTGGGGGTCCGACTATCCGGACGCCGAAAATAATCTCGCGATGTTTTACGGCCCCAACGAGTCGCCTGGCAACAATCACTTTAATTATCACAACGACGAGTATGATCGTTTATACGAGAAAATTCGATCGATGCAGCCTGGCCCAGAGCGAACGGCGATCTACGAAAAGATGCGTGATATGGTGATCCGCGACTGCCCGTACATCGGATCTTTGGCCCGCGTGCGTCAGTATCTGGTAAATCCGGAACTGAAGAATTTCAAAGCTTCTGAAGATTGCCACAACTGGTACAAGTATTTGGATGTTGAGTAAGATGACAAATCTTCCGGTCAATGCTCGCTAACATTGTGGGCGTTGGCCATAACTCGAAATCGTGGACGCGGAGAGCTACTTTTCAGCCTTGCCCCTAGCGCACCTGCTGTCCGATAAAAAAAATCATCTGTTGCTAGAGATGCGTTCACGTTTAACCCGACGCCGGAGGCGAGGTTTTTGAGAAGCGTCAAAACGCCTCCCCTTCGGGATCGGGTTAAACGTTTCAATGAACAGGATTCTTTCGAACTCGACGTCGAAAGCGACTATTGTCACTCTTCGTTTCAGCTCACCAGATCTCTCTGTACAGTCTGTTCGGCATCATCAATCAGCGATTCCACTGCCGTGATGGCTTTGCCAGAAAACGGAAACTGCATCGCCAGCAACGCCAATCCGGTTAACGCGACGATCAAACCGGTGATGCTTCCTTCCAGGCGCCAAATCATAAGATTCAAAAACGTACTTCCTTCAATCAACGCGCAACGGATAACCAGAATCGTTTGGTAGCCGGCAAACGCCCGTGTGATCATCCCGTCATCGACCACGTTCTTCCCTTCGGTGACCATCATCTTTGCGATCTCGGTCACAACGGGGCGACGCATAATTAACGGCGCGATGAAGGAAGCGATAAACGTCGGCAGCGCAAACACAATCCCCACGACCTCAAGGAAACCAACTTTCATTGTGAAGCGAGGATTCATCAGCAGCAAGACAACAAAAAAGAGCACCACCCCCGCCATCATCGCACCAACGAGAATTCGTGCGACCGCAATTTTGGGCTCAAGCGCCTGAGTCTGTTCTTGGTTCAGCATATTTCGGAGTTCCAGCCAAGTTGAAGACATTGACAATGCCTTAGATGAAAGCATCTATGGTTACGTTGTGACTCATGATTCGCCAAAAAGCAACTCGACCGTTACGTCCCGGTCATGACAATCGGCACCGAAAGTGCAATTTCGCTGGAAGATCAAACAGCCGTTCGGCACAACCCGAATTTCCGCATTGCTTCCAAATTCCGTTTCAACTAACCTCAAAAGTCCTTCTAGTGCTTTGTTCCAATTCAAAGTTCCGGTTCTTCATGTGAGCCGTTTGGGCG
>CAZPTT010000152.1:0-13339 GCA_964589435.1 uncultured Pirellulaceae bacterium
AACTAAAAAACGAACCATTGAGAAAAAGAAAACGATGAAAATTCAATACCTCGAAATCGTGACTCCCGATGTTGAAGCGGCCTGCGCGACCTACGCGGCGGCACATCGTGTGTCATTCAGTGATCCCACTCCAGCTTTGGGTAACGCCCGAACAGCGAAGTTGGCTGACGGAGGCTTGTTAGGGATTCGAGCTCCGATGCACGAAGCGGAAAAGACGGTTGTGCGTCCTTACGTCTTGGTCGACGACATTGAAGCGGCTGTCGCTGCGGCCGATAAGGCCGGCGCCGAGATTGCACTTCCGCCGATGAAGCTCGAGGGCCACGGTACTTGCGCCATTTTTATCCAGGACGGGATTGAATCTGGACTCTGGCAAGTTTGATTCATCAAACTTGGACGTCGCCGAGTTGCCGAGTAAGCCGATTTCGAATGGACAGAGTTTTGTTGACTTAAAAATTGAAACGAAAGTCATCACCCTGATCGGGTGTTCATTTACAGATTGAGGTCAAGCTATGAAACGTTACCCTTTGATAATCATTCTCATGCCAGCTTTGATCTTGGCGCTCGGTTGCCAGCCTGGTGCCAGCCTGCCGATTTCTGCGAGCCAGGCGTTGACTGATTCCGCCAGTTTCGAATTGCTTTCATTGAATCCAGATTCGCGCGATAAGCATGCCGACGGCGAGGACTTTTATGGCTGGAGTGTGCTTGGCGAGACAACGATTGCTGACCCTGTTTCACGGGCCAAGCTGATCGATGCCTTCGAGAAAGGAGTCAAACAGCACGATGGTGGCATCGCAGCTTGTTTCAATCCGCGACATGGAATTCGGGTTGTGAGCGATAGCGAGACGCATGAATTCGTCATTTGTTTCGAGTGCTCTCAAGTCCGCTGGTACATTGACGGACAGAGGGCTGACTCAACTATTCTGATTTCTGAATCGCCGCAGCGTGTGTTTGACGCAGTCCTCAAAGATGCAAATGTTCCGTTGGCTGAAAAAAAGCGAAAATAACACTGTTAAACAAGGGGAAGAATTCAACACGGTCTAGTACTAGACTTTAGTGCTGGGCTTCAAGGTCAAGTTGGCGCATCGGTAAGATTGGGCTAATCCAGACGCGACTAAAGTCTCACATGCCTTAAAAAACGATGCTAGATTTCCGAAGAGAATTTTTGCAGAAATGAATTGGCACAAGCTAGAGCCGGAACAATATAACCGCGAGCTAAATCTCGGCTGCGCGCAGGCCATCGTTTCATCTGAGATAGAAAAGGAAAAGTTTCGCAATTCGATATTCACAACTCAAAAATTGATTGAAGATGCGTTGCTCGCAAAGTGGAAGAGGGAAGATGATTTTGAGATCGGATGGGATTTCGATTACTGTTATTTCGTTTGTGGCGGAGTCTATTCCCGCGAAATGATTGGGCCAGACTATGTTGCCACAGTGTTGAAGGCACTCAAGAGTGCGCCCGAACCACATAAATGGACTTTCCATTCTACCTGCGAGCTAAACGAATTCGATTCAGAGTTCTTTGTTCGGAACGGCGAAGGATTTGTCGAAAACAGCGCGCCGCCAGAGTTCTTGAACCGCTTGACTTGCCGCAGTGTGGAATAGCAAAGTAGATTGTACTTTTCACGGTTCTAGCATTGGTTGAGTCCTTCGTTCTGATGGATCCCAACCATTTGCTTGTCTTATGATATGGAGGGTTTTAATTGTGACGCAAGGAAATGCGAACCGGAAAAGTCGTTGGTATCAGTTTCGCTTGAGAACGTTGGCGTTGCTAATGATGGTTGGCGGGCCAGTTTTGTATGGAGCTTTTTTGTTCGGGCCAGCGCTCTATTATCAGTTGATGGAACCGGAAGCACAGACGCTGCCGTCTACGTACTATCTCAAAGATGATATTCAGTTCTTTTCCAATGCCGCTGGTGCGAAGTTGCAAGCGGAAGGGCAATCTTTGCGAACAGCCGAGACCTCTAGCAGCAGTCAGCGAGATATACATGACCGATGATGAAACGTATGAATTGAAGGTCGTTAGCCTTGCTGATTACTTAGACGAAACGGATGAATCGAGAGGCGAACTGATTGAGCGATTCAAGGAGCGGGAGTTGCGATCCAACTCATTGCCTTTTTCTGTGATGCTCAAAATCACACTTCTTGATTTAACTGCGGCCAGTCGTTGGTGCTTCGAGCGATGGGGTTTGCCGGACGGGCCTTGTTTCGAATCGCATTCAACGGATGCCTATTGCACCGACGAATCAGATCATGCTCACGAGGGAAACTGGAACTGGAGTTTCTACGTCAAAACGGACTATGACTACGGGTTCTCTGAGTGGTCGTTCAAAATGGATTCGCAGCTGAACGAATTTTGTAAGATGCTTCCGGTTTTACGCGATCAATCGCAGTGAATTTCACCTTGAGAGTATTTTTGCTTCACGTCCTACTCTTTGCGATTGCTTTTTCGATCGTCTTTATTTACGGGCAATCCATCTACTCTCATTTTGTCGTTTCTGCTTTGTATTCTGTTGCGATGGCAGTGACATCTGGTCGATACGAGAGCCTGCGCAATGGAATCATTGGTGCGGTAATTGGTTGGGCCGTTTCGTTGATTCTGATGGTGGGCGTCGAATTGGAGGGGTATCTGACCTACACCGGTAACGTTCCATATTTTGATGGTGACGGGCCCGTCGCTGGCCTCATTTACCTTCCCCTGTTTGCCTTCGTGTATTTGCTGCTACCACTGGGAGCAATGGGTGGCTTCATCGGCTACTTTACGTTCGTGATGCGCGTTAAGTTTTGTTCAGGCGGGCAAGAAGTGATTGATTCCGTTGATATTTAAACCGGGTGCTGGAAGGCAAGGCACCTTTTGGGATTGTCATTAAGTCGTTTCTTCGAAACCGGTCGCCTAAGTCAGTTCACCCGCGTAGCCCACCTCGTAGGGCGTGGCGTTGCGAAGATTGAGTTCATAAATTCGTTTGGCGATTTGCCGAACGTGAAGCAGGTCGTGAGCAATCCAGCTTGCCAAAAGATCACCGGCTTTGATTGGGCCAATTTCCGGATGCAGGTAAGCTGATTCCCAATCGTTGGTTTGGCCTAGTGTTTCTCCAAGCCACTCCACGGAGCGTTTTCGTTCTGCGAGAAATTGCTCTAATGATTCTTTGACGCCTTGTTGATTGAACTGCTTTTCAATAACCGTCTTCTCTGGCGCAATCGCTGGCCACGGTTGGTTGGGATCGTCAAGTATCGTTTTGACTCGCGCGCGAAAGTCGTTGACTTCCTCTTCAGCGAGATGGCAAACAATTTCTAATAACGACCAGTTTCCACTTGGTGGATGCCATCGCATATCGGCATCAGAAAGGTTTTGTACCAAGGCGGGCAGCACAACAGTCATGCTGTCCAGACGCTGTAAGAGAAACTTAGTATTCAGGTTTTCCATTTTGATTTGATTCCTTTGGCTCGGTTCAGTTTTTAGATGAGGTCGCCAGCCCATAGCGATTGAGTTAAGATTTGGTAAGTGTGAGTACGGTTTTGATGCCGGGGGTTTACGTTCTAAACGGGGCGTTTTGCACTTGCTTGAGAGTGAACGCAATTTCAGCAAGCCGCCGAGCAATTTGTTCTTAATAGTATTGGAAATGATGCAATGAAGACCAGCAAGCTAATCTGGATGAACGGAGAAATGGTTCCTTGGGAAAACGCCACCGTACACGTGATGGCCCATGCCCTGCATTATGGCTCCAGTGTGTTTGAGGGTATTCGTTGCTACGATACGCCGCGCGGTCCTTGCATCTTTCGTTTGGGCGCTCATATCAAGCGGCTGTTGGAGTCGGCGAAGCTTTATCGGTTTCCAGTCAAGTATTCTAAAGCCGAGATCGAGCAGGCGTGTTGCGATTCGATCGTTCAGAACGATTTGTCTAGAGCTTACATTCGGCCGCTACTGTTTCTTGGTGCCGGATCGCTGGGCGTGGTTCCAAGCGATGATGTGCCGGTTGACTTGATCGTGGCGGCGATGGAATTTGGTGCTTATCTCGGCGAAGAGGGGCTTAAGAATGGAATCGATGTTTGCGTTTCTTCTTGGACACGAACCACGAGTGCTGCGATGCCAGTTCTTTCAAAGGCAGGCGGGCATTATTTGAATGCGCAGTTAATCGGTGGCGAAGCAAGGCGGAATGGATTTGCGGAAGGCATTTCCGTGACGGCGCGTGGCACGATCAGTGAGGGCTCAGCAGAGAACCTGTTCGTCGTTCGCGATGGTGAGATTTTTACGCCACCTTTGTCTGCGGCGATTCTTGGGGGGATCACTCGCGACGCGGTGATACATATCGCGAAGGATTTGGGATACACCGTTACCGAAGCCGAACTGCCGCGAGAGCTGCTTTATATCAGTGACGAAGTTTTCTTCACGGGCACTGCTGCTGAAGTCACTCCTGTTCGCAGCGTCGATCACATCGAAGTCGGATCTGGTTCGCGAGGGCCAGTTACCGAAGCCATTCAGTCTGCGTTCTTTGGATTGTTCGATGGGACGACCGAAGACAAATGGAATTGGCTCGATCCAGTTGGTGAAGTCATCACGAAAGTGCAGGCTTGAATCTGGGCGTGTTGAAGTTGCAGTGACTACGTAAGCTTACGGTTGAATGGGATGATTTGACTAGGTTGGGGTTTGGGTTGACTTGGCTGGGGTTGTTTTCTTTAACCGTCAGCCGGCGGCGTACGTTCTGTGATCGTTCGAAATGCGGTATGGTTCTACTGCGACCGCCTCTGCGTGGCTTGATTTCGATGAATATCAAATCTACGGGCTCGCTCCGCGCGGCTAAATACGATCGCTCCTTCGAAGCTATACGGGTCGAACGATTCGTAGTGATCGCCCCTCCTCATGCCCCATGATACTTCCGACCGAACCAAACGAAGAGCAGTGCCTGTTTTTCAACCAGCCGGCGGTACTCGTACTCGATTGGCAATGAAGTCGAGTACAAGTACCATTTCATTGAGTACGAGTACGATTTTGGAAAACTAGTAGTGGCGGAAGTCGCCAACCGAGAATTCGCCAACCGAGAATTCGCAATACTAGAACTAATAGATCTCAAACAAAAAAGGGATGTGATTTTTGGTCACATCCCTTTCTTGATTTATCTAACTACTCGGTTTTGATGATTGACTACCGATACCGACCGTAGCTACTGCCGTGACCGCGTGGACGGTGGCCGAATTGTTGCTGTTGATAGTGAGCACTGGGGCCGCGGTGAATTTGGTAATGGTATGAAGGACGGCGAACCGGGTAGGTCTCGAAAATGATCTGCGGTCGGCGTTCAACGACAACGGCAGGTGCCGTGTGGATAACGGCGGGAGCACGTGCGACCTGAACTGGGGAGGCAGTCCCGGCGATCCTCGCGTTTTGCATTTCTTCGATCACTGATTCCGAAACGCCATTTTGGTGAAGCGAAATTATTTCTTGCACGCCAATTTTTTGACGGACGCCAACGGAACGAATTTGATTGATGATCAAGCTGGAATTCATACCACTTTGCGACATCGTAATCGCGTCGTTGATCGAGACAGCCTGGTTAAGCTGATCCGTGCGTTGCTGGCGGTAATATTGTTGCTGTTGATAGTCGCGGTAAAGTTGTTCGTCTTGGGAGCGACCAAGCAGTCCACCGGCGATTGCGCCGACGGCACCTCCGATGGCAATGCCTTCCGGTGTTTCATCGTTTTGATGCCCCGCGATTCCGCCGATGATTGCCCCAGCGACGCCTCCGAGTACCGCAGCCTCTTTTGATCTTTGAGATTGCGCCATGGTGGGTTGAACCATCAAGGGGCTCAAGCCAATAGCAAAGACGACAGTTGCAAAAGAAATTTTGTGTAACACTTTTCACCTCGATTTGAGTGACGGGTCAAAACCATCAGCTAATTTGTTTCGTCCAAGATCGGACGGCGAGGAGCGTATCTTGATTCTTTTGCCGTGCAAACACCAAGGCATTTTAAGAGTAGAGAAAATCAATCAAATGCTTGGTTTTCAAAGGTAATATGCCAGTTCTCTGAATGGGTGCTGGCATGCTATCAGCATGAGAGGGCGTCACGGAGGAGTCGGGTTGGGCGAGGTAGGCTCGCTTATGTGCTTTGAGTTGGCAGTGTATCGCCTCGAGCGAAGCTCGCTCGTTGACCTGCCCAGCCCTTCAGATGCACTTTAGACTGGGCTCGGAAATAACTGGGCCGTTGGCTTTTCCAGTCAAACCTAAGCACTCGAAACTGGTTCTGCATCGTCTTCAACCGGATGCTCTTCAGCGATTTCAAATCCAGCAATCTCACGCTGCAGAATTTTCAAGAGTGTTTGCAAGAACGCGACGACCATCGGTCCGATCAGGATGCCGATCGGGCCGAGCGTCGCGACTCCACCAAGCACACTCAGCAAAGCCAGTAACGGATGCAAGTTGGATTGACCATGAAGGACAAACGGTTTGATCACATTATCTGCCATCGAGATGATTAACGCGCCGTAGATTCCCAGCCCGATTGCTGCACTGATGTTATTGTCGATGAAATACAAATAAAGACAGCAAGGAACCCACACGGATGCTGCGCCAACAAAAGGAACCATTGCGAGCAGCGCTGAGAGAACGGTCAGCAGGAAAATGGATTCTAGGCCAGCAAAGTAAAATCCAATTCCCGCGAGCAAGCCTTGAACTAATGCGGACAGCAGAGTCGCGACGACGACCGCCCGGCTGACTTTGCCAAACTCAGAAACGAGTTCTTGTTCGTGGTCATCGTCCAATGGAGAGAGTCCTTTAAACGACTCGATCATCTTAGGGCCATCGAGCAAGAAGAAGTACAGTGCAATGATCATGATCAGTAAGCTGAACGTTGTTTTGCCGACAAAGGAAGCGGCTCCACCTCCCAGTTTGAGAAGTTTGTCGCGTAAATTGGCAACGCCTTTGTAAGTGTATTCTTCTAATTTTTCGGCCGAAGGATTGGCAAGATCCGTCAGCCAAGCACGTGCCTTACCACCGAGTAACGAATTTTTGAATTCGTAGAAACGATCGGACGTGATTCCAATTTGTTTCAAATACTCGCGGCGACTTTCAGAGCCTTCATTTTCTTGTTCGCGATTGTCTTCGCTCGAAGTTTCGAGTTCCGTCCTCGAGATGGGCTCGTCCGAGGGCACAACTCTGGAATTTAGCTGACGAGTCTTGTTGAGGCTTTGCGCGAACAAGCTCCATTTATCGCTCGGTTTTTCTGATTCATCATCTAACGATGCCGTGTCCCATTCGCGGTTGATGTCTTTGGAAAGATCTTTTCCCGTCTGTTCAATGTCGTAAAGAATGTCTTGGTGTTGATCTTTTTCAAAAGAACGAATGGAAGCCGATTGTTGCAGTTCGTTGAGATCCTTTTCTATATTTCGAATCAAAGCCGCACCGGGGAACTCCAAGCCCAGGTTGGAACGAATTTTTGCGACGCCGTCGACGACACGGTTCGAATTGAATTGGGTGATGAACTGCTGGCCTTCGGCGACCGCTAACAGCAGCAATGTGGAAAGTGGAATCAGCACAACCAGAAGGATGGCGGCAGTTGTCAGCGAGGCCCCGGTTTTTTCACGCCCGCCACATTTGTCGAGAAACCAATGGTGAAGGGGGCGGAACACGACGACCAGCAACGCTGCCAGAAAAAGTGGAATCAGAAAACTAGCCATGACTTCGTAGAACACGAAGCCAACAATAATGATGACTAAAACCAACAGTCCAAAAGAAACGTAACGCCCAATTGGATTCTTCGGAGCGGCGGGCAAAGTGGTTTTTTTCGAACTTGCCTTTCTGACTTGCTTCGAAGTCGGGAGCTTTGCCTGTGAAAGCTTAGTCTGTGTCGCGTCGCTATTTGGGGGCGAGGTCGCAGTTGCCGTTTTTTCTGTTGCCGTCTTGGCGTTTGAATTGGCATTCGCCTTTCGAGTCTTTGAAGTCTTCCGTTTCTTACTCATTCATGTCTCTTTGAGAGTCATTCTCTGGGAATCTTGATAGTAGTCGCTGTCCGGAAATTATTGCCGTGAGCCGGGTGTGATTTCCAATTCGATTTCTTCGCCGTTGCGAGCAACAACGATCTTGGTCGGTTGGCCGACTTTGAGTCCATCGATCACCGCCGTGTAGTCGTAGATGTTCTCGATCTTCTTTCCTGCCAGTTTTACGATGATGTCTCCACCTTTGATCCCAGCCTTGTCAGCCGGAGCCCCTTTGGTAACGCTCCCTAATTTTACGCCAACAACGTCGTCACCGTAATCAGGAACGCTACCCAAGTAAGCACGCCCACCACGACTGGTTGTTTGTTTAATTTCATCTTTTTGCTTGATGTAGTCCGGCACCGTCTCGCCAGTGGCAAGTGACCGTGTGATCAACCCCATCAGTTTGGCAATTCGGGCAGCGTCCGGATAGTTCAATTTGTCCGGCGTGTCGCGCGGTGTGTGATAATCAGAATGGGAACCCGTGAAGGCCGATAGGATCGGCACTCCGACGCGATAGAACGATGTGGCGTCAGTCGGCAGGTTGGTGTCGTCGCTGAGAGTCAGCGGCAAACCGATGACGGCGTTCTTTGATTCAATCGCACTTTTCCAGTAACTGCTGCTGCCGATTCCCTGGAGAACTAATTTGTCCTCTAGCCGGCCGATCATGTCCATGTTGAGAGCTGCAACAATTCCTGTGTTCGGCTTGGCGTCAGTGAACTTGATTTTCTTAATCTTGAATTTCTCAACCATTTTCACCAACTCATTAAGTTTGTCCTCTGGTAGGTCGTCGCTTTTTTGAATTTCGACTTCGAAATCAGGTACGCTTTTTCCGATGAAGGCCAGCGAACCCTCCAGATCTTTGGCAGTCGTGATTTCGCCATTGAGAATCATTTGGCCATTTGAATTCACGCTCAGAACAAAATCGTGAAACGAAGCCGATTTCTGCTCGCCAGTGGAAGCAGTGAGCAGTTTTGCGTAGTTGGCCGATCCGTGAAGGCCGAGTTCTTCACCCGACCAGCCGGCGAAAATCACATCCCTCTTCAGGTTGAGCTTGCCTTTTTTTCTCAAGTCAACGAGGTACTCGGCGATCTCCAGCATCCCAGCGACACCGGACGCGTTATCGTCGGCACCAAAGTGGATGTTCTCTTTTTCGTCGTCCTTGGCAAGGCTGCCGCCCGTCTTTCCTGTGCCGAGGTGATCGATGTGAGCCCCAACGATGATGGCTTGTGCGGACGGTTCGTCGCCGGCTTGAAGTCGGCCGATGACGTTGCGCCCCTGCCCTACGACTTTCTTGATGTCGACATTGGCTTTCACCGTCAGTCCTGTCCCAAGGTTGAAGCCGGTGACTTCAGTCCCACTGTCCAACTCTTTTTGAATTACAGCCAGTGATTTTCCTTTGGGTAACCAGCTTTGGGCAACAGCGTCGGTCACACTGATCGCCGCCATGCTGGATCCGCTTGGCGAAAAATCGTTCTGCATTGGGACGAGTTGATTGCGAACTTGGGAAGAAGGCCCACTGACAATGATCAGGCCTTTGGCTCCTTGCTCGCGTGCGAAAAACGCTTTCTTGCGGAGGCCGGCGTAGAACTGAAGCTGTTGCCGGCGCTCGGGGGAAACTTCTTCCGGGACGAAACGAAACGCCATCACCCATTTGTCTTTGACATCGAGATCCTTGTAAGAATCGTAAGCGGGCTGGCCGTCTTTTTCCGGAGCCACAATCCCGTAGCCTGCGAAAACAACTTCGGTTGCGGGGGTTTCAACGTTTCCAGAGAAAGTCAACGGACGCCAATCTTTGTTTACATTTAGCTCGGAAACTTTCGTGAAATCACCGGCTGGTATATTCCCAGCCAAATAATTGTTCGTTCCAACCTCAGCACCATCTGGAAACTCAAACGTCTGATACCAAGTGCCATCTTTTCCAGCTGGTTTCAGTCCAAGGTAATCCATGTAGGCCGCAACGTAGGCGGTCGCCTTTCGCTCGCCTGACGAACCCGTCATACGCCCGCCCAACTCTTTGCGGCAAAGATAATCGACGTGGCGCATTATGTCTTGTGGATCAAATTTCGCGTCGGCGTCCAATGCTGCTTGGGCGCCGGTTTTGGCAGCGGCCTGTTCCTCTTTGTCTTGGGCATCGTTTCGGGCTTTGTCGGCGGCTGAATTCTTGGGCGTGTCGGAATCCGGTGCCGCTTTTACTTTTGGCGAACTGGAAAGTGCTTTCAAGACGGCTTCGTGATCCCAGTTTCCGAGATAGATCTGAGATTCTTTCTTTGCATTTCGATTGGATGTCCAAGTCAACTGTTTGCCATCGGGCGTGAAGCTGGCCAGTCCATCGAAGCCCTCGGTGTCCGTGATTCGAACCGGTTCGTTGGCACCGTCGGCGGCAACAATGTAAAGTTCGAAATTGTCGAAACCGTGCCGGTTGGTAGTGAACACCAAGTACTTGCCGCTTGGGTGATAAAACGGAGCCCAACTCATCGCACCAATTCGAGTGATGCGTTGTTGGTCGGTACCGTCAAGATTCATCGTCATGATTTCGGCGGTAACGCCATTTTCGGAAAACCGCCGCCAGCAAATGCGTTTACCGTCGGGAGAGAAAAACGGTCCGCCATCGTAGCCCGGCACGTCGGTCAACTGCCGCACATTCGAACCATCCGCATTCATGACGTAGATTTCCATCATGTAGGCGGCGTCGAATTCGAATTTCTCTTTCTCTTCTGGTGAAAGCTCTTTGGTGTAGCCATTTCGATTGGAAGCAAACGCGATCAACTTGCCGTCGGGAGAATAGGAGCCTTCGGCGTCGTAACCCAGTGTGTTCGTCAAACGATTGTAGGATTTCTTTTTTCGATCGTACGAATAGATTTCGTACGTGTCTTCGTACGGCCATGAGTAACGACTGGCCTTGCCGGATTCTCTCAGCTCGAATTCTTTTTTCTGTTTTGATTTGGCTTCCGGGTCGTCTTGCGTTGACGAGTACAGAATCAAATTGTTATCCGGGTGAACCCAAGCACAGGTGGTCATCCCATGTCCAGGCGAAATGGATTCAACATCACCGGTTTCGAAATCCAGTAGATAAATCTGGAAGAACGGGTTGTCCGCACGGCGTTCGCTTTGAAAGACCATCAAGCTACCATCCGCGTTGTAGTAACCTTCTCCGGATCGCCGTCCTTCAAATGTCACTTGCCGGACGCCCGACATGAATCGTTTCTCAACTGAGTCGTTGGAGTTCGCCTCGGTAGATTTCGTTTGGCCGAAAGCTCGATTCGCGTCTGATAACAAAAAGTTTGACGCCAAGGTCACGATCAGCAAGCCAGCGGCGACGCTCGGAGCAGGCCCCGATGTGAAGGTGAATTTTCTCAGTGAGAACATGCACAAATTCCAATTCTTATGGGTAAACTAGCGATCCCGGTCGCCGAAGGATTCATGGAGCTCGCGGGCGAGTTGCCGTGGGCTGATGTCGATTTTTATTGATTGTCCGTTGGTAAACTAGAGGCATTAAACTTGAAAAGCCACCAGAAGCCACAAAATCTGAGCGTTGGGGCAAATTCTAACTCTAGACCAGATTCAAGGCATGACGAAATGAAACTATGTTCGTTACATCGAGGCCGTTTTTCCGGATAAACAAATGGGAAGAGGCGCGGCGAAAGTCATCAGCTTTGGCTAAAATAGCGGAAAGTCCCTTCGGATCGCCAGACGTTTCCGAAGAACGCTTCATTCCAGTTGAACCAAATTAGCGTGCCACCAAAAAAGCGGTCGTCGTGAATTCAAAATTCGGGGCGATCGTTTTTATCATATCCTTTGGTTTAGGGGTTATGTGGGAGTCTAATTCGAATGCAGGCGAACGATCGAGTCTAAAAATTCGAAATTGAATCACAAAGCCAGCTGAACTGGCCAACTTTAAAAAAGTTCGATAGCGTAAGCGACCAGATTTTTCCAACGACAAATTGTTCTCGCGCTGTTTGGGCCAAATCAACATTCCAAGATAAGTTCTCGAGAAGATCATGATTGCAAACCGAAGTTACGACTGTGTTGTTATTGGCGCTGGCCCCGGTGGATCGACGGCGGCAGCATTGGTTGCTGAACAAGGTTTGTCCACGCTGTTGATCGAACGCGACAAGATGCCTCGTGCTCATGTCGGCGAATCACTGATGCCAGAGGCTTACTGGATTTTCGAGCGACTTGGGATCGTTAACGATCTTGAGCGTGGTGAGTTCACGCGGAAAAATGGAGTGCAGTTCGTTAGCGCCAGCGACAAAGAAACGAAGCCATTTATTTTTGCTGACCATGATGATCGTGACAGCAATGTTTCCTGGCATGTGAAGCGTGATAAGTTCGACAACTTGCTCTATGAAACGGCTTACAACCGAGGGGCGACTTGCTCCGATCAGACACGCGTGATTGACATCGACATTCGAAAGAAGTCTCCGCATCGGATCACGATTCAAACGGCAGATGGGAAAGAACAAGAGCTTTCGGCCAAGGTAATCGTCGACGCTTCCGGGCAGTCAGCTATGATCGCGGGTAAGCTTGGAATTAAAGAGTATTACCCTGATCTGAAGAAGGCCGCGATTTGGGGCTACTTCGACGGAGCCATTCGCGCCGGTGGAGGCAATCCCGAGGTCACTTGCATTCTGCACACCGAAAGCAAAGACGCATGGTTCTGGTATATCCCGCTGGCCGATGGCACCGTCAGTGTCGGCTTGGTTGGAGATAATGACTTTTTGCTGAAGCGAGGAGGCTCGCCGCAGAAAACGTTTGATGCGGAAATCAAGAACTGCCCCGGCCTGAAGCGACGACTCGTTGATGCGTCATTGGTCGGTAAGTTCAGCGTCGCCAAAGAGTTCTCATATAAAACTTCGGAACAAGCCGGAGACGGTTGGGTGTTGGTTGGTGACGCTGGTGGATTCATCGATCCGATTTACTCTTCCGGCGTCTATTTGGCATTGAAATCTGGCATGATGGCTGGCGAAGCCGTTGCCAAGGCACTTCACAATGGCGACACGTCGGCGAAGAGTTTGGGTACTTGGACGCGGGAGTATGAGGAAGGCGTCAAATGGATTCGGAAACTCGTCCGGGTTTTCTATACAAAAGAATTTAGCTTCTCGAGCTTCATGAAAGCTCATCCGGGCCATGGCGAGAACTTGACGAATTTACTGATCGGTCGTGTTTTTGACGGGAAGCCTGGCAAGATCTTCGAAGACCTCGATCCGTGGTTGGAGAAGGTCAAGAACGGCGACGATGTCGAGATGGCGACGAAGTAGATTGGCTCCGCTTTAATCGTTTGTCTCCGAACAAATAGATCCGCTTCATTTTGATCGGTGCGATGGATCTGTGAGTTAGCACTTGCAGTTTTTATCGATTCACTTCTTATCGATTCAC
>CAZPTT010000152.1:13439-15413 GCA_964589435.1 uncultured Pirellulaceae bacterium
TTATCGATTCACTTCTTATCGATTCACAAATCCAGCCAAGTATTCTTTGATCGCGAACGTTGAGACTCGAAGGGGATAGGAGCCGGGCACGACCAAGTTGCGGGACGGGCCATACGGTTCGGTCAGGAAGTTGCAGGGGATCGGAGTCAGTTCGACACCATGATTTTCTGCCAGTCGGAGAGCTCGCGGAAGATGCCAAGCGGATGTGATGATGCCGACTTGGCCATGCTCTGGCGTGGCGTCCATCCACGCTTTTAAGTTGGTCATCTCTTCAGACGTGTTTTTGCCTTTCATTTGCGTGATGTTCTCTCGCGGCACTTCAAGTCCTTCTAAAATTTCGGCGGCTTCTTGTCGCGGGTTAAGGTCTTTGGGTGCAGACGAAAAGGTGTTGGTGCCCGTGCAGATCAGGTTCTTGATTATGCCGGAGTGGTAAAGCCTTGCTCCAACCACAACGCGATCCCCTGCCATCGTCACTTGTGAGAAGCCTGAAAGGCGCGAACTGGTTCCACCGCCAAGGATGACCGCCGTATCGATAGGATCCATCTCTAGCACGTTGGTGGATTGGTAGGGTGCCTCGAGTGTTGAAATCAACCAGTTTGAAACGTAACTATTTCCGGCAGCGGTCAGAGTTGTCCAGCAAAAGAATCCAACGATCGCTGGCCAAGCTTGTCTGGTAAGGAGGCAGAAATAGACCATCAGGATTAAGGCCAGCCAGACGACTCCAAGAGGCATCGCCAGATCCGTCAGGATTTTTTCGAGCATTCCGCGCCCGCCGATCGAGCCCGCTGCACCCAAAAAAATTGCACCGCCAAAGAGCAGCATCAAGAAATGGGCAAGCAGTCTTAAGCCGGTCGACTTCTTTCGTGTTCCAGGTTCGCCAGTGCGTCGATCTTGAGCATAAAACTCGTCGTATTCGTCTTCCCAGTTTTTCTTCCGATTCCAGAGCGGCATGGATGCATTTCGCTTTTATAAAGAGTTGGTTGGAGTTCAAAAATCGTTGATTGGAATATGCCGTTGCTGAGCGTCCACCATCGAGGTGAAAAGCCAGTCGTAATTCGGTTTGCACATCTAGATTGTGTGTGCTTCGGGAAATCTTGTTAAGTGGTGCTTGGCTGTAGCGTCTGGATTTTAGGCGGATTCACTCGTATAACAAAGGAGTTCAGCGTCCGACTACAGAATCGGGATTTCCTGAAAAAACGTTGACGATTTTTAACCTAACTTTGACTTTCAAATATCCGATAGACCTATGCCACTTACTGGACACGAAGAACGAATAGATCAGCTGCGCGAGTGCGGAAGTTTCTTTCATCAAAGAGGATGGTCGGTCGGCACCAGCAGTAACTATAGCGTCGTGCTCAGTAACGATCCTGTCGAATTGATTGTGACTGCCAGCGGGAAAGACAAAGGGAGGTTGGCAGCGACGGACTTTGTGCACGTCGGGGCCGATGGCGCGCCAATCGAATCAGATCAACCGAAGTCGTCTGCCGAAACGATGTTGCATGTCGTTCTAGCGGAGCTTGGTGACGTTGGATGTATTTTGCACACGCATAGTGTTTGGGGCACGTTGTTGTCTGACTACTTTTTTGACGAGGGTGGATTTGAATTCGCTGGCTATGAAATGTTGAAGGGCCTCGAGGGGATCCCAACACACGACACGACGCACTGGCTCCCGATTTTCGAGAACACGCAAGATATCCCTTCGCTCGCCAAGGACGTCCGAGCTCGACTGAACGATCCGATGGAATCAATGACCCACGGTTTTCTAATACGCCGCCACGGACTTTATACTTGGGGCAAGGATGTGTTTGCGGCGCGGCGACACGTGGAAATTTACGAGTTTTTGTTCGAGTGCTTGGCTCGAAAAATGACACTTCCGCCAAAATAGCGTCTGACTTTTGGAAACGGATTTTGTAAACTATTGCATTGTTCCAATTTGATTTTAGGATGAGCCGTTTTGGCGCTAGCCACGGATTC
>CAZPTT010000153.1:0-14864 GCA_964589435.1 uncultured Pirellulaceae bacterium
CAAGACGCCTTACGACGGAGTGGATGAGAAAATTTACGCGCGCGCCATTGTTTTGCGACATGGATCCGAGGATCTGCATGCGATTGTTTCCGTCGAAACCATTGGATTTCCAGCCAAAGTCACACAAGCGATCGTTGACCGCGTCAAGGAATTTGGCTTCGATCGTGAACGGGTTGCCATCTGTATGACGCATTGCCATTCAGCACCTCACATTACCGGTGGACTCCCTAATCTTTTTCAGCCGACTTTGACCGATGCACAGCTCGCAGCCACCGAAGCTTATACAAAATGGGTGGTTGAAAAAGTTGCGACGGCGATCAAGACCGCCTCCGAGAACCTGCAACCTTGCAAGCTATCGACAGCTTCTGGAACGGCGATGTTCGCCCGCAATCGCCGCGTCCTGGAAAACGGGATCTGGTCTGCGTTTGGAGAAAACCCTGACGGCCCTGTTGACCATTCACTACCGGTCATTCGAATCAGCAGCGTGGATGAAAGCAAAACGCGGGGCCTGATCTACAATTACGCTTGCCATTGCACGACATTTGGCGGGGACTACAACCGGTTGAATGGTGATTGGGCCGGCTATTCTCAAAAGTATCTTGAAGAGGCCAACCCCGATGCGATCGCACTATGCACAATCGGCTGTGGCGCGGATGCCAACCCAGACCGCGATCGAAACAAAGCCCTTGCACTGGCCAAATCCCAAGGCAAAGAGATTAGCAACGAAGTCACTTCTTTGCTGAACGACGCTAGATGGAAGCCGATCGAAACTGCACCGACAGCAACATTCGGTTTCGCCGGACTGGCTCACGACCGGCCCTCCAAGCAACAACTGAACGATGCGATGGAAGATGCCAACCCACACACGCGACGCCATGCACAGGTGATGCTGAAGACTTGGCAGCGGACGGGACGATTGCCGGAAACGTATCCGATGCCGATCCAGGTTTGGCGGTTTGGTGATGAGTTTGCCATGGTCTTCCTGGCTGGTGAGGTCGTCGTGGATTACGCGATTCGTATTAAGAAGGAACTTGCCGCCATTTCCGGGATAGCAGCGGAGCAAATCTGGGTTTCCGCGTACAGCAACGATGTTTTCGGCTATGTCGCGTCGGAGCGGATGCGGGCTGAAGGTGGATACGAAGTCGATTTTTCGATGATCTACTATCTGCTCCCGGGACGATGGGCCAAGGGCACCGAGTCGGTCATCATAAAACGAGTCACTGAGTTATTCAGCCAGAGGGAAATCGCTAAGCCTCTAAAAGTTGGAGACGCACTGGAAACGTTTTCTCTCCCCGACGGTTTCCAGATTTCCAATATCGCCTCCGAGCCATTGGTCGAAGACCCGATCAATTTTGCGTTTGATACCAAAGGCCGGTTGTGGGTCGTCGAGATGGGTGACTACCCTCAAGGCGCACCCGGTCGAACCGGGGCTCGGTCGGAAAACCCTGACCGGGAACCTTGGGACGGTGAACCAGGAGGACGCGTAAAAATCTTGACTGACACCGATCAAGACGGAACCTTTGATACGGCTTCAATTTTCCTGGACGGTCTAACGTTTCCGACAGGCGTTTTCCCTTGGCGAAACGGCGCGATCATATCTGGTGCACCAGATGTTATTTTCGCCACTGACTCCGACGGCGACGGCAAAGCCGACCAGCTAGAAATTATGTACACCGGATTTCAGGAGGCTAATCCGCAACATCGAATCAATGGTTTCGATTATGGACTGGATGGATGGTTGTATCTGTCTTCCGGCGGAACCAACAATCGGGAAATTACCTGCGTCAAAACTGGCAAGAAAGTACGTTTGTCGGGCCGTGACTTGCGAATCAATCCAGACACCGGAGACGCAGAAGCCGTCAGTGGCGACACGCAATACGGACGCTGTCGTGATGAATTCAACAACTGGTTCGGCAACACCAATAGTGAACCGCTTTTTCAACTGGTGATCGAAGACCGATTCATCGAACGCAACCCTCACGTCAAATCGCCTGCCGCCAGAAACTTCCTAACTGATCCGGTTCTCAATCCGCCGGTGTTCCCGACCAGCCGAACACTCGATCGTTTCAATGATCTACACACTCTAGATTGCTTTTCGTCAGCCTGTGCTCCCTTGGTTTTTCGCGACAATTCATTGGGCACATCGTTACAGAATTCGGCACTTATTTGCGAACCTGTTCATAACTTGATTTCAAGAATTGAAATTGACTACGGTGGAATTGCGGTTGGCGGGCACCGAGCGGAATCCGAACAGAATAAAGAGTTCTTAGCGTCGTCTGACAATTGGTTTCGCCCGGTTCGGTTGACGACTGGCCCTGACGGAGGTCTTTGGATCTGTGACATGTACCGTCACGTGATCGAGCACCCGGAGTGGATTCCTGAATCCTGGCAAGCCAGCCTCGACCTCTACGCTGGTTCCGACATGGGGCGAATCTATCGTGTCACAAAAACTAACCAGACACTGACAACCCCGGAAGACCTTACCAAACTCGACTTCCCTGCTCTCTCAGAAAAATTGACGTCGAACAATGGCGCAGTTCGCGATTTGGCTCAACAAGTCTTGCTGCAACGCTCTGCTGATTCAATTTCGAACGACGAAATAAATGCGCTCGTGGCGATTTGCAAATCTGCTGATCACAGTATACGAGTACGAATTCAAGCGTTGTGGGTCACATCGCTGCTGGATGCGTCTGCCCTTGCACTTTCCGATTTTTCGGATGAGCAAGACCCACGACTGGTCGCCAATTCGATTCGTGCGTTGGGATTGGATGATCAAGCAATTGAAAGTTTAGAAAGCGGAAGTTTCAAGACGGCCAATTCACCATTGGTTCAATTTGAACTGGCTTTGGCTGCCGGTGCCTCTGAAAAATCAAGACTACAAATATTGCCCGTGGTAATGAAATTGTCCCAAGGCAATCCTTGGATCCAATCAGCCATTTTAAGTTCATCCATCGGTGTGGCTGGCAAGTTACTGGAGAAGGTGCTCGCTTCACCGGACGGTCATGAATCAATTGTTGAAGGCCTTATCCAAACGGCATTGAGCCAATCACCTAAAGAAACCTTTCCAAAACTGCTGACAATGATTGTGGACGACAAACACGAAAAAACGCTGAACGCTGGGAGGCTCGACGCGATATCCATCGGCTTGGATATTCTCCGTCGCGCCGGCGTAAGATTGGGGGCGTCTGATCCGAACGAAAGCAACCAGGAATTGACTTACGCTCTTCTTGTGGCGCAAGAAACAATGAAAGACTCAGTCCAATTGGCCACACTGACGAATTCCGACTTGGCATTGCGAGCTTCTGCTTTGAAACTACTTGGCCATGCTTCGCCGATTTTGGCTGAGGCCAGAGAAGCTTTGCTCGAAAATTTGACGCCTCAGGTTAATGTTGAACTACAAGAATTGGCCGTCGAGTCTCTCGCACAACTTGACTGTGCGGACGAACTTGTTGCCAAAATCCCTTCTTCTGGGCCAACCATCCAGCGGAAAATTCAAACGACTTTGCTGACTCGAGATCGTTGGGCGAAGACAATCATTTTGGGAATCAAGAAAGGAGTAATTGTCCCGGCTAACTTAAGCCCAGCGACCATCCAGGCATTGCTCTCACACAAAGACCAATCGCTCTACGCTGCCGCGCAAGAGATATTTGGAAGCCAATCTGAAACGGAGCGACTGGCGTTGATTGAAGATTATCAATTGGTCGTCGAGAAAGGCGGCGATCAATCGCGTGGGGAAAAGGTCTTTCGGGAACATTGCGCGAATTGTCATCTACACAATGGAATCGGACAGAATGTTGGACCGGCGCTTAGCGCACTGGCCAGCAAAGATCGGGCTTATATCCTGAAGAGCATTCTCCAGCCCAATGCGGCGGTCGAATGGAAGTACAAGTCTTACAATCTCATGACGGAAGATGGGCGACTTGTCTCAGGCATGATCTCGGGCGAATCTGCAACGAGTGTCGAAATTGTTACTTCTGACGGGAAAAAAACATCGCTCTTGTTGTCCGAAATTGAAGACATGCGGAACTCAACCAAATCATTCATGCCGGAGGGTTTCGAGCGATCAATTACGCCCGACCAAATGGCTGACTTGATGGAGTTTGTTCGTCCAATGCGTTAACTTTCTCAAAACTCGGAAGAGTTCAATCTAGTCGCCCATCCGAATTGAACTGGTTGGTGCAGTACTCTCGCTTGCACACACATGCCCACGCAAGCGAGGGCACGGCACCTATGAAATTAGTCAACTCAGTATTGGCGACTCAGTATTGATGACTCAGTATTGGCGAACCGTTGGGGAACTCGAGTTACAGTCCCATTTCTTTGATCAAATTGGTTGCACCGAAGACTTTTTCAGTTATCCACAAAGCGTATCTGATGTCGACGCCGATAGAGCGGCTGTAATTTGTGTTCCACGCAAAATCATTGATGGTTGCTTCAAAAGCGCGGTCGAAATTAACACCGACCAGCTCGCCTTTTGCGTTCAGAATCGGACTGCCAGAATTTCCGCCAGTCGTGTCTGTGTCATAAAGGATAGCCACGGGAACATCGTTCAGGCTTGGATGCGTGTATCTCCCGAAATCCCGATTTTCAAACATTTTGACAATCTTTTCTGGCGTCACAAACGGCTCGGTTCCGGTCGTCTTGGCGATCACTCCTGAGAGTGTGGTAATGGGAGTCATCACGACGGCGTCTTCCGGAGAATAGCTCCGAATCGTTCCGTGGGTAAGTCGTAACGTTCCGTTGGCGTCAGGGACGAAATTGGTTTGCATGAACTCTGATTTGATCGTGATCAATTCGCCATAAAGTTTATTCAATTTTCCCGATCTAGCCTTCGCGTTTTCACGCAACTGAACAAATTCCGGGTACAACTTACTCGCAAGCTTAATGAACGTGTCGTCCAAGCCATCCAGCTCAGTGCGGCTCATCTTTAAACAGGAAGTAATTACGGCTGCATCATTTAGTTTGGTGCCAGAGTACAAAGTCTCCAGATTCAGCGTCCCGAATTTCGATGGGTCTAGATTGGTTCGCTCAAGAAGCATTGCCAACAGAGATTTGTCCGTTGCGACATCCAGATTCTTTTGACTGATCATCAGTCGTTGCACCGTTTGATCAAAGTTTCGATCCATGTAGGCGGGCTCTCGATCAAGATCATCCTTTTCCCGTTCAACAGCCGACTCGTAGATCGAGTGCGCGACGGAAAGCATCTGACAGCCTCGTAGCGCCGACAAGTTCATCTCGCGCTCGTAATTCACAGCGATTTCGTTGTAGACGGCATCGATATCCTTCAGCAAATTCGCTCCGCTGGTACTGTGAACTGGACTTTGCTCGATAAACGACTGCAACTTACGCTCTTCGGCCTGTCTGGCCGCGATGATTCCGGCGCGATTTAATCCCTTGAGTTGACCGCGAGACCGTTTTTCAACGTTAGCGAGCCCTTGTATTCGCGATAGGTTTTTCAAGGCAACTGAGCGATCATTTTTCCCTGCGGCCTCCATGATTTCGATTTGCTTTCCATAAAGCTCAACGATGAAAGGCAGTCGGATGTTCTTCTCATTTTTCAAAAAGCTGGCCGTCTTGTGTCGCGCAGTTCGACCAGGATAACCAAGCAGCATAACAAAGTCGCCTTCGTTGGCACCTGCCGCAGCGACTTGGATGAACCGCTTCGGCCGGTACGGTACGTTGTTTGGTGAGTATTCGGCAGACGATCCATCGGGCCCCACGTAAGCGCGCATGAAGGAAAAATCACCCGTGTGACGCGGCCATTCCCAATTGTCGACGTCGCCTCCGAACTTGCCAACCGACGCGGGAGGCGCGAACGCCAAGCGAACATCTTTGATGTAGGTGTACAAAAACAAAACGTAGGTCTTTCCCGTAAACATCTCGGCGACTTCGGCTCGCATGCCCTTGTTGGACGCCTCAGCTTCCTTCTCGAGTTCTTTCCGGCGGCGCTCGATGGCTTTGGTGCGATCACCCGATTCCATCCCGTCGTTTACAACCGCCAAAACTTTCTCAGACACATCCAGAAACGATTCTGTGACGCGAACAACGTAGCCGGGCGCAGGAATTTCTTTTTCAAACGATTCGGCGTGAAATCCATTTTTCAAATAGTCTTGCTCGGCAGTGCTTGCCTGCTGGATCGCACGATAAGCACAATGGTGATTTGTGATGATCAAGCCACTTTTTGAAACGAACGAACCAGTGCATCCGTTCACTCGGCAGATCCCATCAACCAAACAAGTTGTTTCGGAATTGAAGATGTCGTTGACGTCCATTAGCAAGCCTTTGGCCGCTAGATCAACGTTTCCAATTTGGCTGATCGGATGCATGCCTTCGTCAGCAAAAACCGCCGATGAACAAACGAGCGCAATTCCAACCACGGCCCAGGCCAATTGAGCCAGGAATGCTGTTTTGCTTTTTTTGTAAAACGCCATTGGTACGTCTCCGAACTTACGACCGAATTTAATTTCATGAACTCAAGTGTATTTTGCTGACCATTGTTGTCCGCAAACAATCAAGCCGCAACGGTGGCAGCCCATTGTGAGGGTTTCTCAGTTGTTCAAATTGAATTCTTCCTAGCGGCGTGACGCAGGCTAACCGGCCTGCGCAAGGCCGGGCGGCTTGCGCCGTTCCGCTAAAAAAGAAGCTCCGCTTTAGCTACTCAAACTGAGCGTTTTCAAAATCCGTATCACTATCAATCGAAAAATGGCGGATCGTAAGAAAGTAGGCCGTAACAAGTGTAACGCAGTTACGGCAACTTCAGTTTGAGTGATAGGCTGGTACTTTTGCCGTATCATCGTCGCTGGCGCTCCTTGATAGCGGACTACAACCGCTCAGTTTGAGTAGCTAATTGAGCGGCTTTGCCCCGATTGTTGATAGGATTGCTGGCGCATAAAAAAAGCCAGAACGAATGTTCCGGCAATTTCTAATGCGAGCAGTTTGCTACAAATTAGACTGAAGCAAAAGAGTGGACGGAAAACGGCTTGCCAATCGCCCTCGTTTCGAAGCCGATGGCTCCCAATTTTTCTCGATCAACGATATTGCGACCATCGAACAGGAAGGCCGGCTTCTTCATCGAAGCGTAGATCGCCTCATAATTCAAAGTCTTAAATTCGTCCCACTCTGTCATGACGGCAATTGCGTGCGTTCCATCGGCCGCGGCCTCAGCCGAATCGACGATCTCAACATTTTTCTCAATCAAACGCCGACTCTCCTGGCTAAGTTCGCCATCGGCGGAAGCCATCAGCGAAATCAAATCAGCGCGAATCTTTTCTGGTTCGACTTGTGGATCGTAGACTTTCAATCGAGCCCGTTCCAACAACAAATCGCGGCAAATATAGATCGCCGCCGATTCGCGAGTATCGTTGGTGTCTTTTTTAAACGCAAATCCCCAAATGCCAATTTGCTTGTCGGAAACCGTGTTGAACATCGTTTTGACGATCGTTTCGGTAAAGCGTCGTTTCTGATAGTCATTGATCTTGATGACTTGATCCCAGTACTCAGCGACTTCGGGCAATCCGAAATGTTCACAAAGGTAGACCAGATTCAAAATGTCTTTTTGAAAGCAGGATCCACCGAAACCAACGGAGGACTTAAGAAACTTGGGGCCGATTCGAGAATCTGTGCCGATCGCATTGGCGACTTCATCGACATCAGCGCCGGTGACTTCGCAAAGAGCTGACATGGCGTTGATCGAGGAGACACGCTGAGCCAAAAATGCGTTGGCCGTTAGCTTTGAAAGCTCACTGCTCCAAAGGTTGGTAGCGATAATCTTTTCGCGCGGAACCCAGTTGCCGTAAACTTCTGTCAGTGCCTCGATCGCTTCTTCTGATTCGCCGCCAATCAAGACGCGATCTGGGTTAATCAAATCTTCGACTGCGGTTCCTTCGGCGAGAAATTCTGGGTTGCTGAGAATGTCAAACGTCGCGCCAGACTTGGCTGACGATTCAAGAATTCGCTTGACGGCTTCAGCGGTGCGAACTGGCAATGTTGATTTCTCAACAACGATTTTGTGACCGCTCGAATGCTCAGCAATCTGGCGAGCGCATTTTTCAACGAACTCTAAGTTGGCCGCGCGGCCGCTTCCGATACCGAAAGTCTTCGTCGGGGTGTTCACGGAGATGAACACGAAGTCCGCTGCGCTGATAGCGTTAGCCACGTCTGTCGAGAAAGTCAGATTACGTCCTCGGCATTCTTTAACAATCTCGGTCAGGCCCGGTTCGTAGATCGGCAAGACGTCCGAGTTCCAAGCGTCAACACGGGCTTGATTGATGTCAACGACATGGACGTCGATGTGTGGGCAACGATTGGCGATCATCGCCATGGTTGGTCCGCCGACGTATCCTGCGCCAATACAGCATATTGTTTTTTTGAAACCTGACATTTGTTCCCTGAATATCACTTGGTTGAGCCGGACAATGCCTCGTCGCATTCACATCTGAAGACGAGGTATATCGAAAAATCTAAATTCACCGAAGAGCAGCAACTTGATCGCAAGACGGATTCGCCGCGGATAAAGTGCCAGTATTGTAGTTAACCCACCTCAAATCTCAGACAGAAAATTTGACAGATTCGTCCGATTCTTGTTCCACGGGCCAATCGTTTATTGCCCGCCTTACGGCTGGCGTTTTATAATGCGAACATGACGTAGTTGACGTTAAAAGGGGAACCGCAATAGCCTTCGTGATGATCGAGAAACGCACCATCACTTCTTTGCTTACTTCGGTTAAAGACCGTGACGCTCCCCACCAAATATTCCCGCGATTCGCAATAGTTTGTTTCCAATTCGTATCGTTTCAGTTCGAGACTGTCCGCAAACTTAGGCTGTTCATTCGGTTCTAGCTTTTGCAACATTCCACCCAAACTACCAATTCAGCCACCTAACCTGCTTGTATTCACATAGGCCATCATGCTTCGATTCAACTGCAATACTCTAAACCTTATTGTTCTATTCTGTGGTGCCGTCTTTGGGAGCTTTGTATTTAATAGCCACCCGGCAAATGGCCAGGACGCAAAAGTCCAGTTGTCGGCTGAGCGAGCGAAACAAGATTCTTCTGCGGCAACGATGGAGTTCGTTGGACTGGAAAGAGCCTTTAGCGGTTTGCGTTTTGATCGGCCGGTGTTGCTGACCAATGCCAACGACGGAAGCGGTCGAATTTTTGTCGTCGAACAAGACGGTGTTATCCAAGTCTTCTCTGGCCTTGAGGAGCGACCGACGACTTCGGTTTTCCTAGACATCCGCGAGCGGATCAGTCGAGTCGGTAACGAAGAGGGTTTGATTGGCGTGGCGTTCCACCCCGATTTTAAAAACAACGGGCGTGTCTACGTCCATTATTCTTCCAAGCGCGATCAAGGCGACGCCGAAGCTGCTCCCAATATCGTGGCAAGCTTTCAGGTTTCCACCGACGACCCGAACAAAGTCGATGTCGAATCGGAGCAAGTCATTTTCACCCAGTCGCAGCCTTATCGAAACCACAACGGTGGCATGATTGCGTTTGGACAAGACGGATATTTGTATATTTCACTCGGAGACGGTGGCAGTGCCAACGACCCGCATGGAAACGGCCAAAATGTTGAAACCCTGCTTGGCTCGATCTGCCGAATTGATGTCGACAAGAAATCGAAAGACAAACAGTACTCTATCCCTGCGGACAACCCATTCCTCAAGCATGAGCACGCCCAACCAGAATTGTTCGCGATTGGGCTGCGAAATGTCTGGCGATTTTCATTCGATCGAGTTACTGGTGAGCTTTGGGCGGCGGATGTGGGACAAGGCAAATGGGAAGAGGTCAACGTTGTCCAATCCGGCGGCAATTATGGCTGGAACAGAATCGAGGCCAAAGAAGTATTCCAGGCCGAAACTGAACTGGCCACGGAGACTCAGCTTGAGCCAGTCGCAATTTACGGGCACGAATGGGGAGGCTCGATCACTGGCGGCAACGTGTATCGCGGTAAGCGATTTCCTCAGCTGGTGGGTTCGTACTTCTACGGCGATTACATGACGGGCAATCTCTGGCAGTGCAAAAAGGATGAAGAAGGCAACTACCAAAGCGAATTGATTCGTAGAACCGGACGAAGTATTGCCTCGTTCGGTGAAGACGAAGCCGGTGAAGTTTATCTATGCAGTTTCGATGGCGGTATCTATCGAATCACTCCGACCAATGAGCCGGAAGCGACTTTGAAAGACTGGCCCGAGGATTTGGCTGACACCGGACTCTACACCTCGATTCCCGGCAAAAAGGTTTCGGCGGATTTGATTCCTTACACGGTCAACGCGCCATTTTGGTCAGACAACGCCTCCAAGCAACGGTTTATTAGTTTGCCAGAAGGCGCTCAACTCGGCTATCGAGCTGATGGAACGTGGGAAGTTCCTGTCGGTACTACGATCGTTAAGAATTTTGGACTCGGTCAGGGGCGCCGTGTTCGAAATCTGGAAACACGTTTGATCAAGCGGACAGAATCAGGCTGGGAATCAGCCACCTACGTGTGGGACAACAAAAACAAAGGAGCGAAATTACAGCCAAACGGAAAGCAGTTTGAGCTTTGGAGCCGTCAAGGTGTATCATCATGGCACGCGCCATCGTCATCCGAATGCAGCAGTTGCCACGTTGACGCGGCTGGCTACGTTTTGGGCCTGAACACCGCCCAGCTAAATCGGGATGCCATCGATGCCGATCAAAAATCGGTTGGCAAAAATCAAATTGAATTGTGGGCCGAGAAGGGCTTGATCGATTTGCCGGCTGACTTCAATATCGCTCAAGCTGACAAATTCTGTTCGCCCGCCGATGAGTCGGCTGACCTTCAAGAACGGGCCAGAGTTTGGCTGGATGTTAATTGTGCAATGTGCCATCGCCCCCAAGGCCCTGGCAACGCCAACATCGACCTGCGTTACGATACGCCGCTGGACAAGACGAAGATGGTGGGTGAAAAGCCTTCTCAGGGGAGCCTGGGAATCGACGACGCGATGCTCGTTTGCCCCGGCTCACCTGATCGCTCTTTGATGCTTGAGAGAATCAAGACGCTGGGCCAAGGTCGCATGCCAAACATAGGCAGCAACAAAGTTGATCCGGCCGGAGTCAAAATCCTGACCGACTGGATCAAATCATTGGACAAGTAGTCGTGGTTGAATCTTCATTTTAGCGGAACGGCGCGAGCCGACCGGTTTTAGACGCATCGGGTTGCTTGCGCCCAATACCGTTCAATGAAGAGGGACTTCGGAGCTTTCTTGTCGTAGACAGTGGAAAAACGCTTTCTTGTCGTAGCTACCGTCGCCAGACGGTGGAAAACTGCGAATTCATTGCGACCAATCTACGCACTGGCGAGCGTAGCTACGTTCATTGAACGGCATTGGGCTTGCTTGCGTTGCGCCGCTGAGAAATCCGCAATTGGAACAATTGAGAAGCCCTCAACCAAAACCGACGTCAGTACCCCAATCTTTAACATTCGTTTAGAGTGATCGGACATAACCCTTCACTTGGACAGTGCCATGTTGCCGGAAAACCCTTACGAATCGCCGAATGCTCCCGGTTCGGCAATTCGAGTCCGGCGATCTCGGCGAATCTATTTGACTTCGTCGATCGCCGTCGTTTCATTCTGGCTTGCTGCCGTCGCAGGAATTTTTCTCTTCCTACCGAATTCGCTCGAAAACGGATTCATTACGATTCGGGTTCCTGGACAATACGTTTCCACAAACTCCAATGGAGAAACTTCAACCACATCCAATTTGACGATTACCACCGAGCCATGGCAGGGTTTAATCCTGTTGGTCATTGTCAGTGTAGTTTCAATCGCGTTTGTCAGTGCGCTGATCTTCCTGTTTCGAGCCCTAAGAACTTGAAGCCGTGCATCGTTTTCACCGATGGTTCCAGCCCAACTCTTGGCGAGCAAAAGGGCGGCTCCGTTCGTTCAAAATTCGAGCCTTTCAGGCCGGTTGGAACAAAATGCTGGTTGCTGGCAAATATTCCAATTCAACCCAACACAATTTGCCGATGATGGACTTTGTTGATTTGCTGTTGGGGCGTTTCCAAGCGAGACTTAACTGGCACCCGACTCAGAGTGAATCAAAAGCCTAATTAGGCTGGCAAATGGATAGATTTTACGCGAACCATTGGTAAAATTTGGCATCGATCACTTGATAAAGATCGATGGTTTTTGCAGAATGAAGATCTTGGGAGGGATGGCTGAGTGGTCGAAAGCGCCTGATTGCTAATTAGGTGAACGGGTCAAACCGTTCCGCAGGTTCGAATCCTGTTCTCTCCGCTATTAGCCCGTCGTTGAATTCGTTCAACGACGGGCTTTTTCTATGAATCAGCAGTTAACCATACAAATTCGCCCGTTTGATTTTGTGATGGCTGTTTTCATTCAGTCGAATCGCGTGATAGCAGTTTAAACGTCGTATTCCAGAATTCTTGGCAAAGTATGACGACTGCAGAAGCTCTTCGTCACGACTGGAACCGACTTGGACGGCGAGCAAACCTGTAACGATAAACGAGTCGATTACGTCTGTCCGTGCTGGATCGATTGAAACCAAAATGTTGAATTGAACAGTCAATCTGGAACGAAGGAATGTGATGTAAAGAGACAATTATGACAGAGACTCGCTTTCCAGGAGTTTTGGAATGAAGTTCGTTTTGACTACTTTGTTTTTGCTGACCTTTTGTTGTGCACCAGTAAATGGCCAGCAAGAATCTGGCTTTAAAATTGTTGATCCGTCAACACAAGTTCAGCAACAGGTCAGTGGTAACTCCTACTATTCTGCCAACACGAAACAGCCTACGGTTGTCGAAATAGCTGGACGAAACGTAGATAAGGTAGCCCCGCCTATTCCGGTCGTTGAAAACGTTGTCCCTCCGAAAGCCGACGCGCGAACGAAAGCCACATCAGTGGTGCCACGGATTGCGGCCAATATAGAGCCAATTCGAAGTTCAACTTCTCCGTTGCCACGTATGCCGATTTCGACCACGCAACACTATGGTGCTCCCGTCGAAATGGTCACAATTCGTAATCACAACCTGTTCGGCGATCCGGATGCCGTTTGCGACGAATGGGAAAACTTCTGTAACTGCGGAGGCCTCAAAGCCAATCCAGGGCATCTTGGCCGATTCTGGTTAAGGGGCGGCGATCAATGTGAAGTCAACAGTCGAATCAAAAGTCGCAACCGACTCCGTGGCGGCTGTGGTTGTAACTCCTGTCGCGAGACATTGCGAAGCCGCAGTGAATGCCAGACTTGCAACGACTAACGAACCGGCATGGATTCACTTTCCGACTTCAAGCCAGTCGCCCGACTCGCAGACGTTTCGGAGAATCGAGCGACATCGTCGCTCAACTTTCTAATCCAACGCAGCTCTCAAATTTTGAGAGCTTTTTTTATTGGTTTCGCCAGTGATAAAAGGTTACCTATCTAGCTTCTTAGCAAGCCGGGCCTTCTTTGCCCGGTACGTTGACTTGTATTACAAAAACCAATGTGACCATGAAACCAAACACCATCATAAGTTGAGTCGACATCATCGGAGTTACCTCAAAATCTAAAACAGACTTCCCTGTTTTTAGAAATCGCGGAACTTGTGCCACGTTTGGTCACGGTGACACATTTTAAACGCTTAACGGCACAAAATGACTAATCGGTACAGATTGCCAATCGTTTGGCATACGCCGATAAATCAACCCGAATCAGACCGGGTCTCTCGATGCCAACCGTGGATCATTTCACTCGTGCCGATGCTTGTCGGTTAGCCACTTGTGAGGCTCTATTCGAGATTCACCCCAATCCTGAATCTACTTATCGCTGTGCTGGTCGGCATAATGTTGCTTCAACAAGTCGGCGCCAAAATCGTTCGTGAAATCACGCCAAACTGCGTGCGCGTGGTTGGCTTGGTTTTGCACATTGTCATACTCGAGAATGAAAGTCGGCCCCTGAATTCGATAGTAATGCGGCATTCCAGGTGTCAACTTGCCCGCCCAAGCGAAGTGCACTTTTCCGATGCCGGCAGCCTCGATCTTTTTCATGTCTTGCTCGGCCAATTCAGGTCGCAAGTTGTTGACATACAGGCCAACCAAATGCATGAGTGAACGGCGTTGATTCTCGTTCATGGAATCCGCGTCGATGCCGGCTGGCTCGAGTGGAGAAGCGTCGCGCCCCGGCCCATTGATCACGTCTTTGGGCGCTTCTTCAGCGAAGATCGCCTTGGCTTTTTGTTCGACCGATAAGCTTTTGACAAGTTTACGAGCCAAGTCCTCTTCGTGGCCCAGCACTCGTAATCCCTTTTGCGGCCCAGAGCGGACTTCGGCAGGATTGGTACCCCAAAACGCAGGCGTCGATGCAACGGACTTGCCATCGGCAATTGTGAAGCTGATCGAAAGATGATGGCCCTCAATTCGCCAGCCCCAAGTCTTCTCAAGGGAAGGCGTGCCAAAGAAAAAGAGATGATATTTTTCGGGGTTGCGTTTGGGAGCATTGTTCTCCATTTCGTGAAGAATCTGCTCGAGCGACATGATCTGCATCGACTTACTAAATCCGCTATTGCTGAGCGGTGTTTGAACCAATGCCATGGCGAGCAGGCGTTGGTTCGGCTTCAGTTGATCGAAACCCAGTCCTTTCCGTTTCATCGGAATGAATTGCCAGTCTTTTCGCAGTTCATGTTCGAATCCAAATGACAGATCGCCCTGCTGTTTCTCGTCGAGCGCGTTCCAAAAATTCATGGCAGCCGAATGAAGTTCACCCGCAACGACTTCGGTCGATGATTCAACGGCAGCGTCTTGCGGAACCGCTGAAAATGACAACGTCCCAATCGCAATCACACCAACAAACGCGGCGCAGAAATATTGAATAGACGAGCAAGGCGTTTTGAATAAAGACATGGTGCTTGTTT
>CAZPTT010000154.1:0-14735 GCA_964589435.1 uncultured Pirellulaceae bacterium
GCTTGAGGCTCCAGTCGGCTCGCCAAAGCGCGGCGGCGGGTTTCCAGTGGGCTTTTTCCCAGAACCCCCATTGAACGATCGAAACGAAGTTCGGATGACTAAAACTGGCGATCATCACGTCGCGGTAATAGTCGGCTTGGAGTTTGTCGTCGTCGCCCGCTTCGACATCGAATTCGCTCAACTGCAATCGCGGGGCGAGTTCGGCGAAGTTGTCATAGACTTCAAGCAACTCTTCGGGCGGTGTTAGCGTCATCAACTCGAAATGCCCCATGAATCCAACCGTGTCTGGGGCTTGCCCCCGCTCATTCAGAAAGCGGATGACTCGTTTGTAAGCCTTGCGCTTGTAACCATCGGGTAGCACCTTGCCTTCGTTAATCGCGTGGCTCGCGTCGGGTGCAAGTCGCCGAGCCTCTTTCATGATGTCCGCGTAGATTTGCATCCCGCCGTACTCTTTTTCGTAAGTGTGTTTACCCCAAGCGATGATGTGATTGATCGTATCCCACTCTGTTACAAATTCGGTTTTAGGAACGACGTCGGCCATATGTTTCCACAACCAATTGCGGTGAGCTTCTGGGTTGCCGACAAATTGTTTCTCGAGGGCGTTAAAGTCCATCGCGCCCCAGGAAAGATAGTGACCGCGGATGCCGATGTTGTTTGCTTGTAGCCACGGAACGGCTCCTTGAGTGAAAACTTCGTGCAGCTTTTTGCCATCGGCCGAGTTGCCCATTTGCTTTTGCCAAACATGAGGGCGGAGTTCGCTTTCAAACGTGACGGTATTGAAGTATTCTTTGATGATCTCGCGATACTTCTTGGATTCTTCCCAAGTGGATGTGATTCGGTTTCCGCTTCGAACTTTCGTGTAAGGAAATGAGCTTTCGTTTCCGCCAAGTAGATTTGCATTGACGACGTTACCGAACCCAAAGGCATGACGCTGCATCTGAACGTTGACCGTTGCGCCCTGGACAGGGTTACCAACTGCATCAACGACCTCGACCGTCAAATTTCCTTTGCGAATTTTTTCGATCCTCGCCATGGCATCTTTGCGCCACTGCGCGTCCGGCTCTCGGCCTTTGTAGTTGACAGTGGAGCGCGGCAAGGTGTTGATGTCGTAGTCGGCGCCGTAGTTGATCAATCGCAGGTCCGCGATCTCGCAAATTTTGCCGGCTTCACCCAGTAGAATGTTGACGTTGCTTTTTTCTGGGTTGCAATCGGTGGTCGCGACAAACGAACGTACGTGTTGTTTCCAAGCTCGATAGCCGGCAAGCTTGTATTGATACGTTGGTTTGTCAGATCCGTTTTGCACGTCGAGGTAAACGTTGTTGGGCTGGCCGCCGGCACCAGGGCGACGAATCCAAAACGAAAGCAGGATCGCATCGCCTTTTTTGAAAGCGGTGTTGATCGGAACGCTGACCTGCATATTCTTTGCGTCGCTGAATCTAACATCAGAGTCAACCTGATAAGCTTTTTCGAAAGGCATGCCTTTGATATCGATCCAAGCCGCAGTTGCTTCGAGGTTTTGCTTTTGAAAAGCGACTGGGGATTCGTTTTCGAAAACGAGAACGTCGTGGCCACCTTGGGGCGGAATGATCGGTTCTTCTTGAGCGTTCACTGTGGTCGCCAGCGCGGATTTGACAAAAAATACTAGCAAGAAGACTACGACAAGTGACTGGGCTCGACGTTGGCTGAATGGAAACATATTTATTTTCTGGATTCTAAGAGCCGGCTTGAATTGGGAACATTTTTTCCGGGACTGTTGGCTGTCGTGGTGATTTGCCAGAACTTAATTCTTAGATTAGCCAACGATCGAATAGCTTTAACGCCGATCAGCGCGGCGGGTCATTCCGGTGCTTTCTACCAGTTAACTCGTTGAGCCTATTTCCCATGGCTTGGACTTTTTCCGCATTCGCGGCAGCAACGTTTGATGCCTGGTTCGGGTCGATGGCAAGATTGTAGAGTTGAACTTTTGCCGACCCTTGTTTGATTTGCCCATTATGATCAACGTCGCTGTTCTTGAAGCCCATCTCGGCATAGGGCAAACTCCATGGCCTTTCGGGTTGCGGAACGGTCTTACCGCCGGATCCTTGTTTGGGAATGTAAACCCAATCGCCTTGACGGAGTATGTAACTTGAGGGCCCGGTACCGTGGAGTACTACTTCGGTTCGTTTTGCTGGCGCTGAAGAAGGCTTTTTCATGGCAGCGAGTTGACTAACACCATCGGGCGAGGCTCCCATCGGCATTTTTGTATCGGTCGCTTCCGCGAGAGTAGCCATCAGGTCGATCAGCGCAAAAAGCTCGTTTCGTTCGCTACCGGCTGGGATGTGTTTGGGCCAACGGGCGATACATGGGATTCGATGACCGCCTTCCCATGCATCCGTTTTTTGTCCGATTAGATTGCCGTTGGGACGGTGCCCGGCTTGCAATGCTTCTTCCTCATAACGTCCACCGTTGTCGCTGGTGAAGATAACGATTGTGTTTTCCGACAGCCCTTGTTTTTCTAAAGCACTGAGCACGACGCCAGTGCAGTGATCAAGTTGCTGGATATAGTCGCCGTAAAGTGCGGCCTTACTTTTTTGACGAAACTCTGGGGCAGGATTAATCGGAGTGTGAGGAGCCTGAAATGCGAGATAAAGAAAAAATGGCTGATCAGGAGTTTGCTCTTGAAAGAACTTCGTTGCCTTTTCGGCAAGGATCATGTCGATACGTTCATCCGGACGCGCTGCACGGGCTTTCGTGCCACCACGCATTCTGCCGTGGACACCAAATTGTGGTGACTTGTCGACGCTAATTGGGTCATCCGCCTCTCGTCCGACGACATGGTGGTCTTGGACGAAGACAAGCGGCGGTTCGTTGTGTGAACGGGGTGTGCCGAAGAAGGAATCAAACCCGATCTCCAGAGGCCCAGGCTTGAGAGCCACGTTATAGTTCACCTCAGGTTCGGTTCCCAAACCGTTGTGCCACTTTCCAAGTGCAGCCGTTCGGTAGCCCGCAGACTTCATTAGTGAAGGAAGTGTCACCTGGCCATCATGAAATTGAAACGCATACAACGGCCTCCGCTTGGCATGAAACCAATAGGTGCCACTGAGAATTCCGTAGCGAGAAGGCATGCAAATCGCACTAATCGAATGAGCGTCCGTAAATCGAACTCCCGCCTTCGCGAGTCCGTCAATATTTGGCGTATTGATTAACGAAGCGCCGTAACAGCCGACGTCTTGGTACCCAAGATCATCCGCGACCATCAGAACGATGTTGGGGCGGGAAGAATCTTTTTGACATGGCTCGGCTTGAGAAAATTCCGACAACGACAATGTGCCAAATAATGAGACTAGCACGAAATAGAGCAGGTGCGGCATTTTCATGTGATCAAGCTTTTCGAATCTGGCATTGCGAACGATCAGTGAACGCCTGATTTTATTAAATCTTGGTTGAGATCGGGGAGAAATGCGTTGGTCATTATGCGACACTTGCTGGCTGAAGAATTCACGAATGGGCTTAGCCGTAGCTCGGATTAGCTCGACTCCAGCGACAACGATCCAAGGGGAGCGAGCAAAACAAATCTACTGCAGAGGAGTCGGCGAGTTGCTCATATTCTCATCAGTGGATTTCGCGATGACGCTGAACAGAATTTTCGGGTTGAGTGGTTTGGCAACGTAGTCGTCGATGCTAGATTCATGGCAAAGTTCTTAGTCACCTTTCATCGCACTTGCTGTTAACGCAATGTCGGTATGCGGCGCGTCTGTCGCATTATTCCGGCTCCAGGGCCCGTCCCATTGCGTCGCAGTAAAGCTTGTTCGCGAATACGATTCGTCTTTGTTTGTCCTTGCGAACCAAATGCATCGGCATGTTTTCCACAAGCGACGAATAAAGTGCTTCGGATACACAATTCAATCGTAGGCGTTGTGCACGCCTCGACGGTACAAATGGGTTCTCCCTTGTCGTGTTGTGACAACCATTGATCACCTACGGAGACCTGAAAGCCTTTTGGTTTTATTGCGTCCAACCAAGAAACCTTCAATCCAGTCGGCAAACGCCATGTCAATCGAACTCATTGTATCGGTTAATCACGCTAAATAAATTTCGCAAACATGACGCACTGGGCGTCGCAAAAACACAACCCTGTTAGGTGTCGCAAAATGGCATCAGTTTTGGGTTCAGAAACTGTTGAAATCGTTATTTTTGGGTTTAAGCTAGAGACATGAAATGCGCTGCCGACTCAGCTAAAGAGGGTTGGGATTTTCCTACATTAGCTTTGGCAAATTTTGCTCACCTAAATTTTATGACCATGCAACAGAGAGTGAACTATGAAAAAATTTATTTTACTAGCCTTGTTTGCCGCTCTTGCGATGCCGCAAGCCGTACAGGCAGACCTTTTGGTCGGCTTTGAAAATTGGATTACTAATAACCCGAATGGAGGAGTCGGCGTCTCCAATGACGCTTCTTCCTCTGCAACTGGTTTCTCTGGTGGATCTACGACAGTAACTAGTGGTTGGGGACGTTCTGCCTCAGGAGCTAACACCGATGGTACTTTCGGCACATTGGCAGGCGCTGAGACCACAGTCGGCTTTAACAGGGGGCTATCCTTGAATAACGGAGCTAATGGCTCTTTCGACTTCTCGATCACTAACAGCACTACTGATGACTATGAATTGGATTTTTTCCGCTTCGACACGGGCACGTTCCGACCGAATGCTGCTCATGAATGGACTGTATCGGTTCAATCAGGTGATCTGACGACTCAGACTATCGAATCTGGTAGTGCCGATAATATCACAGGTGGCACTGTTGATTGGTATGATTTTGACATCGACTTGTCAGGCCTTACTGGCGGCAACGTGTTAGCGGCAGGCCAAACCGTCACTTTCCGTCTAGATATGGCTGGTGGCACAGGAGCTGGTAGTCACCATCAGTATGTGGACAATATCGCGGTTAGTGGATTCGTGGTTACAGTTCCAGAGCCATCGTCAATGGCGTTGCTGGGAATGACTGGGATGGCCCTGCTCGCTCGTCGTCGCAAGTGATTCCTAAACCAGGAGCAAGGTTAACCGTCGCTGAAAGCGCACTGCTTCGGTAGCCTTGGCATTCATCTGTGCCCGATCGGATTGATCTGATCTGGATGCCGATTTTGACAATCAGGAGATCGGCCAGGTTTGCAAACGCCTTGTTTGCAATCTACAGCCGGTCTTTTTTTTGGCAACCGTTCAGGGGGGGTGAAAGACGGCAGCCAAAACTATTGCCACCGATTGTCGCGTCATTCAGTTTTTGATCGAGTTGATTTGACCATAGAATACGACAGAACTTGGCCGGATTTGCGACAAGATAGCAACGTTGATGACAGGCCGGGAAACGCAGGCTCGTTTGTCGATATTTGGTAGCATTCCGGCGTTTCGTGAATTAGAAATTGAAGCAACCTAGGCATTTCCCCCAATTATTGAAGGCTTGTTCTGCCTTTCTGACCTCATATCTGGAACGCAAATGGCGACAACTGTTTTGACTGTCAAGAAAATATTGAGTGTTGGCATTTGTCTTTTGGTGTGCTTATTCTTATGTTCGATTGCGCACGGACAAAACTCGCTTTCATTGTCTGCAGATATGCTTCTGGATGACAACGCCTTGTTAATGCCAACTGGTTCGCGCTTTGGGCGTGGTATCAATGGCCGATCCCATCAATCGGAACCGCTGGTCTCCTTTGGCGGCTACCAATTTGCGACTTGGTATCACAATGGCGCTAACGACGAGCAAGACATCTACCTGGCCCGTCGAAATCTGTCAGGTAATACCTGGGAGTCTTTTGACACTGGCTACAATATGGTCAACGGGGACGAGGATGGGGATGGAGGAACCAACCAAAACGGAAAATGGGACAGTCACAATGTGATCGGGATGGGGATCTCAGGCGATGGCCGAATACACTTGGCCTACGATCATCACGTTGACAACTTGAGATACCTGACAACCCGAGGCGTGAACAAAGCGACTGGTGCAACTTGGGATACTTCACTCTTTGTCCCAGGTGGTGAGCGCGCAAAATTCAACGCTCAGGATTCCGGAACAGTCAGTGGTGTGACGTATCCTCGTTTCGCATCTAAGCCCGACGGGGATATAGTGGCCGAGTATCGGACTGGCGGAAGTGGTAATGGTGATACAAATATTTTGCGCTACAACAGTAGCAACAGCACAAATAGTAGTGGGGTGCTAAACCAACGATGGGGAGCGTCACATGAGATCATTGATGGAACCAGCGGATCCGCTGGCTCATACTCCGACGCCTACGACACTTCAAATTCCACCCGACGTAACGCCTATTTGAATGGCATCGACGCCGGTGCCGATGGAAAGCTACACATGACGTGGACTTGGCGTGAGAGCACACAGGGCGCCAACCACGATATCATGTATGCCTATAGCGAAGATGGCGGCGACACCTGGTTAAACAACGCGGGCGTCATCGTTGCTGATGTGAACACAGGGCAATCGATTAACCTCAATTCATCGGGCATCAAAGTTGTGGATCTTGATCGAACGAACAGCTTAATGAATCAACAGGGGCAGACCGTCGACCAGGATGGAGGAGTTCACGCTTTGATGTGGCATCGCCGGTTTGACGAAGCAGGTTTTGAATGGGAAGACGGCGAAGTTTTTGACCGAACCGATTCGGCCTACTATCACTATTACCGTGATCCGTTGACCGGGGAATGGGAGCGCAACCAATTGCCCACATCGGAATCTGTGGGAAGTCGACCCAAGATCGGCTACGACGCCAATGGAGATTTGTACGCGGTTTACACCAGTAGCAATGATTTGATTGTGGCCGGCGCCACCAAGAATGGAAGCTTCGAAGACTGGTCGATCTTGTATTCGGGCACTCAAAATTACATTAGTGATCCGATTCTGGATCAGGAACGCTTGTTTAACGATGGCGTTCTGTCGATTTTTCTCCAAGAGACGGGAGCGAGTTCGGATGTCGCTACGGGATCTGACCTGCGGGTTTTGGAATTCAATATCATCTCGTCTGTGCCAGAACCGTCCCACTTGTTGATCCTTTCAGCATTCGGATTGGTTTCGTTGAGTCGCCGCCGCAAAGCTGTTTAAGCAAAAGCAATGACTTAATCCTGTTTGAATCAGGCAGCTAAATGAAAAACGCAATCGTCCGTGTATCGTTTTTTGCCCTAATTGGAATTTTTTCAACGCAAGTTCAAGCTTCCGAAACGCTTGACCAAGACAATCCTAACATCATCTTTATCCTCGCCGATGACCTTGGGTTCAATCAGATCGGTTGCTATGGAGATACGCCGATCAAGACGCCCAATCTCGACCGGCTGGCCAGAAAAGGAATTCGTTTCACCCAAGCCTACTCCGGCAATACAGTCTGCTCTCCATCCCGGGTCTCCTTGTTCACAGGCCGCGACGGTCGACTGATGGACAACAATTCGAACACCGTTCAACTGCAACCAATCGACGTCACATTCGCGCATGTGCTCAAACATGCAGGATACGATACGGCAATGTTTGGCAAGTACTCAATTGGATCGCAAATGGGCGTCACCGATCCGTTGGCGATGGGTTTTGATACTTGGTACGGAATGTACTCTATTCTGGAAGGCCACCGTCAGTATCCGCATATCCTGTGGCGCGACGGCAAGAAGCTGCGTGTTGAAGCCAACGAAGGCGATAAGAAAGGCGCTTACGCACAAGAACTGTTTGCCAACGAAGCCATCGACTATATCAAACAAGATCGAGAGAACCCATTCTTTATCGTGTTGGCCTTCTCTTCGCCGCACGCTGAATTGGCTGCACCAGAGGAATTTGTCCAGCCGTATGAAAACGCGTTTGCCGAAGCGCCTTACACTGGCATGTCGACAGGAAAACCAGCCGACAAATATTCCTGGTACTATCCCGAGCCGGTGGCAAAACCAAATGCAACCTTGGCCGGCATGGTGACGGCGCTCGATCACTATGTTGGAAGAATCGTTGAAGCTGTCAATGAAAAAGGCATCGCTGACAACACATTGATCATCTTTACATCAGACAACGGCCCGCATGACGAAGGCGGCGCCGATCCAGATTTCTTCCAAGCCTCCGCCCCCTACAAAGGCATGAAGCGTGATCTCTTTGACGGTGGCATTCACGTGCCGATGATCGTTCATTGGCCCAATGCGATTAAGTCGGGTCGAGTCGACGACACGCCATGGGCCTTTGCCGATGTGCTACCAACCTTCGCCGACATTGCAGGTGTACCGCTGACTTCTGTTCCGCGCATCAAGACCAATGGTGTATCAATTCGCGGCCGTTTGAATGATCGCCCGCAGGAACTGGCAGAACGAACACTTTATTGGGAATTCGGCAAGCAAGCTGGCGACCCCAACTCAGGTATTATTGGTGAGGTCTTCCAAGCAGCTCGCCGCGGCAAGTGGAAAGCTGTCCGCTACGGGACGGACGCTCCCGTGGAACTTTACAATATCGAAGAAGACCCTGGCGAGAGCGTCGAACTTTCCAAAGATCATTCGGCGATACACCAAGAGTTTGTATCGCTTTTCAAAGAACACCAAGGGTGAACTGGCTTTCACTTTGCTATCGCTTCGCCTCACAGATTCATCCCCAGAATATTTTAGCTATGAGTGTGAACACATTGCTCGCTTCGTTTGCCTCAGTCCTGAGTTTGTTGGCTTTGCAAAGCTCCGCCTTGCTGGCAACCGTACCGCTTCAAGTGGATGAAGTTGAAGTGACTAAAGTTGGAACGCCTGAAGTTGATCTGGCCGAAATTGAACTGCTCAGTCAAACCACCGTCTGTGAAGAAACGCTGACGTTTGCGATCGGGCCCGCTGCAAAATTTTCCACGACGGTCAACGGTCGGACGCACCAGCAAACGTCCCTGACAACCTACCGCGGCTACCAATATGTGACTTACATCGACGCACAGCGTCGCGTTTGCATCGGACGTAGGCAGCTACAGAGTGGCCCATGGCAAATCATTCAATTCACTGACCATAAGTTCGAGACCAACGATTCGCATAACACTGCGGTTATTGGAATTTGCGACAAGGATGGCACGATTCATATGGCGTTTGATCACCACGCAACGCAATTGAATTACCGAGTTTCCAATCTTGGTGCAGCACACAGTCCAGAATCTACTCCATGGAAAGCCGACCTGTTCGGGCCGGTGTTACATACGCTCGGCTCGGTTGCTCCTGATCCGCGAGTCACTTACCCAAGATTTTTTTCGGCTCCCAATGGCAACCTTATGTTGTTTTATCGTGGCGTTACTTCGGGTGATGGCGATGGTGTGATTGAAGAGTATGACGGCGACCAACATGATTGGTCGGTCGGACTGGGCAAAGTCATCGCGCGTGACATCGGAACCTTTACAGCCCCTGACGGGCGGGTCAGTCTGAAACGTTGTCCGTACATGAACTCGGTTTCGTATGCGGGAGAAAGGCTGCACGCGTCCTGGATTTGGCGAGATCGTTTCGAGAAAACCAACGCTCGCAACCAGCACGATCTGTGTTACGCCTATAGCGATAACCATGGGCGAACCTGGATGAACTCGGACGGAAAAGAGATTGGGAAAACAGGAAAGGAGTTCATTCACCTCGACTCCCCGGGGGTTGTCGTTGCATCCATTCCTATCAACTCAAGTCTCTCCAACCAAAACACTCATTACGCGTATGAGGATGGGAGCATCCATGTCGTGCTACGTCATTTGTCAAAGGGCACCGACGACGGTTACTATCACCACTACTGGCGAAACAGCCAAGGCAAATGGAATCAGGAAACCCTGCCGTTTTCTGGCAGCCGGCCAAAATTGGTTGGCACGAAGGATCGCTCTTTGATTCTTGCCTATACGGACGAAGACGACGATGAACAGGAAGAGCTTTTTGTAGCCCACGGACAACCAAACGCTGACCGGACGAGTTGGCAATGGACAGACGTCAAGCTCCCCCGTCGCCATTCCATTACAGGTGAAGCCATATTGGATCTCGAACGCTGGGAAAAAGAACGAGTCCTATCGATCTACGGACAAGAAGAACCGTCGAAGATCGTTGAAACAAAATTGCCGGGGCCAGTTGATGGATTCCCAGCGCCTTTGAATGTCATCGACTATCAATTTGCAGAACATATCCTGGCGGAAGACAAGTTGATTCGTCCGCCCACCGGTCGATTGGCAATTGTTGTTGACGGAAATTCTCCGGATCCAGATGACATTGGCGCCACTGCGGTGATTTTTGGTTTACTGAAGGCATCAGGCTTGAGCGATCGCTTGGTTCACCTTTCGCATTCATGTGATCTGCGGCCTGTTGCGAAAATCTCGGCTGAAGACGAACAGCGTCGCCAGCAGGTACTGGATCAACTATGCGTTGACGGACAACTCCACTTTGGCCCTTTCGAAAAACTCGAACGGCATTTCAACTGTCGCACTCAGCAGAATCCAGCCGTGGAGCATCTTCGCGACGCCATCAACAAATCGTCTAAACAAGATCCATTATGGATTATCGAAGCCGGAGAGCCTGACATCATTGGCTTTGCACTCGCCGCTGCGAAACCAACCAGCCGTCGCTACGTGCATGTTGTGTCTCACCACCCAGCCAACGACAACAGCGGCGACTTTTTTAAGTGGCAACAGATTCTAGATTTTGGTGTGACGGAACATCAAATTGGAGACCAAAACGTTGGCTTGCAAACCGCGATTGGCGCATGGGATTGGGCGAAGCAACATTCGAATGCCGGAATAGGATGGATCTGGAATCGGCTTGCCTACGCGGAGCAGGATGGAGTCGTTAAATTTCAAACCAACAAGTTCGATTGCTCGGATGCAGGAATGCTCTACTGGTGGATTACCGGCGCCGCTCAAGGCGGAAACAAATTGGCCACGCCAACTGAAATCGCGGGGATGCTCAAGAGACTATCCAACGAGCAATGATTGAATTTCATTGACCTCGAGCGTCCTTCCAAATCGTCGTTACAAAACGACTTAAACGAAGGAGCTCAGGCCAATCTCTAACTGCCAAACGTTGCACATCGGCAAGAAATAGGTCGTTATTAAAGGCCAAAAAGTGTGGGTACCGTCGAGCGCCATTACATACATTGTCGGAATCCGCCAACAAATGCTGCCGATGAATCTACGGTAACAATGAAAGCCAATTTTTGAGCCGAGACGAAAAACTGGCTTAAGCTGCGGAGGCACGCGACGGCTTGGGATTGCAAGCTACCTGTTCACCGAAGCGCAAACCGATAAATCAAGCAATCAAATTCTTGCTCAAACGACCCACCTCAACTTTCTAGTTCAAACGACCGGTTGCGGGGGTGGGCCGTAGTTTCTCCGGTTTTAAGCGCGAGTATCGAGCTGATTCCCTTACTTCCTGCGGGCCAGCAACCGCTGAATTCAGCGGGAATCAGTTGTCGTATTTTTGCCAAGACAATTGTGATTTTGTCACCTCTGGCGAGCCCGTATCAAGTGAATGCCGCCTGCAGTAGCGTTCACTCAATTGCCGTTAGGGAATTGCTTGGCACACCAAATCACCATAAGTCTTGACTTCATTCGGGTAGCGAAATCGAGAAAACCAATCTCTAACTGTCGCAAATTGACAACCGAATGATGGTCGATGCGCCGACTTTGTCTGTTATTTTTAGAGTGGATCTTTGAGTCATCAACAAGCTTGTCATCGCGATTCTAAATCCACACCAGGTTCGATATTCAGTCCCATTTTATTCGAGGAGCTTCGTATGAGAAAAGTACTTAACCCTTCCGCTGACCGTAAAGCGTTCACGCTGGTTGAGCTACTGGTTGTCATCGCAATCATTGGAATCCTGATTGGCATGCTGCTACCGGCAGTTCAGCAAGTCAGAGAAGCAGCCCGCCGCTCGGCATGCCAAAACAATTTGAGACAGGTTGGGCTCGCCGCCCTTAACTTCGAATCAGCCAACATGGTCTTCCCAACGACTGGCCTTGCTGCAAACGGCTTTGGTGTCGCAATCAACACGCCCGGCCCCAATTCGAGATCCGCTGTGGATGTAGAGAATTTATCTTGGCCCTATCAAATTCTGCCTCACCTAGAGGCCAACAACTTGTACGACCTGCGTAGCACAATCGGCTTAGCTCCACAGACTTACAGAGAAGCTGTACCGTCCTATTCTTGTCCGACTCGCGGAATTCGACGAATTATTGAACCAACGGGTGACTTGAGATTTTATGGCGATTATGCGTCGTTCATGGTCATGAGGTTTCATATTCTCCGGGCAAACGCTGCCGATCCCAACCTCAATATTCCAAATTTTACTACGATTACGAATAACAGCGGTGGTCCTTACATTCGCGGTTCGGCGGCTCAAGCTAGAGAGCTCGAAACAATTGCCTACCAAGGAATCATTCCCCGAGGTGGGCGAGCAACGGGGAATGGGTCAAATCTGAAAAAATTTACTCAGGTTGGTTTTGGAAATATTCCAGACGGTTCGTCCAACACCATGCTGTTCGGGGAAAAAAGTATCGCGGGCGATCTTTACCAATCGCGTTTACAACCGACTGAACGCAATGGAATTTACCAGGGAAATTATGCCAACTCACGAGGATGGCAAGGTGGCCCCTATCCTGACAGCATCGTTTCGACGGCTCCCAATTACAAGAGATTCTCACAGGCTCAAAGTTTTGGATCGGCTCATCCCGGCACCTTTAGCGCCGTTTTTGGTGACGGATCGGTTCATTCGATCAAAATGAAAATTAATGTGGTGAACTTTTTCAATATTGGCTGCCGAGCAGACGGGTTTACGGTCAATTTTGAAGATTTTTAATCGGCTTGCTTCAGCATTCCAATTGTGTGGCCGGACCGGGCGGGTACCCGGTTGGCCACGCATTTTTGGATCTAAGAAAAATTTGTAAATGTTACAGACTTACGATGGTAGATAGACTTATGAATATTGTCCGGTTGAAGCAGAGTCTAGTATTGCTTTCCGTTTGTTGCTTCGTCGGCTGTGGGTCTTCAGCCCAGCGGAACGCCGAATTCGTGGCGGCTTCTAACGACCAAAATATTAAAAAGGTGACAAGCCTTTACCAGCTTTTTGCTTCACGCACTGACTATAACGGCCCCAAGTCAAAGGAACAGTTGATTGAGTTTGTTAACTCAAACCAGTCAATCGTCGAAAATCTTGAGTTGTTGGGGATCGATCGTGGGAAAATCAATGAGTATTTCATCAGCGAAAATGACGGGCAGGAATTCGATTTTCGTTGGGGGGTCTGGATCAATCCCGATTTTGAACGAACCAAAGAACCTCTGGTGTTTGAAAAGGTAGGCAAAGATGGAGTGCGACTGGTCATGCTCTCCAATCGAAAGATTCTCGAAATCAGAGATGATGCGAAGTATAAAACGCTGTTTGAAGGGAACGTCGATTCTGAAGATGCTAAGACCGATCTCGAAAAAGAAGAAGAGGCCGACACCGAACTCATTGAATAATGCCTTGGCTCTGACCGTCAATCAAAGGAAACTTCCGACACCGGCCCGGCTTCCGTCGACGAGCTAAAGCAATTCTTGAAGACGAACAAGGCGATCAAAGAAAATCTGAAAGTGATTGACATCGCCCTTGGTAACTTGGAGAGTTACTTCGTGAGTCAACCACCTCACTAAACTTGATTTTTCTATAGCGATGAAGCCTGTCTTCATCGCTATTTTCATGCGCCAAAAGAGACCTGAATTCTCCCAAACCGTTGCCGGGGTCAGCGAAATTTTACTCCAACTTCTTGGTAAGATGAGGATTGGCAACTTCTTCACATTGCAACCCAAGCTAATCCAAATGAAATCGTCGCAAATTCCTCATGCCAACCTCTGGCTGCTTGCCTTTATTATTGGTTCATTTTTGCAAAGCGAACTGCACGCGCAATCCGTCACGCTTTCAAAGAAAGTGCCGTCGGTTCAAGCCGGAACGGATGTCTCATTGAACGTCGAAACTCAACTAAGCGTTGCTGGCATCGTCCAAGCCCAGTTGGTTGGTGCCGATTGGAAACCAGTCGCGGAAAAGTGGAAAGAGATCGAAGCAGGCAATCAAACGACGACGTTGACTCTTGCAATTCCGAGCGATGTAGCAAGCGGCAAAAACTACTTCTGGCAACTCCTGCTTTACGACCGGCAATGGAAGAAGGAAAAAGAGGCCATCGTCAAGGACGTCGAGATCCAAGCCGTCGCGAAAGCAAAACCACCAGAAGGCAAGACGGCAAAAGGCAAAACGGCAAACAGCTCCGCCGATAAAATGCCGGATGATCCGAAACCAGAGATTGGAAATATTGGCTCCGCGACGGTCGGCCCAGACTGGACGCCGCCAGGGAATTGGAGCATTCAATGGCAGGACGAATTTGATGGCTCCGGCATTCCAGAGAATTGGCATCCATTCCTTGGCTACACTCCTCCTGATTTTTCCAAACGAACTGAAAAGGGACTTCGTTGGAATGGAAAAACCGAAGACTCGTCGCAGATGTATTCCGCGAAATCCGGACATCATTGGCTAAACGGAGAGGGGCAACTGGTGCTGCGAATCGCTACCGACAAAGCGGCGTCGAATGCAAATGGAACCAAGGTCGACGCGGCCTACTTGATGACCGGCTATCCTGAAAAATGGGATAAGTCTGAACCACACAATGTGAAGTGGGGAGGGAAGTTTTTTTCACCCGCCGAGGCACCACTCCAGATCTAAACGGGATTCGAAAATTTGACAACGAACTGGGTTTTCCGCTAGTCTCCTCCTTGTTGCATAAACGA
>CAZPTT010000155.1:0-14680 GCA_964589435.1 uncultured Pirellulaceae bacterium
TTGGATTGAACTTCGCTCACAATCGTTCCGTTTGCCAGTCTCGTTTTGATGTTATCACCGACGTCGATCGTCTTGGTGTCGGTAAGCAGCTTGCCCTCCGAATCTGAAGTCAAACTGTATCCTCTTGCCAAAACTGAGAGCGGATTGATCGATTCAAGCCGAGCCGCCATCTCTTTGATTTGGTGCTCGCTTTCAGATAATCTTTGATCCATGCTTCGCACCATTCTCGCGCCACTATGATCAAGCTCCTGCGAAACCATGCGGATTCGGTCAAGCGGACGGGTCAGTGCTGATTTTGTCGCCAGCATTTCAAGCTGTTGTTCTGCATGAGCGAAATTTGAACTGATCGCCAGCTTCATTCGCTTACCAAGCGAACGGACGGCGTCAGAAATTTCTCGCTGATCGGGAGCGATCCGTTCTGCGGCTTCACTGGGCGTGAGGGCTCGAACATCCGCGGCAAGATCAGAAAGCGTCACGTCTATCTCGTGGCCGACGCCGGAAATAATTGGGATCGGGCATTCGTAAATTGCGCGGCAAACTTTTTCTTCGTTGAAGCTCCAAAGGTCTTCGATGCTCCCGCCACCGCGAGTGACAACCGCAACGTCGGGAGGCGTGGCAAAATGTTGTAACGACTTGATGGCCGCTGCGATTTCATCCGCCGAACCTTGGCCTTGGACTTTGACCGGAATGATTACGACCTCAAGATTTTGCCATCGTCGATTGAGGACTTGGAGAAAATCGCGAACGGCCGCTCCCGAAGGACTGGTGATTACAACGACACGACGCGGAAAAGTTGGCAGCGGTTTCTTAATCGCTGGATCGAAAAGGCCTTCTTTGGTCAGTTTGGCATGCAGTTGTCGAAACGCCAGTTGCAACGCACCTTCGCCAACAGGCTGGGCTTGGCGAACAATCAATTGGTAGTTGCCACGTTGCGGATAAACATCGACTTCACCACGACAAATAATATCCAACCCGTTTTCAAGTTTGAATTTCATCCGCTCCGCATTGCTTCGCCAGATGATGCCGCTGATTTGGGCGGCTTTATCTTTCAAGGTGAAGTAAAGATGCCCGGAGCTTGGCCGAGTCAGCCCAGAAACCTCTCCGTTGACATAAACGTCCGAAAAGTTATTGCTTAGGCGAAAACGAATTTCGCTGGTTAGTTCGGTGATCGAAAGAACGTTTTTTTGATTCGACAACGGATTGATTCGTGAAAGTGAAATTTAAAGTTTAAATGCTGTATCCAAAATCTCAGCTGCTGGGATTCTACCAATTGTCCTGTATCATTGCGTTCGGTTCTGGCGGCTCGAATCATTTTTATCAAGAGTTTCGGATGAATTTATCGACATGGATTGTTGCTGCATTCCTGGTTGTCGCGTACGCGGTGATTCCAGCGAACGCTTGTGCTCGTCAGGAGGACATTGGCAAGCGGATGGAAGACGCCATCAAGCTGATGGAAAGTTCGGGGGCGGCGGCCGAACCGTCGGCAATGTATGGCCTTTATGTCGCGGCGGCCAATGGCCATGTGATGAACAAGGATTACAAAAAAGCGCTGGGTCGCCTTGATCAGGCATTCGAAATCTACATCGAGGGAAAGATGTATGGCCAGGGGCAATTTCTATTTACAGTTGCCAAGCAAGTGCTAAGTAACCTCGATGATGAAGTCGCGTCCAAGTATTTTCTAAGCAAGCTAAAGGCCGTAGGAGATGATCAGCGGTTAAAGCAGGAACTGTTGGATTCGATGGCCAGCCAGTTCGCCGAAACTGGCAACTTGGTTTTAGCGATCCAGACTCGCTACGAGTTGCTGGGGTTGATCCAAGAAACGAATTCAGGCGGCGAGGAGGAAATTGATGCCCTCGACCAGTTCGTGTCGGCCTGTGTTACTGGGCGACTCATTGATATGGCAGTGCCAGCGATTAAACGTGGAAATGCGCTCGCCTTAAAACTTAAACGGCCGGATTTCGGCAAGAAGTTTTCCAAAGCCATCATGGAGATCACGCGGCTGACCGGAGAAACGGAAATCGCCGAAGCAGCGATTTTAAAAACGATCAAACTGCTGAAATTGTCGCGGCAAGAAGTGCGTGTGCCGGAAGGTTCAAATCGTCAGTTGGCATTGGCGACCATCGATGCAGAATTAGCAACGGCTTATCAGCAATTGATCTTTTTGCAGATCAAATCTGGCCAGTTGGATGAAGCGGAAAAGACGATTGCGATTGCCAGGGACGTTACGACTAACGAAGTCAGCAAAGCAATAACGTCGAAAATTCAAGCGACAATTGAGTTGATCCGATTTGATGAAACCAAGAATCAGAAGCGTTTGTTGGGGGCGATCAAGTTGCGTGGAACCGGCATCACGCAAACGGAAAAGGCCCTCGAGAAATCTTTGCCAGTTTCCAATGCGAGTTTCAATCGTCAGGAATCGATTGGGATGTCGACAGCTCACATGAGGCTTGAATTGGCTGGGCTCTATTTGGTCGACGGCAAGATTGATTTGGCAGTTAAGTTATTGGAAGAAGCCGAAGTTGGCTTTCGTGGGATTGCGACCATGATTGAGCGGCTGGAAGTGGCTGGCGTTGCATCGGCAGAACGAACAGCCTCTCAGAATGATGGCTTTCGAGTTGACCTTTTAGATTTTCGGCAGCAGATTTTGGTAGCGCAAGGTGAGATTGAGTCTGCGCTGGTAGTGGCAGAATCTGCTCGGGCAAATGCCCAAGCCAAACTGCTCTCCAAACGATTGGGAATCGACATCAATTTCGAGGATGGTGCTTCGCTTGATTTGGACGGCATTAAGCGGATCGCTCGCGAACAAGCCGTATCGATTGTCGTCTACTCGTTGGTTCATCACGTTATTGCGAGTGATCGCGGCTTGTTTCCTAGCGATCATCCGTTGGCAAACCCGCATTCGATTTACGCTTGGGTAGTATCGCCTGACGGCGAAGTCGATTTTAAAGCGACCAAGTTGCGATTTCCGGTTGGCGTTTTGGTGGACGCGGCGCGATCTGAAATCGATCGCGGCAAGTTAAGTGCCCCGGTGATCGTCTCTGATGAAGCGAGCCAAGACGCCGAATCAAGCTCGTCATCGAGTGATGGGAAGCTGGCCAAGGCAGCCTCCGGTTCAACCGTCGAAGGGAGTCCTGTCGTAGATTCGAGTGCGCGCGGTGATCGAGCGAAACTCACCTCGGTTGAGGGCATCGAATCGCCGATGCGAACGCTGCATGAATTACTGATTGAGCCAATTGAAAGTTGGCTGCCGACTGACCCGACCCGACCGGTCGTCTTCGTGCCGCAAGGCGAATTGTTTTTGCTTCCACTGGCTGCGCTACCAGACGCCGATTCCGTTCCTTTAATTGAGAAGCATGCGTTCACGATCGTGTCATCGATCGAAATGTTGGAGTTGGCGGCCAAGCAAAAGCTGGCCGTTGATTCGAAAGGGAATACGGATCTACTTGTGGTTGGCAATCCGACCATGCCCGCGTATTTGTCTCGCCCCGACAAACCAGCCAAGCCGCTAGACCCGCTTACTGGTGCAGAGGTCGAAGCCAAGTTCCTCGGCCAACTGTTGGGCACGACTCCGTTGATTGCAGGCGAAGCCACCGAGACTTCCGTCGTGCAGCGAATGAAAACGGCTCGCTGGATTCACCTCGCCACCCATGGACTGTTGGAAGCCGACAACGTTTACGAGCAGGCGTACTTGTCCGCGGTCGCTTTGGCCCCTTCGGAATCCGATGATGGATTTCTAACCGTTCGCGAAACGATGAAATTGGATTTGGGGGCGGATCTGGTCGTGTTGAGCGCTTGCGATACAGGACGCGGTAAAATAACCGGTGACGGCGTGATCGGTTTGTCACGCGGCTACGTGTTGGCCGGATCCCCAACAGTTGTGGCTTCCCTGTGGCCAGTTAGCGATCGGGCGACGGTATTCGTGATGAAGAATTTCTACGAATCATTGAAACGCGGCCGCACGAAAGTTATCGCTCTTCGCGAGGCCATGTTGAAAACGCGCAAGCAATTTCCCAACGCCCGTGAATGGGCTCCGTTCTCGATGTACGGATTGGGAAATTGAAAGATAACAATTGTCCCGTCATTCGTACTCAATTTGGGTATTGGCGTTAGATGCTTCAGCTTTCAAGCTAATGCCCCCGTTGGCGAGGCCGAAGAATGGGTTTTGTGAGGGTTTAAGTTGCGCGCTGCCCTCGTGTGCCTGGAGCAAGCGGTATGTTTTCGCTTGGCTTTTTCGTCGGATTGTCAATTCAGTAAAACCGCGACATAATTAAGTGCTTCATAAATCCAAACATTGGAATAGTTGAGGCACACAATGGACGACAAGATTCGACACACCGCCATCACGTTTGATGATGTTCTGATCGAGCCCCGATATAGCGAAGTTGTCCCTTCTGAGGTGAGCGTTGCGACTCGTTTGACGAAACGAGTTTCGATCAACATTCCGCTCATCAGTTCCCCAATGGATACCGTCACCGAGCACGCGATGGCAATCGGGCTGGCGAAGGTCGGCGGTCTGGGCGTGATCCATAAAAACATGTCTGCCGAAGCTCAGGCGGAAGAAGTCTACAAAGTCAAACGAAGCGCCAACGGCATCATTTTCGATCCCGTCACGTTGCCTCCAGAAGCCACCGTCGGCCAAGCCAAGGATCTGATGGCCCAGCACAATGTCTCTGGTGTGCCAATCGTGCTAGCAGACAAGACGCTGGTCGGAATTTTGACTCGCCGCGATTTGAGGTTCTTGGAGACCGTGAATATTGCTGTTTCCGAGGTGATGACCAAGGATCCGTTAGTGACAGCAACGGGGAATGTAACGCTTGAGGAAGCTGAGAAAATTTTAACGGCAAAAAAGGTGGAGAAGCTTTTGCTGGTTGCCGAAGATAAGAAACTAAAGGGACTTATTACGATCAAGGACATCGATATGATGCGCCGGTTTCCCGATGCTTGCAAAGACAAGCAGGGACGGTTGCGAGTCGGTGCCGCGATGGGTGTGCATGATTTAGAGCGTGCCCAACGCCTCATCGACAAGGATGTCGACGTGTTGATTATTGATAGTGCTCATGGCCATTCGTCCAATGTGATCGAGACGGTCAAAGCAGTAAAAGCGAAGTGGGATATTGATGTGATTGCGGGCAACGTTGCCACGGCCGAGGGCTGTGAGGCGTTAATCGCGGCTGGTGCGGATGCGGTGAAAATCGGAATCGGGCCGGGCTCCATTTGCACAACGCGAGTGGTGAGCGGCATCGGTGTCCCTCAAGTGACAGCAATTTATGAGGCGGCCAAGGTCGCTGACAAACACAACATACCAGTCATAGCAGATGGAGGAATTCGATACTCGGGAGACGTCACTAAGGCGATCGCGGCTGGAGCCAGTTGCGTGATGATTGGTGGGTTGTTTGCCGGTTTGGCGGAGAGTCCAGGTGAAACGATTTTGTACCAGGGACGCACTTTTAAAGTGTACCGCGGTATGGGCTCGATGGGCGCTATGGCCAAGGGTTCAAGCGAACGTTACCGACAGTCGGGCGGGCCAGGAAAACTGGTTCCCGAAGGCGTGGAGGGACGCGTTCCGTTTAAGGGGGCATTGAGTGATTTTGTTTACCAACTGGTAGGCGGTTTGCGCGCTGGCATGGGTTATTGCGGCACGCAAACAATCGACCAACTACGAACTGATGCGAGATTTATCCAAGTCTCGGCTGCAAGTGTTAGAGAAAGCCACCCACATGACATTGCGATTACTCAAGAAGCTCCGAACTACAGCTCGGAGGCACCGTCAAGCGAACCGTCTTGATCACAACAGCACCAGCAAACTGGGAAAGCAGCTTTCCTGTTTTCGCCGCCTTGTCAACTGGAAGACCGCGGCCTGCCTGTCGGCGACTCTGCTAACAACAGGTTCGGTCAGCTTCGCGGCTCAGTCTCAAGTACCTCAATTTCAGGCATCTCAGCTGCCTCCCCTAAGTCAGCAACAGCAGCTTGAGCTGCAGTCTCGGCTGCACGCGGAAGCCATCAAGGATCAAATGATTCGTGCCCAGCGCGAGCAAGCTGCACCGGCTGGATTTGCAGAGCAGGCCTTCCAAGCTCAGCAGGATTACGCGGCTGAACAAGCTTACGACTTGCAAATGTCTTACCGCAAGAAGCGAGCTGAAGCCAACTCTCAGACACAGCAAGCGTCCTACCAGCAACCGATGAAAACGGCAGCCAGCTCAGTCCAGCGTGCTGGCTCACCTCAACGAGTTACCACGCGATATCAATCGACTGCGGCGAGCCCAAGCCACTCCGCTTACGCTCCGCCAGTTCACATTCAACCCGCTAAGCGAGTCGGTTCCAATCCTGGTCAGTACTCGGCTCAAATGGAGGCGATTAATTCGCGATCAGAATTTCAAGCAGCTCCGGCGGCAGCGATTCCAATGCGTGATGCGTTGCCAATCAACAATCAATCAAACCAGTCTTTTAAAAACCGGGCTTATTCAAATTCATCACGATCAGGCCACGCAAGATCGAATCAATATCAAGAAGGTTCGAGCGGTCTGCAGGATCGGATCACGAACGCCATAACGGGAAAATTGAGAGCTGAGAAGCAAAAACGATTGGCCCGTTCCACTGTACAAGCTGAATCACGGCAAGCAACTCAAGAACGCGAATCGTACGCTCAGCGATTGATGGAGATGGAACAAGCTAGAACCAAGGTTGCTATCTTCAATGATTCTCGTTCCGCTCAAGTGGCCGCACCTCGACAGCTTGAGAGCCGGTCGGGTTCGAGACTGGGCTCGTTACGGGCTCAGGCCAACGATGTTCGAAATCGGATTTCCAAAGGGATTTCGACGGCGATGGTGAAAAATCGCACTCCCGTGATACGGCAAACGGCAATGCAAACTCCGGTTCAGGATCCATTTGCTGACAGTAATTCGGTTCCACAGAATTTTGAGCCACGCTCGTTTCAGTCACAGAGACAATTCAAAACGCCAGCTTATGAAGCTCCAGCGTTTCGGTCACGATCGCAAGCCCCAGCTGGCGTGCAATCTCAATCGTTTGGCTCCCCAACTTTAGAAGCGCCGACGGCTGTTCAAGTTGATCTGTCTAATCCGTTTTCGGATCCCCTGCCCGATACAAAGGTTTTGCCGAAGCAAAAGACGCGTGGCCAGCAAATTTCGATCTTGAACGATACCTACGATATGCCAGAAGAGCCTTCGTTTCAGGAGCAAGATGGCGATTTTGGTGGGGATTTTGGTTCCGATTCAGCCGGACAAGATGCCGGGCAAGATGCCGGGCAAGACGCTGGTCGTGCGGAATTGGAAAACGAGCTTAAGCGACGCATGGATGACATCGAATCGTTTCAGGATGATACCGATGACGACATGGATGAGCTGATGGGCCGCACCAATGATCTACGTAGTTTGGATGACGAAGATGACGGCGAGCCGAAGTCGCTTTTGGATTTGGATGACGAGGACGGTTTGGGCGATGACGACGAGGAAACGCCAAGTCTGCTTGACCGGTCGTGCGATGAGTTTCGAGCTGAGTTGCTCGGAAGCTCAATTCGCGACATTCCTTTGGACATCAGCCCGCAAGCAAGTGAGCTTCGAGACGAATTTGGTTCCGTCTCTCGGAGTTGGACGGATCGCTTCGGCAACACGATCGCAACTGGGGCGATGACTGATCTGCGTCGGGGCTACGTCATCCTGGAAGGGCAACAGAAAATTGCTTTTGCAAGACTAAGTGATGCAGACCTAGCGGCAGTAGCTGAGTACTGGAAAATTCCACGCATCTGTACGGTGGGAAATCGCGGCTCAGTCGAACGTAGTTGGATACCTCAAACGTTTACCTGGACAGCGACATCGCTTTGTCACAAGCCGTTGTATTTCGAGAACGTTCAGTTGGAACGATACGGACATTCACACGGCCCGTACTCTCAGCCCTTCCACTCCGTAGGCCACTTCTTCAGTAGCCTCGTAACAATTCCCTATCAAATGGGAATCCACCCGGCAAACGAATGCCAATATGCTTTGGGTTATTATCGACCTGGTGATTGTGCACCTTGGTTGAAGGATCCAGTTCCAATCAGCCTCAATGGGATGCGTACTCAAGCCTTGGTTGCGACCGGACTAGGAATCATTCCATAGTGTGCCAAGTAATTTTGAACAGTTGAATCATGCGTCAATCCAAAGAACAGGATTGACGTACTGAGAAGAGGGCGATTGGTAGGCCGCAGGTAATCCCTGCGGCCTTTTTGTTTGGGGGGACTTTAGTTCATTGTTGGCTGAACTCTATCCCAATCATCAAAAGCTGACTTGCTGAGGCCTTTCACACGAAAAATGGTGAGTAAATTAGCAAATCTTGCCGGCTCAAACGCGAAAGCTAGAATGGGAGCTACGTATCCCTGCATGTTGCTTGGATATGAACTGAACAGCGGCGGAGATGTGCTGTATCTTTCACAACCACGCTTAAGCCGAAATAAACGATGTACGGATTGCGAGAATATCTTATGAGTACCACTCCATTTTTGAATTCAGAAAAGTTGTCTCGCAGGATCGTATCGCTCGTGGCGTTTTGCGTTTGCTTAATACTAAGCTTAAAGACCCACGCACAAACGGAAGAATTGCGGCAACAAGATGAAGCCGATTCAAGTGCGTTTTTTGAACAGGCTCATTCGGCGCTCGATGAAGCGCTGGGGATGTTTGACAATCAGAACAAATTGCCTGGTCAAAAAGACCTAGCGTTCTATGACTTTCTCAGTCGCACAAAAGAATCCCAACAGAAAAAGATCGAGTCCTATTTGGACACCGCGGCTGAGGCTCTTGGTATTTCCGACATCAGCAACCGGCGGGCTAGGATCGCCGAACTGAGATTGAAGATTTCCGATACGCGGAAGAACCTGACCATCTATCAACGAAAGCGCATTTCGGCTCCTGAAAAAACTTACAATCCGCTGACCGTCACCAAGTCGGGCTATGACAAGAAAATCGAAACGGCTCGTAGTGAAATTACAGCCGCTGAAGAGGAAATCGTCTCAGCCAAGGCGCTTTTAATTCAGCAACTAAACGGGATCGGTATGAAGCTAGATGCCGAAACCGTTGATATTCTGCTGGAGTCCGTCAGCGGCGATGAGTTCGTACGCGTCTCCATTATTTTTGATAATGCGAAACAGTTTGCGTTGGATCTTGAACGCTTGACTGCAGAAAGCGGTGAAGACCTTGAGGCGGCAAAAAAGTACTACGGAGTCTACTTGATGCTGCTGAAAACGGTTGAGCGACTACAGAGCAAATTCGTTGAAAAAGTTGATTCAGAATACTATCCCATGATCGATCTCTACGCTCAGGAAGCCCAAAAGAATATCCAGGAGGCACGGCAGGCGATCAAGCTGGGCGGTGGCCAAGCAGAGTTGCAAAACAATATCGAGAACAATCAGGTGACTTATGATGTCGCCATGTTCTACAAAGAAGGATTGGCTCATCAAAAGCATCAGATGATGCTCGCGAATCTAGAATGCAAGAAGAATATTTTGACGGCCGTCAACACTTACAAGACGGTCGCGCTCAGCAAAGACGTAACGACTTTGATGGCAACCAGCCGAAGAGCGTTCGATTCCATCACAAGTCTTTCGGTTCCTGACCTTCGCCCTTTCGATAACTTGAAGATGAAAGAAGCGTTCGGGAGAATGACTCAGGATCTCCGGAAATAGGATCCGCGATTCTATTCGGAACAGTAATTCGGGAGATTGCGTCCGGGCTAGGTTCTTCTCACATCTGCGAAGATGCAGAGAAAAGACCGACTAATTGCATCCGCCGCCGCAGCAGCGAGGCATGCCACAGGCTTGCCCGCCACCCGAGACTGGTAATGATTCTGATCTGACAGCCGGAGAGGAGCTAACGCTGAGCAGTTTTTCTATGTCGGTTTTGTGGCAAGTCGGACACGCCGGCTTTTCGGAGCCCATCACCAACAACTCAAATTCTGTCACGCATTTCCCACATTTGTATTCGTAAATCGGCATTGTTGTTCTCTGGAATTTGGTGTGTTTGTCTCTGGCGCTAATCGGCAGCACAATTGGGCAGGTCGTACTATCGCACAGATTGTAATACAGTGAATCATACCTGATCAATTGAATCAGGCGGAGAACAAAAAGACCAATCGAAAAGCAGGCGGACAGTGATCACTCGCGAACAAAGCCGAAATGCCGATCAGTTTGCCATCAAGAGATTAGGAATTCCTGGCATCGTCTTAATGGAAAATGCCGGCCGAAGTTGCGCAGAAAAATTGTTGGCGTTTCGCAAAAGTGAGTTTTCTGAAGTTGGAAATTTCCATCCCAGTCGCAACTTTGGCGTCATTGTTTGTTGTGGCGGCGGGAACAATGGCGGTGATGGATTTGTGATCGCCCGTCATCTTCATAACGCCCATTGTCCTGTCAAAGTTTTGCTATGTCGTCCGCCAGAACAGTATCAAGGCGACGCAGCGATTAACCTGCGGATCATCGAACGGATGCCAATCCAGGTCGTTCAGTTTGATCCTGATTGGCACGATGAACAAATTGCTTTCCACCTCACGACAGTTAACAGGTCCAAAGCAAGTTGGATCGTTGACGCGATCTTGGGCACGGGAGCCACCGGTGAGTTGCGTCCCCAAATTCGGCGACTGGTCGAGTCAATCAATAGCGCGGTTATCCCGACCGCTGATGAAGGCGACGGCGTTCATCGGCATCGAATTCATCGAATGGCGATTGATATTCCAACGGGGTTAGACTGCGACACTGGAAGCATTGATTCAGTTGCCGTCAAAGCCGACGTGACCTGTACGTTTATTGACCGCAAGATTGGATTCGAATCCGCAGTAGCGCAATCTTGCCTTGGCCATGTCAGCGTCATCGGGATCGGAGCTCCCGCGATGAGTTTCGATGCGAACAACGACGAATGAAGTTTGTCAATTAAAAAGCCGGATATAGAGCGAAGTCAATTAGTTTCAGCAGTCCAGAATTTCGAACCTAGGAACCCACCGTGAACGAATCAAATCAACCCAACGATAGTCGTCGCGCTTTCGTCAAAAAAACGTCAGCTTTAAGCCTTGGAGCTGCCTTGGGTGTTGGCGGTGTTCTGGGCGCACCAAGATCGGCTGCCGCGTTTGGCGAAGAGAAAAACGGAAGGCAAGACAAGGCCACCGAACACCACTTTCAACTGGCTCTCGCTGCCTATTCGATGCGAGAGTATTTTAAATTCATGAAAGGCAAGGCTCAAACCGCTCCAGCTGGAGCAAAGCAAATCGATATGTTTCAGTTTATCGATTACTGTCGTGAACTGGGTTTTGCGGGGGCCGAATTGACCAGTTACTTTTTTGCTCCGGATGCAAATCGAGATTACTTTCGCCGTATAAAGAACCACGCGTTCAAGAATGGTGTCACGATCTGTGGCACCGCGATTGGGAATAACTTTTCCAAAGGTGCAGGCGATCAATTGACCGAGGAAATGTCCAAGGCAAAATTGTGGATTGATAATGCGGCTGAAATGGGCGCACCGCACGTCCGATTCTTTGCTGGAACGGCAAAGGATTTTGCGGCTCACCCGGACAATATGAAATACGCCTTGGACGCATTGCAGAGGTGCGCCGAATATGCCCAGCAACGTGGCGTGTTCATCGGTGTCGAGAACCATGGGAACTTGACCGCGGATCAAATGTTGCAAATCGTCAATGGCGTGGAGAGCGATTGGTTTGGAGTCAATCTCGATACGGGAAACTTCAATAGCGAAGACCCGTACGCTGATTTGGTGCGATGTGCTCCACACGCGGTCAACGTTCAAGTGAAGGTCAAAATGAAGAAGCCTGATGGTACAAAGTACGATGCAGACTTGGATCGCGTTGCCAAAATTCTCAAGGAAGCCAATTACCGAGGCTTTGTCGTTTTGGAATACGAAGAAGAGGACGCGATGAAGCAAGTCCCTAAGTGGGCTGAAGTTTTCAAGAAGAGTATGAGTTAGTTAGCCGACGACGGTTAAGCCAGTTTCGAGCTGGCTACTTTTTGATTCGGTGCGTTGCACACGACTGTTGCTATTGAACGATCGTCAACTCGCGAAGAGCCCGCCCATGGGTCGGGTCGATGGCAAGGCACTTTTCATAAGCCTCGATCGCTTCGTCCGTCGAGAAGATCGACCGAAACGCTTTGCCCAAAACGTAGTGTGCCTCGGCTGATTCAGGCGCGATTGCTACTGCCTGTTTGGCGAACTGAACAGCTTGGCCACCCTGCCCTCCGCCTTTGTTTGCGACGATTGCTTTTTGTGCGAGGTCGAGCATCAATAATACTTGGTACTTGGTGGCGTTGGCTTCGTCGTTGGTGCGGTCGTAGTACTGGCCCAAGCCGAGGTAGCACTTGTTGATCGTTGAATCGTTTCGTACCTGGACGCCTGCTGTCCAGGCTTCAATCGCGCCTTCCGCATCGCCATGTTTCATCCTTACTTCGCCAAGCGTTCCGAGCCATTGTGTGGTTGGTCCCGAGTGAGCAATTTCTTGTTCGATCAAGTTCTCGGCTTTTTGCAGATCTCCTGATGCGATCGCAATTTTGACCAAGGCATCGTGGACATGAGGAGTCCACTCGACCTCTTGAACCCGTTCCAGTCCGGGCCGAGCCTCGTTATATTTTTTTTCGTAGAACAAGTTCATGTATTGAGCTAAAACTTTTTCCGGGCCATATTTGGCCACCGATTGCATCAGTCGATCTTTCTCTTGCGTGAATGGAGACGGAATGCGTTCAGTTTGATCGGACCCTTCAAGGCTGAAGCTTGTTGATCGGGTTGGCTTGTTTTTTGCGGATGCTATTTCAGATATGAGTAATTTCGCGCGCGAGGCATTGGGCTGGTCGGTTAAGATCTCAACCAACAACGATTCCGCTTCATCTAGTTCGTTCTTGCGAAATAGCAGCCTGGCCAATTCGAATTTTGCCATCGGCAGCCTTGCCGCTTGGCGGAAAAAGGCTTCGGCCAAATCAGGCTGCTCATCTCTCAAGTGGTTGCGGCCTGTGAAATAAGCGGCGCTCGCAGACCGTTCATGCTTCAGGGCGATGACCTCAGCAAATTTCTGGTTGCCGCGAGCCGTCTTGCCAAACCGTGATAAGCAGAAGCCGTGTTCGTAGATCGCGTCGGCAAAATCCGGCTGAAGTTTGACTGACTGTGCGTAACAACTGTCGGCTTCCGCAAAAAAGCCAGCGGACATATAGATGTTGGCCAACGCTCGCCATTGTTCGGCTGTGCTGCAGTCTGCGGCTAGTTCTTTCAGGTCGGTAGCTGTGAGTGGATCGACGACGGCGAAGCCGGGAACCGGAGCGACGGCCGAGTTTTGCTTGCAAAACCAAAGGTAGCCACCGACAAGTAATTGCGCAGCGATGATCACAACCAGGGTTTGATTCAAGCGATTCACTGGTCTCCCTCCGAGCGGCTCGATCTTGAAAAGATGTCGACACTACCAAAGCGATCAAACGGGCGTCGGAAGTGAAAACTACCCGTCACGATTTCGTCTTGACCATCGTCGTCCAAGTCGGCACAAGCCACTGTCGCCAATTGAACGGGCTCGCTCGCGATTTGAAACGTTTGAAAATTTTGCTGGCCGTCGTTCTGTAACCACACAACACTGGCCGCGTTTTTCTGAGACCAGTCGTTGAACATGGTGACAAGCACTACATCGCGATCTCCATCTCCATCGAGATCGGATACGGCAGTCCCGTACACACCGCCAACGTTGGCAATTCGATGGGGCTCGAATTTCCAGTCGCCGGTATTCTCTAACCAAATACAACCGTGCCATGGCTGTGGGTAGTTGTGCATCAATTCGAGATTGTCGCCAAGCGATAACAGTAAGTCTTGGTCACCGTCTTGATCGAGATCATTGGCAATCATTCCCGCACCGCCAAGGTCGAAGTTCCAAGACGAGAAGATCCGATTTCGTTTGGCTGGTTTCTTAAACCCGGTTCCATCATTGACGAACGCGACAACTTCTTCTTCGTCTTGAGTCAATACAGCGGCGACATCCAGATCTCCATCTCCATCGAAATCGTGAACTGGAACATGAATCGTTCCCGATACCGCAAGCATTTCATAGTCTGTGAATCGTTGCGCGCCGTCATTTTCGAGATAAAGGATCTGCCCTTGCAGTGGTCCACCAAACACGGCCGCCACTAGGTCGAAATCTCCATCGCCGTCAAAATCACCGCCTTGCACGTCGGTGACTCGGCGGACATCCGTAAGTATTTCATGAATCGTAAACTCGCCGGCATCGTTTTCTAACCAAACTAGCCGGCCGACTTTATCGTTGGTCGGTTGGATTCGACCAAGACAAGCGATCAAATAATCTTCATCTCCGTCTTGATCCAAATCCATCGGAGTGACGTGTGAGGGAGACGGGAGTAACGAGGTTGGGTTCATCACGTTCTTCGACCAACTATTCTCGTCGGCTCTTTTTCCGTCATTGCGGTACCAAGCGACCTCGCCGCGAAGTGCATCACACGCGATCACATCCAGTTTCGAATCTTGATCAACGTCCGCAAAACTGACGTTGGTGAAGAGTTGTCCTTGAGAGGGTTCAGGGCCAATTCTGGAATGTGAAAAGCTGATGGGCGACGGGGCAAAACTTGCCACTGGTAGTTCGACCGGCAGTGGTTCTTGACCAGCTTTGGAACTGAGCAACGCATAGATCGCAAACGGGATCGTAGCCGCGA
>CAZPTT010000156.1:0-14541 GCA_964589435.1 uncultured Pirellulaceae bacterium
TGCCTTCTTCTTCTTTTTGGCCACAGGACGTCCTCCGTTAATAGACCGTGGCGAGTTGGCTCCTCGGCAACAATTGCCAATATCAAACCCAACTCACCATTCGAAATAAACTAATCGGTTTCGAATGATTTCCACATCAACCATCGGTGGTTGACTCAACGAGCAACAAACGTTTCCGTTTATCGCGCCGCTATGTGGAATCCGATTGCGTAAGTTTTAGAAAACAATTGATTTTTTTCAATGTTGTTTTTTCAGTTTTCGGATTTTTTTTAGTCAACGATGAATCTGATTTTCAATTTGTTAATTCAAATTATCAACTTGCTTCCTTGTTCGGATTCAAACCAAATAGAAACCGTTTTTTTTCAATTGCACAGAGTTGTAAATAAACAATCGCAATCAAACTTGTCTGACGTGACGGGCGAATGAAGCGTAGTAATGCAAATCAGACAACACCAAAACGCAATTCCTGTTTCATAACGAGACAATGATCGTGAAAGATCAACGGCAAAGCATGTCGCAAAAGTAAACATTCATCGCGGAATACCACACTTTTTTCGTTACAACACGCGTCGAGCGCAAGGTTGACCCAATACCAGTCCAAACACATCGTGTGTGGTTAGAAATTCCTTCGAGCGTTGTGGTTTAGCTTAAGCGGAAACACGACAAACGAAAAAACGCGTACCCAAGAACGGCAAATGAATTGAGTTTGAGTTTTAACAGCGTGTTAAAATAGAAAACGTTGCAATATGTTTTTGCTAATCGTGATGCGTTTTAAAAAATCACAGAAAAGTTTGAAAAAATTTCAATCCAAACAAGAAATTAAGCGTTTCATTTTGTTTTGCACTAACTCACTCGCTTTTTTCGTTTTGTTTTTGCATCACTTGAAACAAGTTTTTTGTCTACCAGTGCGATTCCATTCGGCTTCAACGTGCTAACTCACTGGCAGTTCGTACACACTGCATTAATGACCGTCATTGATCGCAACATAGAATCAACAACGCAATTCATCCGTTTTAAAAATGGATGATCAGCCACGTGGTAGACCTAAGAGAGATCGAAATCAAAACATCTAAGAGAGATACGACTTTCCAACCTCTTGCCCGCGATTGGTACGCCTTACCAGCGGGGGCCGCTTCCGTACTGCTGTAGTGATTGATAGTTGGAATAGGCCATGAAACCAAAGAAGAAGGCGAGAAATTGATCGCCTGTTTGCAGGCTGAACACGGCGATCAAGATCGCCGTGGCCATCGACAAAATGATGCTATTTCGAAGTCCGCTATGAGAATCTATCTGCAACATGACCTGCCTGGTGGCCTGACCTCCATCAAGCGGAAAAATGGGAACCAGGTTTAGAATGTTGAGGAATACATTGATCAAAATGCCAACCGTAAAGATCATTCGGAGCGAAGCATTACCTCCGATGGATGTATCTAATAGGTTTGGAAGCGGAACCGGAATCCACTCTCCAACGTTGACAATAAAGCCACCGATTGAGTAAACGATTCCAATCAACAAACCAGCCAACAGGAATCCGAAAATTGGCCCCGCCAAAGAAACGGTAATTTGTTGATTCGGTGTAAGCCCGCGGCTGGACTGAGACGACCACGCGTTCCCAGAATCAGGAATCGCCAGTCCACCCATCCAGTAAAGCACGATGCGAGAATGAATCCCAAACTTCCGAAAGGCAAACGCGTGGCCAAGCTCATGCACCAAGATCGACACATAAAAAATGGCAATCAACAACAGCCAACCAACTCCCGTATTGACGCCGGGATCAATTAGGTTGCGACCAATGAGGATTGGCATGATAAAAAACGATGGATGCGTCCGTACATTGAACCCGAACAAATTAAAGTTCAAATCGTAATCTGTTTTTCCGGGTTCACTTAATAACACTAATCACTCCTGCCAAAATCGACGTCCGCATCAGCCGTCGAAAGGTTTTAGTTTCACGTCTTCGAGAAGAAGAACATCGTAAAGACAACGCCCGCAACTAACAATCTTACACCAGTTATCATTCTTCGATCGCTGGACGAGTAAAGTCAAACTAATTGAACTCGAAAGAATCACGCGGCCGGTTTGTGATTCGACCGTCGCAGTGTTTCCTTGGCGTTGGGATCAGCTATTTCTTGACTACTTGCAGCCTGGTTCGCTTGAAGGCGGTGCAAAATAAAATCGGCTGCCTTTTCGGTTGCTCCCGGCTTCGCAATCTCTAAAGCGAGCTTGTCCATCGCTACGACCTTTCGCTGACGAACATCGGGTTTATTCAACCACTCAATCGCATGAGCAGCGACTTTCGCGGCAGGATTGCCCGTCACCAGGTACTCCGGCATCAACGCGACTTCGCCATCAGGCCGATCAGGGTCGTAGGGACGCCAAGTCTTTTTAGCGATGTCTTTCGAGGCGATCAGGTTGACCAAAGTGATAAACTTTGTTCGCAGCATGATCGACTGTGCGACCATCACCCACCGCTTAACCTTGTAGACGATGACGGTCGGCTTGCGGTGAAACAACAACTCCATCGAAACCGAGCCACTGCAGGCCAAACAAACCGTGGCAGCGCGCGAAAGCTCCGGAGTACGGCCGGTGTAGGGCTGGACACTAAAATTCTCTGATGTCACTTGCTCCCTCAGCATCGTGTTTGCCATGCCGTGCTGCTTTTGGCTGAAGCAGGCAATGGCGACCTTCAGGTTATCCACCTTTTCGGAAACTCGATTCGCCGCATCGATCAGGATAGGCAGATTGTTTTCGACTTCTTGATTACGTGAGCCCGGCAATAAAGTTAGCAACATTTGATCTTGCTTCAGCAAACCCTCAATGAAGGCCTCGTCATATTCTTGATGCACCAATTGATCAAAGTACGGATGGCCGACATAAGTTGCCTGACAATTCCGTTTGGCAAACCATTCCGGTTCGAACGGCAATTTGCAAAGAACGAAATCTACGAATCGACGAATCTTGCGAACACGCCACGGAGCCCAGGCCCACACTTGCGGAATGCCGTAATAGAAAACCGGAATCCCATGCTTCTTGGCTTTACGTGCGATCCACCAATTGAATCCGGGATAGTCAATTAAGACGACCCCATCGACATCATTGTCACGAAAGTAGTCGTTGGCCTCCGCGATCAATCGAAAGAACGTTCGAATGTTCGCGAGCACTTTGCCGATGAACATGACTGCCAAGGCGGTCAAGTCAAAATGCAAATTGCATCCTGCTTCTGCCATCTTCGGGCCGCCAAATCCTACAAACTCGAAGTTAGGATCTTGCGACTTGATCCTGCGAATGAGGTTGGAGCCATGCAGGTCGCCGCTGGGTTCGCCGACGGAGAAAAAAATCCGCATCAATCTTCCTTGACTGGTTGGGCAAGCTAATTTCAATTCCTCAAATTATGTCAAACTGGGAAAGTGAACGATAGATCAGTCCACTTTCCCATTTCGTTTGAAATCTCTGCGAACCACATCCTCCAACCAGTTTCGCACTCTATTTCCAACTCCAATTCAACTCACTATTTTTCTTCGATGTAGCCACGCTTGAATCCCTTTTTGCCGAACACGAGTTCGATCTTGGCGTCGCCATCAGCCGAATCAATCTTGGCCTTACAGCGCTTGCAGCAGACTTTCACGCTGACGCCGCCTACATCTGAAACTTGCTCATCGTCGACATCGCCGCCTGAGATCGGACACACCAGTTGCTTGACTTGACCAGTCGCTACCAACTGATGATTCGCCTTCGCGGTGAAGGCGGTTGGATCCTTCGAGAACTTCGCCAGACAACCTTTGCAGCAGAAATAAACTTGACGCCCTTCGTAGTCGGCAACAAATTCCTTTGACACGTCTTTGCCAGGCATCATCATGCATTTGACGCCGTCCAAATTAATCTCATCCGGCTTCAGTTCGAATGCTTTTGAGAATGCAACGTCGGTGAAGACCATCGCTGCTTTGGCGGCCAAGCCTTCGGCCTTATCGACTTTGTCATGACATGCCCGACAGCAGAAACCAACGTTGGCACCGCCGACTTTCGTGATCAAGTTTTCGTCGATCGCCCCTCCCGACATTGGGCAGCCCTTTTGAACGTACTGACCGGTCAGCACCAACTGGTGATTAGCTTTTATCGTCATGGTTGGCTTGTCTGATGCCATGTCCTTCTTGAACGCAGCTTTGCAATTGTCGCAGCAGAAATAAGCCTGGCCGTCTTTGTAATCGATCGCGATATCCGCCGAAGCGGCCTTGTCACCTTTTACAACACATTTGATCCCTGCTAGATCCTGAGCGCTGGCATTTTTCGAAAAAGCGGTACTCGATAAAATGACGAATGCGAATCCGGCCAAGAGCATTGGATTAAGGGAAGCAATTCGCTGAACATCGTTAAAGTTGTTTCTTAGCATCGAATCTCCAGTTATTGGAATTTCATTTTCATTGGAATTAGACATCTCGATTCAGATTGTACCGAAGTCGTCATTTCGCGACCAACCCAGCAAGTTGAACGTCAGTTCCGATCGTCTAAACTAACGTTTGTTGAAATTCGAACGCTTGTTGAAATTTAAGCTGTCGCGCGTCTGAAATTGATGCCCGTTAAATCTTCCAGTCACACGACTAACGACGAACTCTCTTAGGTAAGTAAAAGTAAGCAAAATGCGATACATGTATTTATTTGTTCTTGCAGTGGCCATGACTTGCGTCTTGAACTCTGGCGTGACTGCGACGGGCCAAACAACCGCTGAACTAAAACGGCAACCTGCAAGCGAAAAACAGCTTGATTTGAAATCGCTGAAAAATGGAACCGTTATTCCACTTTGGAAGGATGGAGCGCCAGGATTTGAAGATCGCAAAAACGAACCCGAACAAGCCAAAGACTGGTGGGTGAAGAATGTGCACAACCCAAGCCTGACTGTCTTCTTGCCGCCCAAAGAAATCGCGAACGGTGCGGCGGCGGTCGTCATTCCGGGTGGCGGGCATCGGCAGTTGGTCTTCGATGCCGAAGGAACAGAAGCCGCCAAGCATCTCAACAAGCTTGGCGTCGCAGCTTTCGTCCTGAAACATCGGCTCGCGCGCGAAGAAAATTCGCCCTACAAAATCGAAGTCCATGCAAAACAAGATGGGCAACGAGCAATGCGATGGGTTCGGGCTCACGCCGATAAGCTTGGACTGAATTCAAGCAAAATTGGAATCTATGGATTTAGCGCTGGCGGAGAAGTCGTTTCGATGGTCGCCTACTCAGACTACGCTGGTGATCCCGATGCGACGGATACAATCGACCGCTCAAGTTGTCAACCAGATTTTCAAATCTTGGTTTATCCTGGCCCGCTAGGCATCCCAGAATCGCTCCCTGCAAATTCTCCTCCAGCGTTCTTGCTGGTTGCCAACGACGATGGTGCAGCCCGAGTCGTCATTGATCTAACGAACAAATTCCGTGCTGCAAAAGTCCCCGTTGAAATGCACTTATTCACCCAAGGGGGGCACGGATTCAACATGGGCAATCGCACAAAATTGAAAACTGTTAGCAGTTGGCCCGATCGTTTGGCCGACTGGATGACAGATAACGTGCTTACCGAAACAGACACAACGAAATGACCCAAGGCTGAATTTCTCATGGATCAATTCATCAAAGCCGCCTACGAGCAGGCGTTGAAAAGCTACAACGAAGGTGGAATCCCAATCGGCTCCGTCGTCGCTCGTGATGGACAGATCGTTGGAGCCGGTCACAACCAACGGATTCAAAAAGGTAGTGTTATCCTTCACGGCGAAATGGACGCATTGGAAAACACAGGTCGACAAACGGCTGATTTTTATCGCGAGTGTACGCTCTACACAACTCTCTCGCCCTGCCCAATGTGTTCGGGAACGATGCTGCTTTATGGCATTCCCAAAGTCGTTATCGCGGAAAACAAAACCTTCATGGGAGAAGAAGAGTTGCTTCGATCGCGTGGCGTCGATGTCACCGTGGTCGACGACTCGAAGTGCTACGAGTTGATGCAAAAATTCGTTGCTGAGAAACCGGAGACTTGGAACGAGGACATCTCGGTTGAGTCCTAGGAGAGCAGGGGAATCCAATTCAGGATCGGCTCAGGCACTCTTGTGGCGAGGCTCTTCCAAAGTAAACGTCAGTAACCAACCGACAAAAACGCAGCTCACCACGATCGCGAAAACAAATTCGAAACTGACCCAATCGACGAGCGCCCCGAAAAAAGACGACGTCAAAATGGCCGGCCCGGACATCGCCAAACTAAGCGTACTGAGGTAACGCGGATGGCTGATTTTCTCCGTCACTTCGAGCGTATAGTTATTCAAAATCCGAAATGTTACCGGCGTCAAACCAAGTAAACAAAAAACAGCCGTGAACCAAGGTTGCCCGGCGTCGCCTAATCTGGCAAGCACCAATGCGAGAACCGGCGCGACGCACAACAACAACATCATGACTCGCAACACCAAACGATTGCCGAACCGGTCGGCCATCCATCCTGCCGGAATACTGAACAACGCCGCTCCGAAATTTTGCGCAATCACCCAGGGAATCAAAGCCGTCAATCCGAGTGACAACCTTCCTCGTGCCAAAGCTTGGTAATGAGGAAACAGCGTCAAGTACATACCGAACAGCGCGCCAATGATCGTCAGCCGACGAAAGTTGTGATCATGTTTAATCGTCGAGAAAGTTCTTAGCAGCAACGCAACGCCCGATCGTTTCTCTCTTGGATTGGTATCAACTGATTCGCGCAATGAAAGCCCGACCAACGCCGAAACAATAAAAGCAATTCCGGTGAACCCGAAGATCATTGAGAACTTGGGACCGCCGCCCGCTGCATCCCCATCGACCAGCCAGAGCCGAAGTAAAAACCAAGCACATACAATTGCGATCGACGAACCTAGAACCGTCGAAACCAAAGCCAGTCGCCCACGACGGTCGGCCTGGATTAGTTTGCCGGTAATCGTATTGAACTGAAGTTGATTGATTCCGGTGGCTGCGAAGAAAACCGCGTACACCACCAAGAACAGGATCGGTAGCCAACTACTTTTTTCGCCGCCAGTAACCGCCCAAATCGCCGAGAGCAACAGAAAACAAGCTCCCATTGTCGCCGTTGACGTACACAGACCGACTTTCTTCTGCGGCAGATTTCGTATCGTATCCGAGGCAAGCAAAGGAGGAACGCTTTGCCCGAACCGGTTCAGCATCGGCAAACAGCCACGCAGCCACCCAGCGCCGCCGATCACGTCGAGTACAGCGGGCATGATGATGCTCTCGGTCTTGAAGATCCAACCGACTCGCAATCCGATTTGATAAAGGCAAATTCGAAAGAAATTGGTCGCGTGGTTCGCTTCGTCGCTGGGACTCAATCCGACGCCAGCATTCGGGCCGGATTCTTTGAGCTTAGAAGACTGCTTGGCTACCGTGGCTGTTTCAGAATTTTCAAAATTCGGTGCCAGTTCCGATGGTTCGAGGGTCATGCGGCTATTGTAACGCAAGGCCGCAAAATCCACGAGGAGAGCAAATTGCTCACCGGCGGCTGGGTTCCATCACTTTGTTGAAAATCATCGCGTCGAAGTGATTTTCCCAACTAGCCTTCATCCAAGTGTAGCCCATCGGGCGCGCAAATAGTTTTTCGCCAAGCCACTCGCTTCCTGGCTGTTGCGAATCTAACTGCAACCAACCGTTGTCGATCTTGGCACGAACAAAAAGATCTTCAAGCGTTCCCGACGGCGCAGGCTCCAGAGGAAATGGAGCCCGCATCCACGAGCCCGCTGATCCATGGCTCGCCGTAAAGCCAATCGAAAAAACGTCGTCGCTCAAAGCTTTGTGGACGAGGTGCCCCATGGGTTCTAGGTCGTCATAGTTGGCGATACCACTTGGAACCTCAACCTCATCCGCATTGCGAAAGAGATGAAAGCTGGCGGCCCAAACAATGATCTTTCGATTTGGAAAACGCTGCTCGGCCAGCCAAAGAAGATTTTTCGCCATCTGCGCATCCCGTTTGGCCACGCCTTCCATTGCCGTCTCACCCTCTGCCCAGCGATAACGAGCGAGCGATCGAGTGCTGACAAAAAACTGATGCCAAAACTGAATTCGTTTTTTGGATTCTGCATCCCTGCCGTCCAACGTTGCAGTTAAGTCGATCAACTTACTCATGGCCGCTTCAAACACCGAGGGCTCATGCTTGGATCCTTGAAATGCACCGAGCTGATTGAATTCGTCAATCAATGACTCGACCTGTTCATTGGTAAAACCTGCGATCTCAAAGTCTTTCACAAATTGCTTAAGCTCTCCCGGCAAATGAACGCGAGACGCACTGGCGGTAAACTGGCAATCGAATCCAGCCAACTGCAACGGCAAATCGGATTGCGATTTTTCGGCAAGGTATTTCCAGAGAGGAAGCGTCTGACGACTACCGGTCCAAACGCCGAAGACACCTTGCTGGGCCGACTCAAGTGGTGCCTCGCCATTGGCGAACGCGCGCCAAGCCCGATCGCAATCATACAATCCGCTTTCGAAGGCGATGACATCAAAGCCCATCTCTTGGTGCAAGAACTTGATCAAACGAGTTTTGGTCAAGAAACACGTTCCATCGCCATGCGATTGCTCGCCAAGCTGAACGATTCGTGCATTACCAATCAATTTTTTCAGCGGTTGCAGATCCGTAAAATCGACGTCAGCAGGATCAACGCTGTTGAACTTCACGACGTTCGACTTCACCCACCCAACGCGTTCAGCCGGAGGCTCGGTCGGCTTGGGCGCCCAGCGTTTAACTGCTTGTCTAGCCGCCTTTTGGGCTTCTTCAAAAGCTACTTTTTTTTTACGACAAGCGTTTGCTCAGTCTCTTCGTCGACAGAAAATTCTACGTTCTGTACCGAACCGGCAACAACAACTCCTAGTGAGACTTCATCGCCCCCCGTGAACATATTGAGATCAACTTTGCCATCGGCGTCTGTTTTCGTCGCAGCATCCGAAGCAGACACTGGATAGATCATGAATTCTTTTCCGGCAGCGTCTCGCTTTAACGGATAGACGACTGCGTTTACTAGAGGATTGCCGTCTGAATCTTCAAGCAGGAAATTCTTCTTGATCGCAGCTTCGGTTTCCAAAATCACTGGTGGAAGTTTCTTGCCGTCCATATTGGTGACGTATTCGCTGGTCATGGTCTGACCGTCGGCGATAACGGAAACCAGAAACGCGCATTTCTGCGTGGTGCGGTATTTACTCGGGAAAACAAACAGCCCAGCCTCATCCGTCTTGGCGACGGCCCGCTCCATGCGAAAACGATTATTTGGCCAACTCTTGTACATCAGCAAAACCTTCGCACCCGCGACCGGCTCACCTGCTTCATTCAAAATCGACCCCATCACTTTGGCCGACGCATTCCCTTTCAAACCGTCTCGCGCAACCGCCTCATCACTTCCGAACTTTTGTTCAGGGGAATCGTCGATCGTAACAGTTTCTTCTATGACCTCGCCGTTGTGCGAAATTGCCAAAGTCACTTCATCGCCAACCTGAAAATGATTCATAACGACTTTGCCTTCGGCGTCGGTGCGCGACGAAGCCTCTTTTGAACTGGCCGGGTAGATAATGCTCTCAATTCCATCGGAATCTCTACGTGAAAGCGGGAAGACTCTCGCACGTGAACGGGGCTTACCGTCATTCATGAACAGAAAGGTCTTTGGAATGGAAGCTTCCAATTGGAAGTCGAACTCCAATCTCTCGCCAGGCTTTTCAATGTACTGATCTGCCATTGCCAACCCATTCGCCAATACGGTCAGTTTGAACTCTGCCTGCGAACCGGAAACATGCAGCCGCCGAAACTTGTAACTACCATCCTTCTTTGTTTTGGTGACAAGGTTATCCATTCGGAAACGATTATTTGGCCAACTCTTGTGAATCAATAAGACCTTGGCATTGGCAACTGGCTCGCCTTCCGGATCGGTAACCTTACCAATCAAATCTTGCTTTTCATCCTGAACCGTCGATTCATGAAGTGCTGGAATCGCCGCTACTGCCAGAGCAGGGCGTTGCGTATTTTTCAATTGGTTGCTGAGTTGGGCATTTTGACCGCGGAGCGAAATCAACTCCATTGTCAGAAAGCCAATTGCCAACAACGCTACCATCAGCCCCAAGACAGCCATACGTCCGATCCAAACCCGCGAGCCATAGTTGATTTGCCGGCACTTCTTGCGAATCAACTGCTGTGACCCGAAAGCTGCATGAGCTTCAGCTTCTGCCTGAGGTTTACTCATCCCGTTAGTCATCAATTCATCAATGCGACAATCAATGTGAAAATTCAATTCGTCATCAATGTCTGAATTGATCGTGTTGATCGAACGATAGTTTGAAAGCGGGAAGCGGATTGATTTTGTGTTCACGTCGACGCTCCGATTAATTTGAGAACTGGAAATTCAAAACTCGATCGATTGCTTCCGACATCTTTTGCCATGAAGCCGTCTCCACTTTTAATTGCTTTTTCCCATCGGTTGTCAGCTGATAGAATTTCGCACGTCGATTCGATTCACTAACCCCCCAATGGGAAGCAATCCACCCTCGACGTTCCATTCGGTGCAACGCCGGATACAGCGAGCCCTCTTCAATTTGAAGATACTCCTTGCTGGCCTGCTTCAAATGTCTGGTGATTGCATACCCGTGCAATGCTTCTTTTTTCAAAGCCTGCAGTACAAGCAGATCCAGACTGCCTTGTAAAATCGGTGCCTTTTTGGTTTTCGCCATCACATCTCCGTCCAGTCAAACCCACTCCCATCGAACGCCTATGGGAGCAAGATACCAAGCTCCCATAGAATGTCAAGGGAAAGGCTGAAAACTTAGAACGAAATGATTGCGCACAAATTTGTCGTGAGAATACGACTATGACAGCCGCTGGATCATTTCGCGGGCCGCGGCTCCGGGATCGACCGCACTGATTACCGCGTTGCCCACTGCTACTCTTTTCATACCGGCACCGACGATGTCATCAACCCTTTCCAGGTTAATCCCGCCAATAGCAAATGCCGGCAGTTGAATTTCAGCGGAGACTTGCTCGACCAACTCCACTCCGACATGAGCTTTGAATGACTTGGTCTTTGAAGGAAACACCGGCCCGACACCGATGTAGTTCGCGCCGTCGAGCACGGCCTGTCGAGCTTGCTGAATAGAATGAGTCGAGACCCCAACCAACCGAGCGGCCCCCATTATCTTTCGCGCGGCGGCGACACTTAAATCATCCTGCCCGACATGAACGCCATCGGCGCCTGCGGCCAGTGCCACGTCGGCTCGATCATTCATCACGAATCGCGTTTCGGTTCCTCGCGTAATTTTCGCAATCACCTTTCCCGCCGCCACCAACTGCTTTGCACTTAAACGCTTATCACGTAGCTGAATAATTGACGCATTGGCATCGACCAACTGATGGATCAGTTGATCCAACGTTGAATAATCTTGAATAGCATCGCCACCCAAGTCCTCTTCTGAAATCCGTGAGTCGACCAGGACATAAAGTTTCGAATCAGCGAGGTTCCTGAGACTCAGAACCGTCGTCAGAATGGACTTTTCAAGCGTATAGGTTCGGTAGCGAATCTGTTCGATCTTTTTTGCGACGTCGACATCGACCGTTTTTGAGAATTCTTCGATCGATCGAAACGCCTGCTGAGCGCGAGCGAGATTGGCTTGCACAAGCGTGCTGTTAGAACTCTCGATCGGTCCACGCTTATATTCCGCCGGCGTCTGGATCTGCCGGCCAACGTCCTGTTCGCTGTCGCGTGCTGCAATACGTTTTTCTGAATCGATCGAAGCGGTTGCCTCGATCAAGTCGTGCCGAAGATTTTTTAGTTGGCTGGAAAGATGAGCGTCGGCGATCACCATGCGAAGATAGTCTTCTACGACGCGAAGCCCTTCGGAGGCTCGATTGATGGCAGCGTCCAGTATTCGAAATACGGAATTCTCAGGTTGGTTTTCAGTCATTTCTTTTCATTTTCTGCCAGATTGACAGACGGTTTGGCAGCCAAAGCTTGGCCGCGATGGTGGCGTATATATGTGCGAGATTTTCGGAAGAGGCCCAAGCTCTGTTTCAGGCGAGGCCAAACAAAGCACAACTTTGCGGATGATAGCGTTCATCTCGAATAGCCGTACCTCTTTGTATAAGCGGAGGTTATGAATTATTTGGTGATTGACTTAACGGGTTTCACTGAAAGTACCGCCAAGAGGTAAAACAGCCAGACTTGATTGAGATTGACGTAAATCCTGTAGAGATTGATACTTGGATTCGGTGAGTCGCATTTGCGGAAATTATATTTTCGTACCACGGTCGCTAACAGGTGGTACTTTTAGAAATGGAATTCGGAGAACGCCCATGAATTGGGGGCCAGTATTGCTTTGCGGGTGGCCGGGACTTCCGGGGCTTTGGTATCGGGGATACATGTCCTCTTTACTATTAGCGGTCGGCTTTTCTGTGCTGCTGAATCTGGCTTTGGTTTCTAGTTTTCTGTGGCCTTGGTCATTGGGTGAAACTTTCCCCATGTTTGCTTGGCCGGTAATTTTATTGATATGGATGACCTCTGCGGCAGCCGCGTACAGATGCCTTCCTGACTTGATGTCAGTGAGAAAAATCCCATCACAGGATGATTCTCAAGTGAGTGACACCTTGTTTATTCAGGCGCAACGCGAATACTTAGGGGGACACTGGATGGAGGCGGAGATTCTGTTGAGGCGATGTCTATCTGGTAATCCTCGCGACATTGAGTCGCGTTTGTTACTGGCGACATTACTTCGGCATAACCGGCGGCTGGATGAGGCCGCGGATAAGCTGGACGAAATCCTCAAGTACGACGAATCCGCCAATTGGATGTTTGAGATTCGCAGAGAACAGATGCTGATTGAGTTGATTGCCGAACATGAACAATCGGAACAAAGCGGCGGGCCTGAGCAATCAGATGTCTTGCCGTCGAACAACGATGGTTATGTGAGAGCATGATTTTGAATCGCGATCAATCGGATTTCAGAGACTTTTCAGACTGACGATTTTCCGTGTCAGAATGATTTTTCGCGACCACTTTTTGAAATAGAAACAACCCGAATTCAACGAACACTACTTGAGAGTGTTTAAGAGGGGACAGGATATGTACGAACGCTTTACTGACCGGGCCCGGAAGGTCATGCAACTGGCCAACCAGGAAGCCCAACGCTTTAACCATGAGTACATCGGTACTGAGCACATGTTGCTTGGTCTGGTCAAAGAGGGCACCGGTGTTGCCGCCAACGTACTTAAAAACCTCGACGTCGATTTGCGTAAGATTCGACTCGAAGTTGAAAAGCTTGTTCAAAGTGGTCCGGAAATGATCACGATGGGCAAACTCCCTCAAACTCCGCGTGCCAAGAAGGTCATCGAGTATTCGATGGAAGAAGCACGCAACCTGAACCATAATTTCGTTGGCACCGAGCACATTCTGCTTGGCTTGCTGCGTGAACAAGAAGGCGTCGCGGCTCAGGTTCTGATGAACCTAGGTTTGAAGCTCGAAGAAGTTCGCGAAGAAGTTCTTAACCTGTTGGGCAACGGACTTGAGGGCGGTGAAGGCTCGGAGCGCGGCGGCCGCGAAGGCGGCGGTGGCAGTTCAGAATCGTCATCGGCCAAAGGCGGCAAATCAAAAACGCCAGCTCTCGACAGCTTCGGTCGTGATCTAACAGAACTTGCTCGCACTGGAAAACTCGACCCAGTCATCGGCCGTTCTCAAGAAATCGAACGGGCCATTCAAGTTCTTTGCCGGCGTACCAAGAACAACCCAGTTCTACTCGGTGAAGCGGGTGTTGGAAAAACAGCGATCGTTGAAGGCTTCGCTCAGCTTGTCGTTTCCGGCGAAGTGCCTGAGATCTTGGCTGAAAAACGAATCGTCGTGCTTGACCTTGCAATGATGGTTGCCGGCACAAAATACCGTGGTCAATTTGAAGAGCGCATCAAAGCCGTCATGAACGAAGTGCGTCGTGCGAAGAACACGATCCTCTTCATCGACGAACTCCACACACTTGTCGGAGCCGGTGGTGCTGAAGGTGCCATCGACGCGGCCAACGTATTGAAGCCGGCTCTCGCCCGTGGCGAAATCCAATGCATCGGTGCCACGACGCTTGACGAGTACCGAAAGTACATCGAAAAAGACAGCGCGTTGGCTCGACGTTTCCAAGAAATCATGGTTGATCCGACATCCAACGATGAAACGGTTGCGATCCTGAAGGGCTTGCGAAAACGTTACGAAGAGCATCACCGAGTACAGATCACCGACGACGCGGTCGCTGCTGCTGTTGACCTTTCCAGTCGATACATCACTGGACGTTGCTTGCCGGATAAAGCGATCGACGTGATCGACGAAGCAGGTGCTCGCGTGAGACTTCGCACCATGAGCCGACCACCAGATCTCAAGGAAATCGACGAAGACATCGAGCGTCTAAACAAAGAAAAAGAAGACGCAGTTGCCAATCAAGATTTTGAAAAGGCAGCCAGCTTGCGCGATCAAGCCGATAAACTTCGCAAGAAAAAAGACCAGATCAAACGCGAGTGGCGTGAGAAGTCTCAGCAAACTGACG
>CAZPTT010000157.1:0-1815 GCA_964589435.1 uncultured Pirellulaceae bacterium
CGGCGATGTCAGCACTTACGACACCTCCAACTCTGTGGACAAATGGATTACGCATCTCTGCCCCCACGGTATTCACTGGTTGTTTATGTGAATGAGTTTTAGACAACTGAATGTCTCGGCGTCGGACGATCGACATAATTACTCAAAGCCTAGCGTACAGATTGCCAACATACTCCGCCAGCATGTTATGTCCCGTTCCTTCAGATCGGCGGTTCTTCATTATCTTGTGATAAAGTGAATGGAGGTTGTTTCGATTCAATTGATCGATAGCCAGTAGCGCTATCGCGCAAGCTCTCAAATTTCCCAGTTCATCCTTTGCATCAGGGTACTTGGCAACACATTTATCGCAATAAGTGATCGCACCTTCAGCGATTTTAAGATGCTCCCCGGTTTCGAATGTCCAAGTGGAAGAGTTTGTCCAGTTAGTATTCATGGGCTGAGGTCTAAGCAATTAGACGTGTTGTTCGCTGGCCAGTTCGGAGATTGCGCTGATTGCTGATTCGACCTGCTCTTTTGTGTTGAACAAGCCGAGGCTTAGCCGAACCAAACCACCCGCAGTCTCGGTTCCGAGCGTCCGGTGAAGCAGCGGCGCACAGTGAAGTCCAGCACGCGTCTGTATTGACCAAGCGGAATCCAATGCGGCCGCGGCATCGGTGCAGGCCATGGGGTCAACGGAAAAAGCGAAAACTCCGGTTCGTCGGTCTGCTTCGGCCGGGCCGAATAGCTTGATGCCAGCAATCCGCTGCAGTCCGGCGAGCAGAAGCGTTTTGCATTCCTCTGCTTCGGCCAAGCATGCTTTCCCTTCTTCGCTTTGCAAGTACTCGATAGCCGCATTGATGCCAGCGATTCCCGGCGCGTTCAAGTTGCCAGACTCGAATTTGTCAGGGAAGTCCGTCGGTTGCTCGTCGGCTCCACCGAGCGTTCCAGTGCCGCCATACCTCAGCGGTTGGACTCGCTCTCCCATCCTGTTTGAATAGTAGAAAATGCCTGTGCCCAAAGGGCCGAGCAAGCCTTTGTGTCCAGGTGCTGCCAGCATGTCACAGCCAATCGCCTGCACATCGACAGGGATGTGCCCCAGCGATTGAGCTGCATCGAGTAAAAAGATAATGTCGTTCTCGCGGCAGAATTTCCCAACGGACTCGACAGGTTGAATGGCCCCAGTGACGTTGCTGACATGAGTAAGTGCAACCAGTTTCGTGTTGGCTTGGGCGGCCTCGCTTATCTTCCTCGCGTCAACGTAACCGTCGAGATCGCAATCGACCCGAGAAACCGAAATCCGGTTCGCGTCTTCCAGGAAACGTAGCGGACGCAAGACAGAATTGTGTTCGGCGGTTGACGTGACGACATGATCGCCATCGTTGAGAACTCCCATGATCGCGGTCGAAAGGGAATCGGTGCCACTATAAGTAAAGGCGATATTCCGCCGGTCTCCAGGGGCGTTGATGAAATCGGCAATTTGGCTGCGCGTTTGTTCGATCAACCGCAAGACATCGATGACTTCTTTGTAGGCTCCACGCCCGGCCGGCGCGCCGACCACGCGTTGGAAGTGATCTATCGCCGCGTAAACTGATTCCGGTTTAGGCCAGCTCGTTGCTGCGTTGTCCAAGTAAATTCGTTCCAATGTTATTCTTTGTCGAAATTCAGCCCGAGGGACTACGACAAAACCTCTTTGATCAGTTTTCCATGAACGTCCGTCAATCGAAAACGGCGACCTTGGTATTTGTAGGTTAACTGTTCATGATCGATACCCAACAAATGCAGCATCGTCGCGTTGAAATCGTGAACGTGGACAGGATCTTCCACGTTGTTGTACCC
>CAZPTT010000157.1:1825-14390 GCA_964589435.1 uncultured Pirellulaceae bacterium
CGTCCGTCAATCGCATGTCGCGGCCCGACCAGCGATAGGTTAATTTCTTGTGATCCATGCCCAGCAAATGTAGCATCGTCGCGTGCAAATCATGAATCTCGACTTTGTTTTCGATTGCTTTGTAACCGTATTCATCAGTGGCACCGTGGATCGTGCCGCCATTGATTCCAGCACCTGCCATCCAAAGGCTGAAGCCGAACGGGTTGTGATCGCGGCCATTTTTACCTTGAGCAAATGGAGTCCGGCCGAACTCGCCCGACCAAACGACAAGCGTCTCGTCTAGCAAGCCTCGTTGCTTCAGATCCGTCAGCAGTGCTCCAATAGGCTGATCGACCGCATCGGCGTTTTGTTTGTGCCCCGTCTTTAAATTTTGATGTTGATCCCAGCGATCGTGACCAACGTGAGGGCAGGTTAGTTCAATAAAGCGAACACCCTTCTCGAGCATTCGGCGGGCGACCAAGCATTGTCGACCGAAAATCGCGGTGCCTTTCGTTTTTGCATTCAGCCCATACATCTCTCGGGTCGCTTCGGTTTCACCGTCAAGGCTTGCCAAATCGGGAACCACCGATTGCATTCGATAGGCCAGTTCGTAATTCGCAATGGCCGATTCGATTTTGTCGACTCGCCCGATCTGCTCGAGGCTGCCGGCATCAAGATGCTTCAGCAGGTCGAGCTTGTTGCGTTGTAGACGATCTGATTTCTCAGTCCTGCGGATGTTCGCAATCGGCGCGTCGCCCGAATTGAAAATCGAGCCTTGATAGGTTGCCGGCAAAAATCCGCTGTTAAAGCAATCGAGCCCACCCGGAGGAATCAAGCCACCGTTGAGAACGACAAATCCTGGCAGATCACGACACTCGCTGCCCAATCCGTATCCAGTCCACGCTCCCATACACGGACGGCCTTGGAATCCATTGCCCGTGTGCAAAAAGTAGTTGGCGTTGGTGTGCTCGGAAAAATTACTGGTCATCGACCGAATGACCGCCATCTCGTCAACGTGTTTGGCAATGTTGGGAAACAAGTCACTTACCGGCGTGCCGCTTTCGCCGTAGTTGTTGAATTTCCAAGGGCTCATCAACGTCTTGCCAATGTTGTTGAATTGCGTCGGCTCAATCTTCATTTTGAACGGAACGCCATTTTCCTTTTCCAATAATGGCTTCGGGTCAAAAGAGTCGACTTGGGATGGACCACCGTCCATGTATAAGTAAATGACGCGTTTGGCTTTGGCGGCAAAGTGTGTTTGCTTGGGAGCCATCGAGTTGTCAGAATCGGCGTCTGAATCTAGGGCTCCAAGTCCAGCGTAAGAAGGGTCGGCCATCAACGCGGCAAGAGCCACCGATCCGAATCCGCAGGCCGTGTTCTTCAGCATCGAACGCCGTGACAAATCAGGCTGACGAAAACGCCCACAATGACTTGAGCGAGCAAATGGTGTGTTGTAATTTAAGTTCATGGTGTGACCGGTTTAATTGGCGTAGACGCGGCAGAGTAATAGCTCGCTATTTGATGAAGGCAAATTCTTTCACGTTGAAGAGTACGTGACAGAAGTCTTGCCACAGTTCAACGTGAGTCAATATTTGGCCTGGTTCGATGTTGCGTTCGGCGGCTTGAGTTTCGATGAAGTCTTTTGAACGGCTCAACTCGGAATCGGTTGGCGGCCTCCCGAGAGCTTCGTTGTAACTCAATGTGATTCGTTCTTCGATGCTGTCGTCTTGGCGTCGACTCAATACCTCGGCCCATTTCTTGGCTTGCTCGGTCACGAACGGATCGTTCATTAGGATCAAGGCTTGCGCCGGCACGTTCGATTGATTTCGCTTGCCCGCGGTATTGAAAGGGATCGGCGTATCGAAAGCCAACATCATTGGAGACAAGAAGTTTCGATTGATCGAAACGTAAATGCTTCGTCGCCCGTTCCCGTTGAGTGGTCCGCTTTTTCGCGGCCGACCGCGACCCTTCATGAATTCCGTCAAATGAATCGGAACCGACGGCCCAAACATTGTCTTGTCCAGTTCGCCAGAAATCTGCAGCATCGAATCGCGAATGGCTTCGCCTTGAAGACGTTTGATGCGGGCTCGATGAAGCAGTTGGTTGTTGGGGTCGATGGTTGCTGCCGCCTCGTTGGGTTTGCTGGCCATTTGGTAAGTGCTTGTAAGAACAATCCGCCGGATCATTCTTTTGACCGACCAATCATCTTTCACCAAACTGGTGGCGAGATGGTCGAGCAACTCCGGGTGGGTCGGCGTTTTTCCCAACACACCGAAATTGTCGACGGACTCAACGATCCCGCCGCCCATCAAGTGATGCCAGATTCGATTGATTGCGACTCGAGAAGTCAGTGGATTGTTTCGAGCAGTGATCTTCTGAGCCAATTTTAGCCGTCCGCTTCCATCGGCAGGATTGAGGCTGCGGCCTGAAATCGCGGAAAGAAAACGCCGAGTCGCGACCGCGCCCAATGTTTTGTGGTTGCCACGAATAAAGATCTTTTCTTCCTCGCCGGTTCCGTCCGCCATCGCGATACCAAACATTGGGCGGGGGGTTTCCTCGTTCAGTTTTTCCAGGCGTTCTCGGATTGAAGCGAGTTTGTTCAATAGGTTTTCGTTGTCAGTTGAAGAGTCGTTGTCGATCCGTGAGTCATTTGAATTCACGGAAACATAGGCGGTCTCTTTTGAAATTCGGTTCCGCGTTGAAACGTTTTCATTCTTGGCGCAAAAGACTTCGACTAAATCGTGCTTCAAAATCCATGATGCCAATTCACGATCAGTGTTAAGATCGTCTGCGAGCTCCGAAGTAAAGCCCGCTGCCAATTGATTTACGAATTCTGAAAGACCATACTTCTCGTTTTCATTTTGTTTGCCTTGAAAGGCAAATTCAGAATCGCTGTAGTTTCTCGGCAGGTTCGATTCTGAAAAGCGAATTTGATCGACGTCAATAAAACCATCGCCGTGATCAATGATCTCGATGTGTGCTCGATGACCGATATAGTGATTAAGGTCTTGGGTTTGAGTGATCCATTGAAAATTCGGGACTTCATCAATTTTCTTGTTCAATCCTTTGAAGAGCAGCGCGTTGTAGACGTCCATGACGTAGCCGTCCACGATCAGGCGAACCGATGCGTTCTGCCCTCTTAACCGATAAAAGATTTTGTCAGTTTCCAAAGTGAATGTTGGCGAGCGAAGAACGCCGTAAAATCTTGAGCCGTTGACGCCGCTACTAAATGAGTCGACGGCCCGAAGTTGATGGCCCGCTCCCGAGAAAAGTTGGGACTTTGATTCGTGCGAAAACGCGAAACCCGTTTGGAACCATCCTTCGGGCAGGCCGTCTTTGAAATTTGCAAACTGCGTCGATTCGCTGTTCCACTTTTTGGCCGCCGTCTGACCAGCCGATACGTCAGACGATATTTTGTTGGCAAAGGCCAAATCAATCGGCTGACGTGATTTTGATGCGGCTTTCAATACGCCGATCGAATTGGTCAGCTCTCTAGGTGAAGAACGCGGATCCGAATCGGCCTTTATGGCGTCGATCAATTTCTGCGTGATATCTAAATTTGCGCTGTGTCGTTCAGCAATCGAGGCAAGCAGTTGGTTGTCCGTTTCGGCGACCGGTTTCAGTTTGATCCAATCGATCCCTAGCATATGCCGCGCGATCGCGTCGTCGTGATGCCCGGAGACTTTAAATTCCAAAGCATGCTTGCCTTGCTCGAGAATCACTTTGCCAACCACGGTTGGCCCAGACTTCGAAAGCTTCGTGGCATAAAGATCGTAATTACTGGAAAGACGTTTCCCGTCGAGTGAAATGTTGAACGCACCGTAGTCCGGTGCCTTCGTGAACTCGATCTCAAGCTCGTATTCCTGTTTGCCTTGAACGTTGTTGAGTTCAAACTCCAGCTTGAGTTGGTCGTCTTTTTTTGCGTCGAGCCACCAAAATTGTTTATGCTTTCCCCAGGTCAATCCATCCTGTGGCTTCAGTTCTTGGATCCGAGTCTCGCCACCGGTGATCTCAATTTCTTGCAGTCCTTCGCCTTCGAAATGAAAAGCGTCACGGTTATTCCAGCTCTTGTCGACTCGCAGAAATTCTAACGCCGCCAGCATGTACTTCGAGACCGTTTCGTTATCTGCCGTCTTAAGGCGGTTAACCAGCTCGCGCGAAACTTTGTCACCCTGTTGAACCAGCTTTGAAGCGGCTTGATGAGCCTGCTGGATCTCGAGGTTTGGATCGAGCATCGCCAACTGTTGCCGCGAACTTTGTAGAAAGCCAGCCAGCGCATAATAATCTTCTGTCGAAATGGCATCGAATTTGTGATCGTGACAGCGGGCGCAAGCAACGGTTAAACCCAAAAACGATTTGGTCATGACATCGATTCGATTGTCGATATGACCGGCTTCATCACCGCGAACGTCGACGGGGCCGTGCGTGGCTTCGTCTAAGAACCAAAACCCGGAGCCGAGAATCGATTCGTTGTATTTTTTCTTGTCGTTAAGTCTTGGTTTCTTGATTAGATCGCCGGCGATGTGCTCTTGAATCAGATCGTCATAAGACACGTCATCGTTGAAGGCTCGGATGAGGTAGTCGCGATACTGATAGGCGTGATGAATTGGATAGTCGAACTCGTGACCATAGGTTTCCGCGTAACGTGTCAGATCCATCCAATGCCGAGCCCAACGTTCGCCAAAGGCTGGGTCAGCCAGTAAGCGGTCGACGACTTTCTCGAAAGCGTTTTTGTCAGCGTCGACGACGAAGGCTTCGACCTGTTCGGCGGATGGGGGCAGTCCAATTAAGTCAAAATAAGCGCGGCGAATCAAAGTTCGACGATCTGCAGGCTTGGCAGGTTCAAGGTTTGCGTTTTCGAGTTTCTCCAAGATGAAGTTGTCGATCGCATCGCGGGGCCATTGTTCGTTTTTGACTGCAGGAGTTTTTGGATTCTTGACAGGTTGCCAGCACCAGTGCTCGGACTTCCGGCCTTCCAAGTCAAACGCTTTTTTGGGGTCGACTGTTGCCACACCAGATTCGGTCGGCCAAGCCGCGCCAGAATTTACCCACTTAGTAATGATGGCGATTTCATCGTCTGACATCTTCGTGTCAGGCGGCATCTCATAAACTTCGCCATAATTGATCGCGTCAATCATCAGGCTTTGGGCTGCATGTCCGACAACGATTGCCGGGCCCGTGTCTCCGCCGGTGAGAATGTTGGCACGCGAGCCAAGGCTCAATCCGCCCTCGATCGGTTCTGAATCCGGTCCGTGACAATCGAAGCACTTTTCGACCAAGAGCGGACGAACTTTGGTTTCGAAAAAATCCAGCTCTTGATCCGAGAATTTGGCAAGCTCATTTTCCTGCTTGGCGTTCAGCAAGCTAGGAAGGAGTGCGGTCGCAAGAATCGCACCACAAACGGTTTTCAAGAAATTGCTCAAGATTGCGTCGTTAAGGAAAGCTTCCAGGCGACTCAACATTTGCGATCCGGCGATTGAATGAGAGAAAGAACAAGTCACAGCGACTTGATTGCTATTTTAAAAGAAGGCCCGTCGAGCGTCAAAAGGAGTTAACGTCCAATGCTTGAGATAAGGTGAACTTTCGAGTTTCAAATACCAATCGTTCATTCACTTGCAAACCGCTTCGAATGTTCGGTTAAGTTGGTGCAGAATGGGTTTGGATCGGATCAGGCGATGAACTGTTTAACCGCGGCTAAACGCGATTCCGTTCAATCGACCAATTCAGCGTCCTGACTCGCAGGTCGTTCTTACTTCTTAGTTCCTGTTTGCAAGAAGCCAAACAGATCCACGATTTCACTTTCTTGGAGTGTGTCCAGCAATCCGTCAGGCATTAGCGAGAGATTGGTCAAGCGTCGATTTTCGATCGTCGTTTTGTCCAGCGCCAGTAGTTCGTCTTTGGTTTGCAGTTTTAGCGTTCGCTCGTTTTCTTCCGTCACGACACCGGTCAGCAACCGCCCGTCTTCCAATTGGAAAACCGAGGCACGATAGCTTTCCGCAATCGAGGCACTTGGATCAACTAAATTTTCTAGCAAGTAAGCCAGGTTCTTTCGGTCAGATCCCGTCAGATCCGGGCCAATTTTTCCACCCGATCCAAAGATCGTGTGACAGCTTGCGCAGTGTTTTTCGTAAAGCACCTTTCCGTTTTGTGAGCTGGCTTTATCAGCACTGTCCGAAACGAGTTTTCGGACATTGGCGATCTGTTCTAGTTTCTGCTGCGAGGTATTTCTGACTTCGCCCCAAGCATCGGCTAATTGTTGATTAAGTTCATCGTTGCCAAAGTTCTTGATTTGCCGGGCGTGCCAAGCCGATATCGACGACGAAGGTACGCGTTCATTCTTGACGGCCGCCAAAAGTTTCGAGGCCCACGTTTCACGAGCCACCAGAGTATTGATGGCGGCGGATTTGCCACTTGGAGTCATGTTGGGAAGTCGATTGAGAAGAATCTTCGCGGCATCGGGTGTATCACAGTGAACCAAGGATTTGGCAACCTGAGTCGTTACGGATTTATCGTTCAAGAGAGGCTTAAGAATCGAAAATAATTCTGCCGGTTCAAGGTTGTCGCCGAGCAAATCGATGGCTTTGGTGCGAGCAGAAACATCAGCTGCTTTATTGACGACCAACTTCTTCAACTCGTCCATGACTCGCCCACTGCCAAACACGACGTCAAGTTGTTGCGCGAGTGATTGCACGGTCTTGTCAGGAGATTGAGCCAATTGCTTAGACGCCGTCTGCCAGTTTTCTGGCGCGGGAGCTTTGACCCACCCTTTAAGCGCTGCCGTCATGCCACGGAGAACTTCAAGTTTGCTGGACGCGTTAAAGTTTTCGTCGGCGAGCCAGCCAGCGAATCGATTCGCGGCAGGGTTGGATTCAATTTCTTCTGTCAGACGACGAACGATGTTCTCGCGGACGAGTGGGATTTTCGATTGGGTTGCCAAGTCGATTGCGACTTCCGGGGAAGCCAAAACGGACGGTTCAATTCCAAACCAAATCATGTGCGGCTGGACTCGATCGGTCGCGTCGGAAACGTGTTGGCAAAGTGCACTGGCAATGTCGAATCGCTGTTGGTCATCGAAGCGTTTAAGCGAGCTGGCCAGATAGAGCCGTACTAATCCTGATTCGTCTTGCTTGGCCAAGCTGAGAAAACGCGCGGCGACGGTCGGCGATATTTCGCGAAGACCATCAGCCAGTAAGCGAACTGCCCACGAACGAATGTGCTCGTCTGGATGTTCGGTACGCTTTAACAGCCAGTCTTCGGATGCGGCTCCGGCGGAGTACAAGGCCCACATGATTCGGAGCTTGAGTCGAATTGGGTCTTTGCTACTTTTTAAGTTTGCGAATCGCGTCACTAATTTTGTGCCTATTTGTTCGTTGCCACCGATGGATCTTTCTTGCAGAATCCGGCGAGCCTTGCGCGCATACCATTCATCGGCGTCAAACATTTCAATCAACTCATCGTCCGATAATTTCGACAAGTTCTTGGCCAGAATTGGATTGGGTGTGCCATGGACGAACTTGAAAATTCGACCGGACGTTCTGTGGATCCCATCGTTCTCGTGGCATTCGCCAATATCCGACCAATCCAAGACGAAGACGCCACCGTCTGGTCCGTAAATCATTTCGACTCCGCGAAACCAGGGATCCGTCGTCTTTAAAATGTCTGGGCTGTGACGTCCGACGTAGGAGTTGCCTTCCCGATGAACGGTGTCAACGTTCAATCTTCGACCATGGAAGTTGGCTGTCACCAAAGCGTTGTCGAATTCGGCGGGCCAATTGTTGCCTTGATAAATCATTAGCCCGGTATGGGCGTGGCCTCCGCCCGCAGCATCGGTGCCGCCAGACATACCGTCTTTCTTGGTGACCGCCCAATGCTCTTCGCCTTGATCCCAATGAAAGTGGTCGGCCGTTTGTTCAATGATTTGATAAGTGTAAGGATTGAAATGGGAGCCGTACATTCTTCGGTAGCGAGCCCCTGGCACGATGTGAAACAAGTGTCCGATGACAGTGTTGATCATGAACATTTCGCCATGTTTGTCGTAGTCGAACCCCCACGGATTGGTTCCGCCTTCGGCCACGATTTCAAACTTTTTGGCCGTTGGGTGAAAACGCCAGATCGCGCAGTTCATGGGAAATCGTTGTGAATCGGCTGCGTCGGGAGCGCCGACGAAAGAGGTTGCTTGAATTCCGTGTCGACCATACAACCAACCATCTGGTCCCCACCGCAAGCCGTTGACGATGTTGTGGCGAATGACGTTGTCTTCGAATCCATTGAGCAGAACTTCTGGTTCGCCGTCGGGAACATCATCTTGGTTGCGATCAGGAATGAAGAGAAACTCTGGGGCACACGTGACCCAGACGCCGCCAAGTCCGACTTCGATGCCAGTCAGCTTTTTGCCTTCATCCCAAAAAACGGTTCGTTTGTCGAATTCACCATCATTGTCGGAGTCCTCAAAGATCACGATTCGGTCGTTCAACGACACATCGTAGTTTTGTTGCCTGTCCGAGTACGTATAGCATTCGGCGACCCACAATCGACCTCGTCCGTCCGTGGTGACGGCGATCGGTTGATGGACGTCGGGTTCGGCGGCAAATAGCGTCGCGTTGAATCCTGCCGGAAGATCAAAACCGGCCAGAGCATCCGCCGGTTCGGTAAATGGAATGTCAAGCTTTTGCGTGTTGGGGATTTCGTCTTGTGCAACGGCCGTTGAGCTGAAAACAACCGGGGCAAAAAATAGTGCACCGATAAAAAGTGCACCGATAATAGCGATCGCAGTTTGAAGTGTTCGTTTTCGGATGGAAGCTGAATTCCGACGAAGCGGGGCTCCGGCGGGAAAGAAGTGATTTGAGTTTGAGTCTGATTGCAGTCGCATGGTGGTCTGAGCCAATCGTTTTCGGATGCGTAACTTTGGAAGTTACATTTGATCCGAATTGCAACGAAACTACAAATTTGCCAATCAAAATTGATTGTGGCGAAGGAAAATAGTTTCAATTCAGCGAACTCCCGCAATGAATGCAGACCGGTTTGCCGCGCTGGCTAAAGTGAAAACATCGAAAGCAGAATTTGCTTTGGCGTCGAAGTCTGACAACACGCAAAACAGCGATCCACAAAATCGCGACGATCAGGACGATTTGAAGCTCCGGCACACCGTATCCAATCATGATCGCCTCCGAGAAACATTGAATCTATGCAAGGTGTCATTTGTGTTCACGTTATTGCAGTAAGGAACGGATGACGTTTGATCAAAGTAGCTCCGAAGGAGCGGTCCACTTCGAAGCTTTGGCGATTGGGGAAGACGGAAGTGCGGGTCTACGCCTGATGGCAATTCGGATGACGAGAAGAATAATGTCTGGATTTCGTTTGATTCGTTTTGCCATAATACCGTTCCATGAACGTTGAACCCGATCCCGCAGGGGAGGCATTCACTCAACTTCTTCGGACAAAAATCTCGTCTCCGGTGTCGGGTTAAACAAGGATTTGTCAAAGTTTTTTTCCCGCGTTTCTTACTTAGAATTTGGGCTTCGAATCGTTGATGATAGTTCGTTGCTGATTACGGTTGTCTTCCAGTTCCTGGATCAGACTTCCGTCATTTCCGGCTCGCCTTGCCAGTTCTTCCAACCAAACCTTAGTTTTGATTTTGACCATCCAAGACGTGCGTTCGGTTTTGCCTTTTCTGCGTTGGGATTCCTTGACGCCTTTTGCAACGACACCCTCGCCAACATCGAATTTTCCAACGTAAACGTCTTGCATGAATTGCTTTGTCAGAAGACCTTCGTAGACGACTTCGGCAATGTCCAAATTTCCAAAGTGTGTTCGAAAATTGTCTGGCAGCACAAAACCATTCTCGGGAATCAGGATATCGAAAAGCTTTAACTCCTTCGTGTCCGATTCACGGTGCAGCCCAGAAAAAGTATTGGGCCCGAAGAACTCGCAGAATGCGACCAGCACTTTCGCATTGCGATACTCTCGTTGCTTGCGAAAAGCAGACAGAATGGAGTCGGCATACTTTTTGTGAAACAGTTCAATTGCTTGACCGAACAAAGGGTTGTCTGCGTTGATTGGTCGCTTCCGCGTGCCGTATTCGCACCAGCCATCGGCTTGCGTCCATTTGAACTGAAGGTTGGAGCCGTCGTACTTTCGGAAGGCGATGCACGGTTGGTCGAGGTGATCGAATTCGGGCCCACCGATCGACGGGAATCGAGTCATCTGGATTCGGGGTTGGCGTTTTTTACGAGGCATCGGCAGAGGCAGGGCTTGAGTGGAAGAATGTCAAATAGTTCGCGTACGTTGAGGCTGACACAAATTGCTTGTTTTGGTTCGGGCAGCTTGAAAATTGCTGCTTTTTTGGCCGGTTCTCGGAGATTCTAAAATTGTGTTGATTTTGAGTTAGGCGTCAATTTGGATCGATGTAGCTGAACGAAAGCTTGACTTCGGCGCATAAAAAAAGCAGCCGAAATTCGGCTGCTCTTTTTCGTATCGGTTTCGATCGAGTTCCACTGGTGCTTCAAGACACGTCTGAAATGAAGTTGGCAATGGGCCTCACGACTTACTTGGCATCATGCCGCTTTTTGTCGTGGTTTCGAATTCGAGATTTTTTCAGATTGTGATTGTTGGTTGGCGGGTTCAAGTTCCGTTCGGAGAATTAGCATGTCCGAAGGAGCTTCAATTCCTAAACGTACCCGGTCGCCGGAAACTCTTACGATCGTCAGGACGATTGAATCGCCCAGCATAATCTTTTCGCTTTCCTTCCTGGAAAGAACGAGCATATTAGAATTCCTTGTCTTTATAAATTAGTAGATGAATGCGAAAGTTAATTCGGCTTTATTTGAGGTGCTGCCGAAAGCACGGTTCTCTTAAATCTCTCACCCGTCGAACCATAAAATAAAATCGTGTTGGTTTCGGTTTCCCAGACTGCGGTAAGCTTCACGCTGCGTGGACCATGGAGGCAAAAGAAAATGCCGCAAGTCCGTTTGCCGCGTGTTAAGATTCTTTCCGTGACTTGGAAAATCCCTTCTTCGAAATCATTTCGTTGGCATAGTGTATGAGAGACGAATTGTCGTAGCTGTTGAATGTTTGTGATCTTGATTTGATCTTGGGGCATTCTCGGCACTCTCCTCGTTTCATTGCTGTCGCGGTGATACACAGCCGTTGTGTGTCATCAAAAAGGTGTTGATGGGTCAACACAGGAGATATCGGTAAGATATAACGCTATCGCAATTTAAATCTGCGTATTTTCAACAAGCTATTTACGATCAGGCAAGATTGGGAAAACAACTAATATAATTGGGTCGAATAAGATTTACCGGCGTGCAAGGTGGATCCGTTCCAAGTGCTAGAACCTGACCTGCCATGATCGCAATGAAGGCGGCCCGATTGGCATGGTCGTTGCAAACGTATGCAGAGTACGATTTCCGATTCAAATGCGCATGAAAATGAAATTCGTTTTAAGTCGCGTCATTCAAAACGGTGGCCGACAAAAACTGTCGATTCGCAAACGACCAGAGAACAACCAATTTACTAACCGACCGGCTCCAACAACATCGAATTCAATTGAGCTTCAAAGTAACTAGCGACCATTTTAAAGGGCCGATCGATTTATTGCTTTATCTTGTGCGCCGGCACGAAGTCGAGTTGACGTCAATTGCTTTGGCGCGGGTGACGAATGAGTTTCTTGAGCACATCGAAGTGCTAAAAGAAATTTCGATTGATTCGGTCGGAGATTTCATTGATGTGGCGAGCATGTTGGTGGAACTCAAGGCCCGCGCGGTCTTGCCTCGCAATGAACATGAGCAAGAAGAAGACCCCAACGAAATTGACCCTCGTCAGAATCTTGTCCAACGCTTGCTGATGTTTAAGCAGTTTCGTGACGCAAGTTCGCTGTTGGAAGAACGACGCACGAACTGGCAAAATCGCTGTGCCAGGATCGCCGACGACTTGCCTCCGCGTCGTGTTGATTTAGCAGACCAGCCATTAGATGATGTCGAGCTATGGGACTTGGTGAGTGCTTTTGGGCGGGTGCTGCGAGACAATCGGCCCGTGCCTCAAGCCAATATCACTTATGACGATACGCCTATTCATGTCTACATGCAGCGTATTCATGAGCGAATCGTGGCTCAACAAAGATTGTCGTTTTCTGAATTGTTCGAACCAGGCATGCACAAATCAGCCATGGTTGGTGTGTTTCTTGCTGTGTTGGAATTAACCAGGCATCACAATGTGATTGCCGAGCAGTCTGATTTGTATAGCGAGATCATGATCGTTCCCAACGCGGAGTTTGACTCGCAACTCGACGTTTCCAATATTGATGACTACAACCCGCATGGGAATAAGTTTGGAGATGGAGATCCTGGTTCGATGGTCGATTAGTCCCAGGCTCGTTGCGAACGAAAGTGTTCTCAAGGTTTGTTTTGGCTAGGACGAGCGATCGCGCTCAGCGCTTCTGTAAAATCTAGTTGTTGCAAATGTGACGTTCGCAAGGGAGCCGTTTGATTGCGGTCGCCACTTCGTGGCTTTGGCTATCAAGTCAAACTAAACCCGCGGGCTCACGCCGCGCGGCTATATGCGGTCGCCACTTCGTGGCTAAAAAAAA
>CAZPTT010000158.1:0-14300 GCA_964589435.1 uncultured Pirellulaceae bacterium
TGCGAATTCGAGATGGTCGCCGCAGCGATACGGTCGTTTTTTTACGAGTTTCCAGTTTCATTGAAGCAACACACTCCAATCTTTCAACCTGCGATAGTCACCCCATGAATGAATATGTGCAAAAGTTCTTGGCCGTCGAAGACCTCCCTTCTCCTCCAGGAGTCGCCCTTCGATTGCTAGAAATCTACCATCAGGCTGACATCGAAGTCAGTGAAATGGCGAAAGTGATCAGTGCCGATCCGGTACTGGCTGCCAAGCTAATTGACTATTGCAATTCGCCAATTTTGGCTCGAACCCGGCGGACATCATCGATTGATCAGGCGATCGTAGCGTTGGGATTACGAGCGGTGAAAATGATTGGCCTTTCATTCTCACTGCTGCAGACTTCAGGTGATAAAGCCAATCAATTTGACTACGACGAGTTCTGGAATCGCTCAATGGCGACGGCAATTGTTGCCCGCACTTTGGCAGGTCACCTCAACATCGAGAAGGAAACGGTGTTCTTGTTGGGGCTCGTTTTGAATATTGGCCAGATGGCGATGGCCCATGTATTGCAATCAGAATACCTAACTTTGTTGGAAAGTAAGAACCCGTCCGAACTGCTTGTCTTAGAGGTCGAAAAGTGGGGTTTGGATCACTATGAGCTAGGTGGTCAAATGCTCACAAATTGGAAGTTCCCAGAGGAGATGTCTAATCTGATTATGAATTTCCGTCGATCGTCTGAGCAACCATGTGAAACCGTAAGCGTTCTCGAGGTTGCCCAGCAGATTTCCGAACTGCTGTTCAATCCTGAAATAAGAATCGAGCGCCTGGAAGAAGTCAAAACCAATGCGATGGTCAAGTTTCAACTTGAAGATTGCGTTTTTGATCAGATCTTTGATGACTCAGTTGTTTACTGGGCAGAGTACGCAAAACTTTTAAAATTTGACGCTGTCAACGAAACTACCTTTGCGGGTCTCGAAAGCAAAGCGCGACGAGGAATTGCCCAACTTTCCATCGGACTACACGCCGAAAACGAAAAAGTCGTCGAGGAGAACTTGCAATTGAAATCAAACATTATCGTTGATCCCTTGACCGGCTTGAAAAATCGCCGTGCCTATGACGCAGAAGTCGAGGCCGAGTTAGAGCGTTGCAGCCGTTCTAAAAGCTCGTTCGTCATGATGGTGGCTGACATTGATAAATTTAAACAAGTGAACGACACCTACGGGCATGCGATTGGAGACAAAATTCTGATCGCGGTTGCCGAAGCACTTGTCGACCATACCCGGCGATACGATTCAGTCTATCGGATTGGCGGCGAGGAATTTGTAATTGTGTTAGCCGATTGCGATGTCAAAGCGGCCTTTTCGGCTGCCGAGCGTTTTCGCAAATCGGTTGAGTCGTTGGAAATTCAAATAGATGGGACACGTCTTCCGATCACCATCAGTATTGGAGTCAACTGCGTTGATGCGGTGGGGCAAACGGTCGAGCAAGTGTTCCGTGAGGCTGATCGACTGATGTACGAGGCAAAATCAAATGGTCGCAACCAATGTTGCATCGGCGATTTTGCTCCGATTCCCGTGCTCCGGCGAAACCGGACACCATTGGATCTGACGACGATTATCAACGATCAGTCAATCAGCTAAATCGTTGTAATTTAGTTATTGGTGCAGGCGGCCATAATTTTACAGCCAAGTTCATTTAGTCTCGATCCAATCGAGAAATGACGAAAGACATTCGTGGACGTGTGGCGTCTGCAAACAGCCATGGTTTGGCTGAAGTTGAGATGCGTTGTCGTTGGCTGCCTCGATAGAAAAATGAACTGTCGAGTTGCTGCTGGATTTTTTTGGCTTGATCCATTGCGCGATTCAGAGCTTTGGGGCTTGGCATCGTCGCCCATACGACGACTTCAATTTCGATGTCCTCATTGATTAATTGAGTAATCGAATCGGACGCGATTTGTAGTGCGGCGGGGCCAAGCAAATTGTCGGAAGTGCGGCTAAGGTTTTCAAACGAGTCAAAAACCACCTGGCTTTGCGTCGGTGCTTCTTCGTTGACGTCAAACTGGTATTCCATCTCCGAGAGGAAACGTTTGAAGTTGTCTGCCTGTCGATCGATGACGCGGTTTTTGTCATCTTCATCATCCGGTCCTGGCCCCGTTTCATCCGATGATTTCTTGTCCGCACATGCGTAGATCGGTGCGGGCGCGTTTTTTGGATAGAGCTGACTTGAACGGTCGCCCGGCGAGTCGCCAGGGACGCCGATGTTCGTCTTGGCCTGTACGAACGAACCAGTACCGGTGTACATGTTCGCACCGGTTTGCTCTTTGGCAAGTGAGTTCAGCACGATGAAAAACGCCAGTAGCGCGGTCATCGTATCACCAAACGAGACCAAGTATGCCTTACTCGGCTTGGATGGCGGCTTCTTTGGTTTTCGACTCATCGTTGGCTGCTCATGAAACGTTTAATGCGAATGCGAAGGTGATTGGGAGTCAAAGTGGGATTCTTGACGAGGCTGATCGAAACCTGACCCGGCCGTGTTCCTTGTTGCTTGAACATGTAGGTCATCATGTCAACGATCTTGGCTGAATTGGCGGAATCGGTGTATTGAAAAGCCGCTTGGAATGGCAAGTCACGCAGTTGTACCGCTAACGTCGCAGCAATCTGTTTGCCTTGGCTGGTCAATTCACCTTTGGAGTTGAACACGCGATTGAGTTCAACATCGAAAAAGTGTGAAGTCATTTCATTATGTCGGTCGTGTTCAGGATCCAACGATTTAAGGCCTTTTCCAAATGACTCTTTGGCTGGCTCTCGAGTGATCGGTGGCATTTCGGCTCCCCGCATCGCAATTCGAGCGGCGGATGGTCGAACCCGGTTGACCCACGAATCTTGTTCCGGTCCTTCGATTTTCTTTCCAACGACACCAGTCGCACCACCCGCTGCGAACGTACTGGAACGGACTTTTTCAAATCGTTCTGGTTCAGTCGTTGAGAAGGTGAGCAACAGAATAAAGAACGTCATCAGCAACGTAATGACATCGCTGTACGTCATAAACCATGCTGGAATATCGTCTTTTTCTTCTTCGAATTTGACTTTCTTAGCCATGGCGTTTCATCGGATCAATAAAAGTGTGTGACTAAGTTAGCTTGCAGGTTGGATGGCTTGTCGGCCTTTAGGTGAAAGGTAAGCCGCCAGGTTGTCTTCGATCGCACGCGGAGCCAGACCTTCTGCTAGTCCAACCAGTCCGGTGATCATCAGTTCGCGAATGGCAACTTCTTCTTTGCTGCGTGTTTCCAATTTTCCTGCCAGTGGAATGCAGGCAACGTTCGCGATGATCGCTCCGTAGAGCGTCGTCAACAAAGCAACGGCCATACCGCCACCAATTTGACTTGGGTCATCGAGTGATTGAAGCATTTGCACCAAACCAACCAACGTTCCGATCATGCCAAACGCCGGAGCCGCAGCACCGGTCGAATCGACCAACTGCTTGCCGGTCGCGTGGCGGGCTTCGATTGAAGAAAGTTCGGTTTCCAAAACCTGTCGAATTTGTTCGTCCGTAGCGCCGCTAATGACAATTTCCAACCCGCGTTTCATGAAGTCGTCAGAAACTTTTTCAAGTTCTTGCTCCAGAGCCAGCATGCCGTCCTTACGAACCACAGTCGCCAAATCCTTAAATTGGACGATGACTTCCTGATTGTCAGGAAGGCTACTCAAGAAACACTTTTTGACAACGGACATCGTTGTCAAGCATGTCTTCATTGGAAAGTTAATCATCAAAGCCGCAATCGAACCACCGACTGTAATCATCAACGAAGGAACGTCGATGAAAGCACCAATGCCTCCACCGCCACCCATAAAGATCGCTGCGAGAATCAATCCGAAGCCCATCAAGAGGCCAATTATTGTTGCGATGTCCATCAAGCCACCCTAGCTATTGCTTGAAAAATTTAACGTAATACGAGTTGACGAGCAAAACGGAATCACAACAGGTTCGTGCGCCATATTTTGACGCGAGTTGTGCGATTTGAAACATCAAGTCGTGGAATCAACGATCCGAATGGATCGTTAGCAATTCACTTCGTTTGGTGGCTGATGCAGTAAAGATTAGTTTTGGCGATCAGCTTCGGCCAGAACGTTGTTCGAGCAAATGTAGTTCTGTTTATGCATCATGCATCGTGAATCTTGCAAAAACGAAACATGATTTGATTCAGTAAATCGTTATTCGCTATTCAATCGGAATAACCGAATCCCAATCGAAGCCATCTGCTGGTTTTGACGCTGCGGTTTCGCAGTATATCGCGATGTTCGTCATCCGCCGAGAATGAAGACGAAGCTTTTGACGAAGAGCTAAGTCTTTGTCTAAGACAGGGCGAAGGTTTGACAACGGTTCAGTTCGGTAAAGATTCTCCGAAGAGTTGCGTATCAACAGCGACAATTTCGTGTGAAAGGAGTTCCGCTAGCAGAATAATCTTCTTAAAGCTTGTTGCCGCTGTAACCGATACAGATTACATGACCGGTCTTCCTTCACAATTCGACGCACTCACCAACGCTCTTGGGTTTTCCAAGGAGAGCCATCGGGTGATCAGTCAAAACGTAGCGAACATCAACACGCCGGAATACCGAACGCAGCAATTGTCGTTCGAGCAGTTGCTTGAACGGATGGAGTCGAAGCAGAAGAACAGCGTGTCTGGTGAATCGGTGCAGTACGACGTTGAGCTGACAGAAGGCCTCCAAGTTCGGGCGGATGGAAACAATGTTGATTTGGATCGAGAGTTAGCCAATTTGAAGAAGAACGCCCTGATGCATCAAACCTTGGTGCAATTGATGGGTACAAAAATGAGCATCATGAAGACAGCTATTAAAGGACAGTAGAACACGCTCGCTAAAGAACACTTTTTCGTACACAGCAAGCGTAAACAACTAAACACGTAACAAGAATTGACGTTGGCGATTCCGTCGCGTGGTTTTCTGTGTTTGGCAAGACAATTTGATCATCTTTTCGGAGAACGGGCATGCAATCTCATCTTTTTGCGGGTGCCGACATAAGTGCTTCGGGAATGTCTGCGGAGCGACTTCGCATGGAAGTCGTCGCCAACAACATTGCCAATGCAACCTCAACTGACTCGCCTGACGGCGGGCCTTACCGCCGACAGCATGTCGTGTTTTCGGCGGCAATGAACCAGGCCAACGGTAACGCCAGTGGTATGCGTGGCGTCAACATCGTCGGCGTGGAACAAGACCAGTCGGATTTCGTAAAAGTCCACAACCCCAGTCACCCCGACCGCGACGAAGATGGCTTTGTGTTAATGCCTAACGTCAAGCTTCCCAATGAGATGGTGGATTTGATCACGGCCAGCCGATCCTATGAGGCCAATCTCAAAGCGTTGACTACGTTCAAACAGATGATTGAACAAACTCTTCAGTTGTTGCGAGGCTAATCATGAACCCAGTCTCCGCCAGTTCATCTATTTCGCGCATTAGCCAAGCCGCTGATGCGATCAAAGCGCGCGCCACCAGCAAGACTGACGGGAAAAGCGGGTTCGGCGACTTGGTCAATAAATTCGTTGAGCAGACCAATAACGACCAACTCGTTTCCGACGCGGCAATTCAAGACTTCGCGACTGGCAAAACCGACAACGTTGAGGAGGTTGTGCTGGCGATGGCCAATGCAGATATGTCTTTTCAGCTATTCATGGAGATTAGAAACCATCTTATTGACTCGTACAACGACTTGATGCGGATGCAATTTTAAGACAGCCCGGGTAATCGCCCAACATTATAGTGCGGGCACGAGGTGACTTCTTTTCTACCCAAGTCACCAGGAGCGATAGGCTTTTAAAGTCTTGGCCTCGACGTGCAAGAAACCTATTCAGGAAAATTCAATGCAGACGCTTAAATCCTTTTTAGATCAGTCTCTCGTGATTTGGAAAGACTCGACCGCTGCCGCACGATTCGGGATTATTTTGATGCTCGTGATGTGTCTGGGCACAATTGTTGGAGTTGGCATTTGGTCGGCACAGTCCAATTATATAAGCCTGGCAACGGATCTTGATCCGCAAGAAGCGACTCAGTTAATGGCTGCTCTGGACAGTGCCAACATCAGCCATCGAATCAAAGGCGGGGGACGGATGATTCAAGTCGATGAGGGAGAATTCGCGTTAGCGAGAGTCATCGCTGGAAAAGCCGGCGTCGACGACAACAAGATTGAGCTTGAAACGGGGTCGCCTTGGATGGATCCATTGGCACGACAAGAACTTTCCATCAGAAACAAGGAACTTCAGCTCAGCACGATGGTGGCGAAAATGGATCCCGTTGAATCGGCAACCGTAAAACTGAGCATCCCTGAGAAACAGCCCTTCATGCGAGACCGTTTTACCACGACTGCATCCGTGATGGTCAAGGTCGCGCCGGGAAAGCGATTTGGAGACAGCGAAGCGGCGACGGTCGCGACTCAGATCGCCGGCGGAGTTCCCGGTTTAGTCAGAGACAATGTTGTTGTTACCGATGTCGCGGGCAATCTTTATTCGTTCGATGAAACGATGGCTGAAATGAGTAAGCAGGAAGAGTTTCGCTTTTTTCGTGAACAGGAGCTGGTCGACAAAGCCCAATCAATATTGAATCGTATCGTTGGCGACAACAATTCAGAGGTTAAAGTCACAGCAAGTTTTGCTTTTCCAAACGAAGAAAAAGTATCAGTCCAATTTGACCCGGACAAGAAAGTGGTGACGCGAGAAAAAGTCGACTCCACAGAAAAGACAACTCCCCAATTGACTTCGGTTGGAGCTGCCGGAACGGAATCCAACGTCAGGAACGGTGGGCGAGGAGCTGGCAAGAAGCTGACAACGGAAAAGAGTGAAAACCTAGAATCGGAATATGAAATTTCGCAAACGACGCTGAAAGAAACAGTACGCACGCCAGTGCTTCAGAAATTGAATGTGTCGGTTGCCGTTAACCCGACGGCTTTGCAAGACGAGAACGGTGTCATCGCGCCGGAAAAAAAGGCTCGAATCGAAGCGCTGATTCAAAACGCTGTTGGCTACCGGTTGGAGACGGATGAGATCACTATCGTATATGAACCGTTCGTGGATCAGTTCGATGTGGAGGCTGTGCCTTCAGCTCCAATTCCTTGGGATCAGATCAATTCGATTCTAAAAAACATCTCGTTGGGCATCGCCGCGTTGGTGGCTTTGTTTCTTGGCTTAAAAGCGATCAAGGGCTTGGTGCCGCTGCAAGCGCCAGGTGGAGCAGCCGCCCAATTGGGCGGCGAGCAAGCATCGCAAGTCAATCAGCTAAGTGAAATGGTCAAAGAAAACCCTGAGGTGTTTTCGAAGATCATCGCGAATTGGGCGAGTGACCCAAGTGATTCGACGGAAGAAGATCAGCAATCAAAAGCGGCCTAAAACGTTAGCATTTTATAAGCATCCACAGTGGATGGCGCAAGTTACAAACCGGCAAGTATCGAGTACGGAATCAGCATGGGAGCGTTTACAACGGATGAACGAATGGCACTTCTGCTGAACGTCTTGGGCGACGAGGCAACAGAAGTCGCGTTTGATTCTATGAATCCGGATCGGGCAACTTCCATCAAGGGAATTTTGGATGATTTCAAACTTGATCCACCGACCAGTGACGAAATCGAGTACGTGATTGGTGACTTCAATCAGTACTTCCGATTCGCATTGCAAGAAATGGGAACGACTCTCAAAGCCAGCGAGGACGACGCAGAAGACGGTGAGCAAGGCGAAGAAGAGCAGTCCAAGGAAAACGCCAAGAAGCAGACCATCACCTATTTTCCAAAATTGGAACCGTCTGGCGATCCAATTGCTGACTTGAATGCGCTCGATCCTTATCAGGTCGCGACCGCGATCGGTACGGATCACCCTAAAACGGTCGCGATGGTGCTGCGGCACATGGAAACGAAGCTGGCGGCTTCGGCAATGGAATTCATTTCCGACGAAGTTCGCTCCGAAGTTATCGTCTTCATCAGCCAGGAATCAACTGTTCCTGCCGCTATCGTCAATCAAGTTTTGAAGTCGACGGTTGCCAAAGCGATGACCGTAGAATTTCGTGAAGAGAAAGCTGATCCGGCCCAAGTGATGGCGGAGCTAATGAGGTCGTTGCCTAAAGAAATGCGAGTTGAACTGATGCCAAAACTGGAGGCGTCAGACGAAAAATTGGCGAGTGAAGTTAAGGCGAAACTGTACCTGTTCGAAGACGTCATGCGACTGGACGACCGCGACATCCAAAAAGTCCTTGGGGAAGTGGAGTCCGACAGCCTAATCGTTGCGCTGCAGCGAACGGATGAGGAACTGGTTCAGAAACTTTTGGGTAACCTTTCCAAGCGAGCACGCGAATCAATCGCAGAGGAGATGCAATACAAAGAAGGCGTCTCCGATGAGGAAATTGAAGAGGCTCGCTCGCAAGTCGTCGTTGCCTTGGCAAAATTAGACGAATCAGGAGAGATCAAACTCCAGTAAAAGGAGTGACTGAAGTAATTCCATGCAGACTCATTCAATTAAATTCACACGTCCTTTGATGGGCGTTTCAGGTAAAGCAGGCGGTTCAGCCAGATTGGATAGCTCCTCGAATCGAGCCAACCCATCAACTGCAAGCGACTCAGAAACATTTTCGGAACTGGGGAAGACGGGTGAATCAAATGATGATACAAGTCCTCCCCCGATTGATGTCCAGAAATTGCTGTTGGCAATCAATCAAAACTTAGAGGAAACGAGACGTTCAAAAGACGAGGCATTGCGAGAGCTGCAAGAGTTCTCAATCCAATTGGCAACGCAAATCGCCAACGCCATCGTTTTATATGAAGTCAAACATCACGACACACGAATTAGAAAACTCCTTGAGTCCTACCTTGAAACAAACGAACATCAAAACCACGTTGTTGTTCGAGTAAACAAAACGGATATGGATCGCTTGCAAGCCTCCCTCCCAGATTCCCCATCTCTGGACTTGGCGATTCAATTTAAACAGGACGATTCGATCACGACAGGTGACTGTCAGATTGAGTCGGCTCAACAAAGCGTTGTTGCATCATTCGATCGACAGCTTGCTGAGTTACACGAAGGATTGATGGAGTGCCTCGAGCATGCTCGGTCTGAGGGATAAATTGCTAACAGAGAAGATTGCGGAGAGTGATCCGTTCCTGCCGTTAGGACAGGTGCAGAAAATTCAAGGCACCATTACTGTCTCGCTGCCAGCGGCCATCGGTGAACTCTGCCAGATTATTGGCAAAGACAATCAGCCTTGTTTGGCGGAAGTGATTGGCTTCGATGGCGACCTCGCACAGATCATGCCGTTTGGCTCAAGCGACAATTTGCAACGCGGTGACAAAGTCATTGCGCTCAAAAGGCAGATGCGAATTCCAGTTGGATACGAAACGCTTGGGCGAGTCGTGAACGCGATCGGAGATCCGGTCGATGAACGGGGCCCGATTCATGCCACCAATTGGTCGTTGGTCAATGGTGGCCCACCTCCTGCTCTTTCCCGTAACGATATTGATCGTGTCTTCACCACCGGACAAAGGGCGATTGACGGATTGTTGACGATGGGCGAAGGCCAACGAGTTGGCTTGTTTGCCGGTAGTGGCGTTGGGAAAAGTACTTTGCTTGGCCAAATTGCGAGGCACGCCAGCGCGGAACTCAATGTGGTCGTACTCGTCGGCGAGCGTGGCCGAGAAGTCGGGCCTTTCGTCAAACAAGCGCTCGGCCCGGAAGGCATGGCGAAGTCCGTTGTGATTGTTTCAACCGCCGATGAAAGCCCGCTGTCTCGCGTGCGAGCGGCCGAATCTGGAATCGCCATGGCGGACTGGTTTCGCGGACAAGGAAAAAACGTACTGTTGATGCTTGATAGCCTAACACGATTTGCGATGGCTCAACGAGACCTAGGGTTGATGTTGGGAGAGCCGCCAACTTCACGCGGCTACACGCCGTCGGTTTTTCAAAAACTGGCCGTCCTGTTGGAAAAGATGGGTAACTCCGATCGTGGTTCGGTGACTGGAATCATTACTGTTCTGGTCGAAGGTGACGACATGAATGACCCGATCGCTGATTCGGCTCGCTCGATTCTCGACGGGCATATTGTTCTCGATCGTAAGTTGGCCCACGCTGGGCACTTTCCTGCGATTGATGTTCTCGCCAGCAGCAGTCGATTGTTCTTGGAACTTGCTGACGCCACTCACAAAACAAACGCCACATCGATTCGGCAAATCTTGGCAATCTATGACGAAGTAGTTGACCTGCTTCAAATTGGAGCTTACCAGCCTGGTGTGACACCGAAAACAGACCTGGCGATTGAGTTGTACCCATTGGTTGGCAAATATTTGCAACAACAGCTTGGCCAACCGAATTCATTTCAAGACACGACTAATCTTCTTGCTTCCATCGCCAGTCGCTGGAGGCCTTAGCCGTTCTTTAGTTGGGCTTAGCCGGGCTCTCTGAGCCATGAACGACTACTCAGCATTTTTGAACCTAGTCAATAGATCGCAACCTGAAGCCGCAACCCGAACCTCAATCTTATCTGGTTCGCCCGTCATCTCATCTCATTCTAATTCAGATACTTCATATCACGCGGGATATATTCAATGAGCAGAAATCGTCTTGTCAAATACGGAAAAGTTCTAAAATTTCAACAACAACAACTGAATCTGATCAAACAGCAAATTGGATCTCAGAATCAATTGATCGATCAATTGGATCAACAGAAATTGCAGTTGGAAAATGAACTAGTGAATATCGCATCACAGTTCCGGACGGATCCGAAATCAGCGATGCTCAATCTTCAGTGCGACCAAGCCATGATCGCCGTTCAGCGCAAAATCAATTTTGCGAAAACTGAAGTCGCGACGGCTAATGAACGATTGGATTTTCTACTCCACACATTTCGGGAGAAGAACAAGGACTTGAAGTCTTGGGAGAAGCTAGTCCAGCAAGAGTCTGACAAAGCTGTTTTCGCGAGAGCTAAAAGTGAAATGTTGGCCGCTGATGAGAACTATTTGTCCACCCATTTTGCCGTCGGAGTTGCTAGATGAAGACGATCTTAAAAGCAGGAATCGTAGGCGTGATTCTATTTGCAATCTCAGCGTCGGCATCATGGTATCTGACCAATCAAAACGTTGAGCCCGAAGAAGAGGAAATTGCTGAACTGGATCTTGAGGAGGATGCGGGAGTTCCGCCTATCGGAGGTGAAATCGAAAAAGAGGAAAAGATGCCGGTCGCTATTCGACCGGACGTTCCTTTGACGGTGGAAGCGGTTTTGAAGCTGAGTGAATCGATTCGCAAGAAAGAGCGTGAACTGATTGAGCGTGAGAAACAAATCGTCAAATCGGAACGAAACGTTGATTTGCTGTTTGCCGATTTGAAGGTCGAACGATCGGAATTGACGCAGCTCGCCAAACAGCTTGAAGAGCGAATCGATACCGCCCGAAACTCCGTCAGTTTGATGAGGGTCGAAAACCAAGAGTTGAAAACTCAAGCGATGGAGCTTACTAAGGCTCAAGAAAAGAATGAGCAGTTGGCGAAGGATTCGTTGAAGAGCAATAAATCTGGTCAAGCTGAGCTTGAGATGGAGGAAATCGCTGAACGAGTTCGCACGGCAAAGCCTTGGTTCGAAGGACTTGCGGATGAGCAAGCAGCAAAATATCTGAGAGAGTTCGCCAACAATGGAGAGCTAAAGTTCGCGGCGTTGCTTCTCAAAAGTCTAAATCAGCGTAAGGCGTCAAAAATCCTGGCGGCGTTTGACGAGCCAGAATTTGTCCAGCAAATTTTGGAATCACTTTCGGAAAGTGACAAAGACCAAGAAGCGATTGAAAAATCGGCTCGTTTGAAAAGCCGGATCGCCAGATAACGAACGTCCTTGGTGAGGCAAACAGGAGTAGGCCATCGGCTACTTTCGCCCCTAGTCGATCTAATTTAAATCCCGCAGCAGCAGACCGAAACGGAATCGGACGACGCCATGGAAATGTCACAAGCCATTATGATTGGCCGCGAACTGATGCTGGCGTCTTTGCTGCTAGTTGCTCCGGTGGTGATCGTCTCATTGGTGATCGGTTTGTTTATCAGCATCGCCCAAACGGTTACCAGTATTCAGGAACAAACACTTACGTTCGCACCTCGAATTGTCGCGGTCGTCGGCGTAATCATTCTGCTTACGCCTTGGTATCTGACAACCTTGAAGACGTTTACGTTGGAAATGTTTGAGCGAATGTCCGAGGTTGCCTTCCAATGACCGAACAGGCAGTATTTTCATTCATACTCGTGCTGTCTCGCGTTTCAGCGTTCATTGGCTTCTTTCCGCTTTTCGGTCAACGTCAACTACCAGTCATGGTCAAGGCCGGATTGGCCACGGCGCTAACGAGTTTCTGGTATGCCACCGTGCCAGCCAACAATTACTATGTCGCCGAACATGTTCCTGCATTTGCGGCGATGCTGATGATCGCTCAAGAAGTGGGAGTCGGTTTGTTCCTAGCGATGATGTTGGGGTTTCTATTGGTGCCCGCGAAAATCGCTGGAGCCTATGTTGGGCAAGAGGTAGGCCTGTCGTTGGCAGCGATCTCCGATCCCGGCAGCACCGATCAATCGACCTTGGTTACGATCATTTTTGAAGCGCTTTCGGTTTTGCTTTTTTTTGGGCTGAACCTTCATCACTTTTTGATTTTATTCTTGGATCGTTCGATGAACGAACTTGCTAACAAAATAAGTGTGCTGAACCTGCCAACAGAAGGCCTGATCGGAATGATCGACGACATGCCTGAATTCGGACTGATGATCCTAGCGCCACTGGGCATCGTTATGTTCCTACTCGTTGTCGCGTTGGCATTCTTGAACAAGGCCGCACCAACGATGAACTTGTTTTCGGTTGGTATGTCCCTGCGAAGTGGTTTGGGGATGGTCTGTCTCGTTCTTTTCATGCCTGTCATCATTGAATCGATGGTGATGTATTTCATGCGAATGATTCAACAGCTAGAACAGATGCTTGGGTATTTTGTATGAGAAGAAGTGTTTTCAAAGTATCGAAAACGTTGGACGGCGAGGCGTTTTAGCCAAGCATTGAACTAACCCTTCCCGAAAAGATATTCCTCTTCAAGCCAAATGTCTGACGATCAAACACAAGATCAAAAAACTGAGCAGCCAACACAGCGGAAGCTGGAAAAGGCGACCTCGGAAGGCCAGATCGCGTTCAGCACCGAGCTGATTGGTGGACTGGCGATGCTGGTTGGAATGACCTTCTTTCTGTTCATGGGCACCTGGTTCTTCGAATCAATCAAGGATTCGATTCGCGAAAGGCTCTTGTTCATGGAGCCGATGATTTCCTACCCCGAATCGATCTTGATTGCCATTCGGCATGACGTGACGCGGGCTGGAGTCGCTTGCATGGCGTTGATGTTGCCATTGGTTGCCGTAATTTTACTGGTCGGTTTTTTGCAAACCGGTTTCAATCTAACAACGAAGCCGTTGACTTTGGATTTGTCAAAAGTTCAACCTGACAAGGGCTTCAAACGAATATTCTCGACGCGATCATTGAACAAAGGCGCGGTGGCGATCGCAAAGTCGTCCGCGATCGCGGTGGCGGTCTATTTTCTGACGATGGCCAAAGTTGGCGAGATCATATCGTCCGGCAATTCAAATTTTGCGCATGTGCTCGGTGTTGGGACGGATTTGATTCTTGCCGTTGGGTTTCTTTCCGCAGCTTTGATGGTGATCGTCGGAGTGATCGATTTCGGTTTCCAGAAATGGAAGCACAATCAGGAAATGATGATGACAATGCAAGAAATTCGTGACGAGCACAAAGAGACCGAAGGCGACCCCCAAATCAAAGCTCGGATGCGAAAAATGCAAAACGAGATGAAGAAGAATCGTATGCTGGATGACGTTTCCAAAGCAACGGTGGTCGTCACTAACCCGACTCACTTCGCTGTCGCCTTGCGATATGAACCATCAGAATCGGATGCCCCCATTGTTTTGGCCAAGGGCGCCGATCATTTAGCGAAACGGATTATTGAATTGGCTAAAAAGAATTCGGTTCCAGTCGTCGAACGTAAACCCGTTGCCCGTTTTTTGTTTGCCAACGTTGAGGTTGGCCAAAAGATTCCAGGTGAATTGTTCCAGGCCGTGGCTGAGATTCTTAACTTCATCAAGCGCTTGGAGGATCGAGCTGCTTAGTCGCGTTGTTTTTCCCAATTGCGAGTGCTTCTCAGTTTGAAGTTAGTGGTGACAAGTTGATGGTGATTTGGTGCCACCGAGCTAAGTTCTAATGCATTGTTCCAATTCAAAGTTCCGGTTCTTCATGTGAGCCGTTTGGGCGCTAGCCCCG
>CAZPTT010000159.1:0-10722 GCA_964589435.1 uncultured Pirellulaceae bacterium
ACGAGGCAATTTAGAGGAGGCCATTGTTGCCGGGGGAGTCAGTGTATTCAAAGCCCCGGCTACAAGCTTCAATCCACTCAGGATAAAAATTGATGGTGGTGTTCACCGAGAAGTGCCCGCTAATCGGGCAAATTGCAAATGACATTTGGGTTGGAAACCATTACAGTTAAGAGTCCTATCCTACCAACTGACAGATAAGTTTTCGATGATTCGTTGCCTGTTATATCTATTCTTTGCCGTTGTCTTGTTTTCGTTTGTGCAGCCTGTCGCAGAAGCTTTCTCGCTGCAAAATGATGCGGGATCGGAAACGGCCACTGATGATTCGGTTCCCGTTGATGCTGCTGCCCGTGCAGTTCAATCGAACGATACGGCTGCACCGCCGTCGATATTGCGAATGTTGTTTGGCGGCAATGCACTTGGGCATGCGATTGTCGCACTCATTATTTTGCTGTCAGTCGTGAGTGTTTACTTTATTATCGAACATCTTTTCACGATCACCCGCAGTCGACTCATGCCCGATGAAGCGATGGCTGATCTGGAACGGTTGATTGTCCATGGTGAAATTAATAAGGCGATCGAAGTTTGTCACCAAAAAGATAATTATTCACTGTCTACCGAAGTTGTCTTGGCCGGGTTGCAGCGATACAAAAGCAGCGAGTTTGGTTATGCGGAATATCGTTCGGCTGTGGAAGAAGCCGGTGAAGACCAAACGGGAAAGCTCTATCGACGAACGGAAGTGTTGAACGTGATCGGAGCCATCGCGCCAATGCTTGGATTGACCGGCACCGTGTTGGGAATGATCGAAGCGTTCACGACCATTGCCTCTCTAGAAGGCATGGCGCGACCGCAAGAATTGGCTGGCGGGATCGGGCAAGCGTTGATCACGACGTTGCTTGGTTTGTTGGTTGCCATCCCCACGATGGTGGCGTTTAGCTTCTTCCGAAATAAAATCGATTCTTTGGTCGCCGAGGCGGGAAAACGCATTGAGCAAATCATGATGCCGCTTGGACGAAAGAAATGAAGCTAAGCAAGCAACGTTCTCAAAGTTCAGTCGGCTTCAATATGACGCCAATGATCGATATCGTTTTCCTGTTGATCATTTTTTTCATGACTGTATCTCAAATTACTCGCGTCACCGATCATCCGATCGAGTTACCTCGTGTGTCGAAAGGCGATTTGGATGCCAAGACAGCAACCGTGACGATCAACTTGAGTGATAAAGGCGAGATTGTCATTGGCGGGAACCCGCTCTCTGCGGCGGATGCTTTAACCGCGATGAAAAGCCAGTTGAAAAAAGTCGACAATGATCCGGCTAGAATTCGTATTCAGATCCGTTGCGACCGAAATTGTGAATGTGGGCATGTCAGCAAGCTTTTTAATGAGCTTGCTCAGCTTGGTTTTACACAAGTCCGCGCGGCAGTCTCTGACTCCTGATAACACGAGGCGGTACAATGAGATTGAGCAATCAGCAACAGAAAGGCGCCCCGTTAGCGCTTTCAATGACCAGCATGATCGATGTTGTTTTCCTACTGCTGATCTTTTTTATTGTCACAACTACTTTTGTTCGACCGGAGCGGCAGGTTCAATCGTCGATTAAAGTCAACGAGAAAGATGCGGCTCAAGAGCAATCAGATCTCGATCCAGCAATTGTCGAAATCAGCCGATTCGGTGACGTTATTCAGTTTCGAATTGGCGCGATCAAAACGAACAAACTGGATGAGGTTGAAAAGATCCTTCGTGGATTTGAAGATAAAGCTGAAGGCGCGTTCGTGCGGGCGGCTGACAACGTGCCCTTCGAAGCGGCTGCCCAGGCAATCGGAGTGTGTAAATCGAGTGGATTCACGACTGTTTCTTATTTGCCCGCCAACTGAAATTTCGCTGGTTTGGTGTTTGCCAAGATGATGTTTTCCAAACTGCAAACTTATCGCGATGGTGATCGGAGCGAAGTCTCAGTGGGCAGGTGCGGCATACTGCGCGGCTGCTTTATTTTGATTGTCGTGTTTGCTGCTGGTGAAAGCTCGCTTGTTGCTCAGCGTGATGCTGCATCTCGTACTACCTCCGACCGCGTATCGAATTCCGAATCAACTCAAAACGATTCGAAACAACTTGAAGCGTACTTGTCTTCCTTGAAGCTAGATCGGCTAGTTGTCGAGCATCTTGAAAATGAAGTCGGCAATGAACTTGATCGTGGCAAACGATTGAATCTGGCACGTCGGTTGGCCGACTTGTATGCCGATGAGTTGCTCAATGCCCACTTGGATTCGGAGCTGTCAGGGCAGTGGGTTAAGAAGACTCAAGCACTGATTCGAATCTACCCTGAGCTGGAAAATTCTCGATTAACGATCGCGATTCTTCAATCGCGTTATCTTGTGCAGGAACGATCCTTTCGTCAGTGGTGGAATGCTGTACCTCGAAAATCGCATGACGAATTGAAGACGCGATGGCGCGAGCTTCACATTGAGTTGGTGGAATTTAATCAGAAGATGGAAGGCCGCTATCAGGAATTGGTGACGACGGTGCAAGCCAATAGCGGGGATGTCGTGGCTTCCAAGGAATTGGTGACCACGGAAGCGTTGTTGCTTCATTCCAGTTTCCTCGTTGGTTGGACCTCTTATTTTCGCGGCGTGCTTGAAACTGAACAACGCGGTCAATGGTTGAGGCTTTCCGATCAGCACTTTCGCAATTTTTTGCAGTTGGACGAAGCACCCTCGCTCACCGAGTTCTCCGCGAAGTGGTTTGATTTCAACGCAGCATGGCAAGTCCGCGCCGTGGTTGGGCTGGCGATGGCTCATCGTGGCATGGGGCACGCCAAGCAAAGTGAGCATTGCTTTCAGCTGCTTCAAGAAAACGGCGACGCAATGACGCTGGGTCAACTTTTCGTTTGGAAGCTCAACAGCCGTTTGTTTCTGGGCGAAACGGATGAGTTGCTTGTTTGTTTAAGCGAGTTTCAGAATTTCTCCGGTTTGAAAACAACCGCGAAAGTTAATTTCTGGGCTACAACGTTGCAGGCAAGCCAATCTTTACACGCTGATTCGCCAGTCGTTGCCGCTCGCCTACAAAATGAAGCGTTGTCAGGGCTGACCCGGACAAAGCAGGCTCCGGCGATTGCGAAATATGTCGCGGATCAAAAACTGGAGTTTGCCGAAGATTTTCATGGAAACTGGATTCGGGGATTCTTGTATTTCTACCAAGCCGTCAACGGTAGGACGAGTTTCGGTCAAGCAAAATTTGAAGATTCGGATCCCGACAAAACGGACTTGGAGTCTGCGAAGTTTTATTTGACACAAGCAACGCGGCAAGCCGGTGCAGGAGTGAGGGAATCAGATTTAATTCAGTGTCAAATGTTGCTTGGCAAAGTTTTGTTTCGTGAAAGAGAATTCGAGCAAGCCGCCGTCATGTTTCACAAGGTTGCGGCAGCAGTTTCTTCGCAGAACCAACGAGTTCCGGAAGAGCGAAAGCTGGCGGCGGAATCGCTTTGGTTGGCGGCGCAATCTCTCATTGAAGTCAGTCGAGTTGATTCGAGAAAATCGGAACTTGCTTACCAGGCTGTCGAGGGGCTTTTGCGTAGGTACCCGGAATCCAGTTTCGCTCAGCGAGCCGAGTTTGAAAAACTACGATTGAATATTTCCACCTTGCCTGGTGATGAGGCCATTCGCCGGTTGGAAAAATTTGAAACACATCATCCCAACTACTCGTTTGCAATTGAAGAATCTGCGAGAGCGAGGTTTCGACTTTGGCTGACCTCATTTGAAGCCGGGAATTCGGATCGTAAAAAGCGACTACAAGATTTGGTCGATTCGGAGCTTGCCTGCCGTCAACTCGAAGGCTTGAGCGAGGAAAAAAAGCTTAAAGCGACTCTCTTGGTCATTGATGCCTTGCTTCGATACGACCCGATTGATGAGGCAAAAATTCGAGATTATTTTTCAGTTACCAGTCGGCAAATTGATCAAGTTCGAAATTCTCGCTCGAGCATCAAAGTTGAGCACCGCTACTATGAGTTTCTTTTCGCTCAACGAATTCGCGATTTAGCTGATGCGAGGAGGCTTGCAGAATGGCTGGTCGCCAATGGCAAAGACACTCGTTTTGAGAGATCCGCCTTAATTTATTTGGGCAAGAGTTTGGAGGCAGAATACTCTCGTGCCGAATCGCCCAGCGAGGAACTTGCTACACAGGTTCTTTTAACGTTTCGGAGGATTGTTAAAGTTCTCGGTTCAAGTAGTTCCGAACTAAAACGATCAAGTAATGCCCAGGTGGCCGTAGCAAAGTTGGCAGAGCTGGAATTGGCAATTGGCGATTCAGTTGAAGCTCGCCGCCTATATCAAGTGCTTGTTGGTGAATTTCCCAGTCAGCAAAAATACATTCATGGGCTTGCCCGATCCACCATGGCGGCTGGAGACGTTGAAGCGGCTCTTCCATTTTGGCGGAAACTCAATTCGGGCGTCCAAGCGGGATCCGATTTATGGTACGAGTCGAAGTATCAATTGATCGTTGGACTAGCGTCTTCAGATCCTGATGCAGCCGGCAAGATCTATCGTCAAACACGCCGTTTGAGTCCGGAGCTACCGCAAAAGTGGCGTTTGCCTTTTGAGCAGTTAGAGGAGAAACTTGGTAAATCAACAGCCGGACGTATTGATTGAGTGTGCGTTGTAAGTGATCCCCGGATACCGCACAGGCTTTTGATCAAAGGCTTTGGGGCTAAACAAAACAGTGATTGCAGTGGCGACTTTTTCGAGAACAAGCAGTATTTCATTCGAGGCGGCTCTCACGGTTCAATTGTGACAAACGAAGACTCTTCAAAAAAACGATCAGACGCTGGCCCGGCTGACACGAACAAGCCAACTTACGAAGAGGACGTGCGGCTGAAATTGTTCATGCGCAAAGCGGTCGCGATCATTGCTGCAGAGCGCGGATTTAATGTTGCCAGCCGTCTGAAGCTGGAGTCACTTGCTCAGCATCAAAAACTTCCTGACAAGCTGTTCAACGAAGCCGTCCGCCAGCTACAGGAACAGGACGGCCAAGCTACGAAAGTAACTCGATACGAGAAGGAGTTCGTTCGCTATCTATCGAGGGAACTGGAAAAGATTCAGGGAGGCGTTTTGTCCATCCGAATGGAACAGAACGCGATTGAACTTGCGGAATCCAAGTACCAGATCAATTCGACACGCGCCGAGTTTTTGATTCAGCAGCAGGCTGGGGCCGCGTCGATTGCTCGTGTTTCTCGCACGGATTCGGAAGACTACGCAATACAATTGATTGTTGAAAGAATCGGAAACCGGCGTGAGATCGATGAAGAACTTCATGAAGAACTTCATCGAAGCGGGGAAAAACTTGGGTTGTCCAAAGAGCGAATCGATCGAGAAATATTGCGACTGCTCAAGGCGAACCGGTTTGAGGTCGTCAAGCAATCGGTTGGATTGAATTGGATTTTGGCAACGATGATGCTGATAATGATCGTTGGAGTAGCGGTCGTCGTTGGAATCTCTGTCGGTTGGATCCAATTTGGGAAAGCTGTTCCGAAGCCGGAAGACGTGATGAAAACGGATCCGCCAGGGTCGCTGGATTCAATGCCGCGGCCAGATTGGCTTAGTGAGTCGACGTATCAAATGATCATTGAGCTTGACGTTGATACCCGGCTGCAGGCAATGGTCTTGAGTGAAGATACGGGGCAACGACGACTGGCCTTTCAGCGTTTGTTCGCAATGGCTAGGCAGGGTTCTGGCGATCGGAAAAAACAATTGGAAGACGGATTGTGCCGGTTGTTTTATGAAGAACCAGATGAGGAGACGGCTTTCAGGTTCGTCGAGGCAATTTCTGTGTTCATCGAGTTGCCAGAGGAAGGGCTAGGTGTTTCGGCTGAGACCTTTCAATCGCAACGATATGCAAGTCAGCTTCTCGCTTTGATTTACTACTACTCCAGTGATAAGCCAAACTCGAATTCCAATGATGGTCGGGTTTCACGCAAGCGGCAACTGGCGACAGTTGTTAGCGAAAGATCGGGTGTTGATCCTGGGCAGGTTGGTTTTGCAGAGTTCATTCAGCAATCTGAAATCGGTTTTTCTGTGGATCAATGGAGTTACCTAATCCAAAACACTTGGGCATCGCCCGGTCGCGCAGCAATTTTGTTGCAGCCGACTTATGACATGACAAGATCCAGCCTCCCAAGTGACTCGTTGAAGACGTTTCGAAAACGATTGCTGCAGTCGATTCTTGAAATTGACCCAACGCAATGGGCTCAGCTCAAACAGCCAATTCGTGAGTCAATCTCCAATTGTGATGAGTTTGGATTGGTTGACTGGGCTGACTTGTTTATCGAGACGAAGCAAGCCGGTTTTCGAGATTACGTTGGGCCACTACTGTTAGAAAAAGCCAATATTCAATTGACTTCGAAACGCAGTGCCGAAGTTGCGCTGGCAATCGAAGCGTTCTCAAGCGATTACCGGACGCGAACCCTAAAGCCGCTGCTGACTCGCGATGAACAGGTTGAGTCGGCAACCAATGATTTGTTGGAGCGGATTCGAATCAACAGTCCTTCGGTGTCGCCGGATTTGATCGCCCAAATCGCATTCCAAACCAACGTTAATTTGGCCGTGGCGAAACAGGTTCGAGCGGGCGAGGTTCGACACGATACTGATTTTCTGGAGCTTGATCAATTATTGGCGATCGGTCAGCCTCGCTTGCGCGAGATTGTTTCGCTCCCAGGATCCAATGGTGCTCGAGTTGCGAAAGCATCCCCGACGGCCTCGGATACGAATCGTAAGAATTCCGCATTGGACACGCTCCAGCAGTTGGAGTCAGGAAGTTTGTCCAAACGTGTGCTGGCTCTTGGGCAATTGGAAAAAATTGCCGGTCGATTCGATGACTTGGCTTATCAAGAATGCGAGATTTTGGCAGGCTACTTTTTGGCAGAGCTTGATGATGCCGAAGTGCTAAATATTCAACGAGTGATTTCTTCGTTCTCCGAATGGCCGACGCTTGGGCTGGCCATTGCTGATCGGATTTCGTTTAGCAGAATTGGGATCGATAAATCACTAACGATCGCCAGATTGTATTTTGGACGTGAATTCGAAATTGAAGTCGGGGAGACGGACTGGCGGGCAGCGCTACAACTTCAGATGCTCGAAGGCATCAGCGAGCAGATTGAAGTCCAGATGGATCGTGACCCCAATAACCTCAAGAGTGATTGGGTTCGCTTGGAATTGTATTTGTCAGAAATCTATCGGAACCGATTTGAGCTTCAGTTCGAGAATGCGAATTCCTCTGAGCTGAGCGATGCGATTGAAGCGGGAGGAAAACCATCGATGATACTGATCGCGATGCTGGATTTTTGCGTAAGCCAGAATCGATTTTCCCTGGCAGTAGAGAATCGAATGATACGTGGAAAGAACCTCATCAAGCGTGGACGATTTAATGAGCTGGTAAAGACAATTATGGCGGGGCAGTTGGTGTTGGAATTGTTGGCTCTGGTTGAAAGGCAGGCACCGATGCAAGAGAGTGCCGATTTTCAAGACTTGCTGGAAGAAACGGAAGCGAAACTCAATCGACGTGGAATACTGGCAGATCAATTGTTGGAAATTAATTTGGGTTTACTGCGGCTTTCGCAACTTAAACGTCGGGCGATGATTCGAAATATTACTCAACAACGATAGGGAGACCGATCGATGAGGCGTGCAGTTGGCAACTTGAGACTTGGTTTTTTAGTATTGATCGTGGCCGTCTTCGCGGTGGTGGTACTAATCGCGAGTCAAGGATCAGCCGACTTAGTTTGGCTCAACGGAAAGACGGAGCCGGCGTATGGTTGGCGGCTTGAGCAGAACGAAAGCCAAGTCAGGTTTCAAATGTTTGATCAAATGTCAGAATTGGGGCGCGGCCGCATCGCAGAATTTCCGCGTGGCGAGATCGTCGGGATGGTAGTCAATGTTGACGTTGCTCGGCTGGAACGATTGAAGCCGACGGAACTTGCAGAGTACCGAGATTACGCGGAGGAGTTAGCCGTTCAAAAGGCTGATCCCGTGGCGCGAAATCTCGCGATGCGATTGTACGTCATCGCGTCTGCCAACTCGTCGGGCGAGTTGCGTCTCAGTTCGTTGAGGGGTTTGATTTCGTTGGCCAAGAACGATCAGGAACGAGCCAGGTGGATGACGCTCTTGAAGCTTGCCGATCAATCAAGAGTGGCGGCGTCGGTTCAGGATTCAGAGGCTACGGACACGACGATTCCAGATGCGGCGAAGCAGATGGCATTGCGAGTCGTGAGGCTAATCCGGCAAGGCAATGGGCTTGAAGCATTTCAACGACTCAATGCGGATGGTGCCGCCGAAGCGCTGCGGCATTGGAAGCAAGTTTGCTCAATCGAAGAGCTCAAACGAATCGCACAACTCAACCGGCCGACGTTGGAGCAGTTACATAAGCTTCTTCAAGTAGAGTTGTCGATTGTCAAAGATCAATCGCCAGCACAGATCGAGAGGACTACCCAAGGCGCAGATTGGGGTGAGTATGCGTTCGCCGGTGCAGATGTGAACGGCACTATTCCAACGTTTCGAAATGCGACCAAGTTTGATCCGGCCAAATCGCTGTTTCGAAATGGCGAATGGATCAGGCCCTGACGTTTTGCAAGTCTTTTACGCGTCGTCCAGTAGAACAAATTGGCCGAGCCCAAAAAATGCTCGTAAGGTCTAGGTTGCGAGTATTGATATGTTTGGATGCGTCTATTGTTAGGTCGAAACGAGGATTCGCATTGGTTCGCTTTTCCTCGTTAGAAATTGCCTAATCCTGAGGAATGTTCGGAAATTGGATTTCGCCTATTCTTTGGCAGATGTTCTGGACTCAATTTTTGACAATTCAACTATTTGGTGATACCTTCGAAGAGTGCCTCTTCCAGCCTCTTTTGTGAGAATCAGATGTCGTTTTATCCTACTCGTGTTGGCGTCACGATGCTGCCAATCGGCTTAGTTTGTGTGGTGTTCTTGGCGATGTTCTCGAACTGCCCGACAGCCATTGCTCAGGAGAATTTGGCCAACATTATCGAACAGAGCGAGAAAAGCGTTGTCCGAATTGAAGTCAAAGGAATCGAAGGTGATAGTCTCGGCAGCGGATTTGTCGTGACCGAAGACGGAATGCTGGTGACCAACGTGCATGTGCTTGCTGGCGCTCAAAAAGCGCGAGCCATTTTTCCCAACGGTAAAGCCTATGAGATTGTGGGTACGCTTCACATTGATGCCAATCGGGACATCTGTATTGCGAAAATGAGTGTCAGGAACATGACACCGATTTTGCTTGCCAATGGTCTGCCCCGGAAAGGCGAACCAGTAACTGCGCTCGGTTCTCCGATGGGGCTTTCTTTTACTGCGACGCGGGGCATCGTCAGTGCGATTCGTCCCGGTATAGAACTTGGCAGGGATGTTGGTCAGGCAAACATGGAAGGAACGTGGGTTCAAGTCGATGCGGCTTTGTCAGGAGGAAATAGTGGCGGCCCACTGATCAATTCAAAAGGCGAAGTCGTCGCGATGAGCACGTTGGCGTCGCAAGGGGAAGCTCATAATTTGAATTTTGGTATTTCGATTACCGATATCAAAGCTGCCGTGTCTCTTGCTAAAAGTGCATCGTTAAAAACGCTGACCGATGGTGTTGGCCAAGTCAAAGATCATGAGGTCGCAAATAGTTCGTCGGATGGTTCGATGTTAAAACGTCGCAACGTCCCCGAGAGATCGCTTCAGAATTATATTGATGAAGGCCGAGACTCGTTTCGCGATCTCGCCCGCGACGTTCGGCGTGATACGACGGCTGCCGAAAAACTCTATCGAACAATGAAGAAAGGGAGCGAATTTATTCCCCCTCAGTACCGAGCCGAAGGTGCTGAAGTGGTTCGTGTGAGCGGCCGAACTTCTGCAAAGTACTATTTTCGAAGTGCAGCGGTTAAGCGTCGCGTGCTTGCCAAAAAAGAAGACCGCATGCGAGACCTTAAGGATTTGAAAGAGCTATTGGCTGATTCAACGCCGGAGGATTCGTTGTTGCCGATACTCAAGCAGGCCGGCCCGCGATTGGATCCACAAGCAGTTCATTCGGTTGGATTTATGGACGGAGCGATCGTCATTCATGCGTACAACGATCACGATGTTTTGGTTGTATTCGATGAAGTCCCCTTTTTGATGTGGGTCGAGTCTTCGAGCGGTTTATCGCTCGGGCAGGAGCTTTCGGCGTCTCCTGTCTTTGTTGCCGGGACAGAAACGATGAAATTGCCCGGCGGACAGTCGAGGTCGCTGACGGTTCTTCAGGCTGTATCGGAGGGCGAGTTAGAGCAAGCGTTCGGAGAAGTTGATTCTCCAGGCGAGTTTGCGACGTGGGTCGCAGGAAAGCACTCAATTGAAGCCCGGTTACTTAGCTTCGATGGCAAGACCGTTTTCTTGGAGAAACGCGACGGCACAGAAATCGAAGTACCTTACTCAAGGCTTGATGCCGCCAGTCAAGCTGCTGCCAAACAGTAATCGAACCCGAGAAGGAACAGGTTTTAGCCTGAGTATTTGGTTGTATCGACCGCTGACCGCTGGGCTACTATGTACGTCAGCAATTGCCTGATGCCGATCTCGCGCAGAGATGCTAAATGTTTGTTCAGGCTGGCCAATACAAAACCTCCACCAACGCGAATTCAGCCAAAATGAGCTACTCAAACTGAGCGGTTGTAGGCCGTTATCAAGAAGCGCCAGCGACGATGATACGGCAAAACACGAG
>CAZPTT010000159.1:10732-14259 GCA_964589435.1 uncultured Pirellulaceae bacterium
CATAAACAAGACGCGCATAAAAAAAGGCGACTCAATGAGTCGCCTTTTTTGATTTTGGTTCGACCGCGAGTGGGATTACTCGTCAGAGGCAGCTTCTGCAGCTGGCTCAGCGGCTTCTTCTGGAGCGGCTGCTGGAACTGTTTCTTGTGAAGTCTCGGGAGTGTCATCGTTTGAGAACGATGGCTTCTCGCTGACTTGATTGACGCGGTCGTGAACTCCAACGAATTCAAGAATCGCACGAACTCCAGCGTCGCCCAAACGAGGTTTGGCTAAACGCATGACGCGAGTGTAACCACCGGTTCGATCGACGAAGCGAGGTGCCACATCTTCGAACAAGATCTCGACGGCTTCTTTGTCCCGTAGGAGAGCGAATGCACGACGGCGAGCTGTGGTGGCTGGCGCGATGGCCGCATTCCACTTTTGCCAGCCTTCACCTTCACGCCACTGCTTCCAGGCAGCCGAGTTGCGATCTTCACTGGTGTTGAGTGCTTCGGCCGCTTCGATTGCCGGCAAGGCTTTCTTGGCGATCGTGATGCACTTTTCAACAAGCGGCTTCACTTCTTTGGCTTTGTGGATCGTCGTCACCACGCGACCTTTGTAGGCTGGTGGATTCACTTTTGAGCCGTCGGCGCCCGACAAACCCTCGTAGTAGGATTCGTCACGCTCGGTCAAGAAAAGCGCTGTCGCAAGGTTTCGCAACATGGCTTTTCGGTGGCTGGACGAACGTCCAAGCTGTCGGCCTTTTCTTTTATGTCTCATCGTTACACCAAGGTAATCAAGTGGTTTTTTGTTTGTTAGTTAATGACCGGAGCCTGGGGAACTTTCATTCCCAGGTGCATTCCCAATTCGCTGAGAATTTGGCGAATTTCAACCAATGTTGTTTCGCCGAAATTGCGAATTTCCATTAGTTGATCTTCGTTTTTCTGAACCAAATCGCGAACGGTTCGGATGTCATCAAACTCGAGGCAATTGCTGGCTCGAACTGAAAAGCGAAGCTCGGCGATTGGCATGTTCAATTTGGCTTCGAGAGCCGCATCGATGCCACCCTTGCTGCGAGGCTGCGAGTGAACTTGGGCTCCGAGTTCTGAATACTGAACGAACGGATTCAGGTGCTTTCGTTGGATCTTGGCTGACTCAACCAAAGCCATTTCTGGGTTGATCGAACCGTTGGTCCAAATTTCCATGGTCAAGCGATCGTAGTTCGTCTTTTGGCCAACACGTGTTTCCTCAACGTCGTAACGAACTCGAGTGACAGGACTGTAGACGGCGTCGATCGGAATGATTCCGACTTCGTGATCTCGGCCACTGTGCTCAGTTGCTGGGACGTAGCCGCGACCGTTTTCGACAACCATTTCCATCATGAAGGGAACATTGTCGGTCAGCGTTACGAGCGTGTGATCCGCATTGATGATGTCGACTTCACCACCGGTTTGAATGTCGTGACCGGTGACTGGACCCTCAGTGTCCTTTTCGATCGTAATGACTTTCATCTGGTCAGTATTGTTCTTTACGACCAACGATTTCACGTTAAGAACGATATCGGTGACGTCTTGAAGCACGCCCGGAATGGATGAGAATTCGTGATTGGCACCACGGATTTTCAGTTGGGTAATCGCGCTGCCTTCGAGGCTGGAAAGCAGGATTCGGCGCAAGCTGTTTCCAACTGTCGTGCCAAAGCCTCTTTCGAACGGCTCAGCGGTGAACTTGCCGTAAGTGCTGGTCAGCGTTTGACGATCGCAATCAACAACGCTTGGTAGTTCCAATCCGCGCCAACGAACGTGCATGGAGAATCTCCGTTAAATGAATTCAATCTAGATAGACTGTGAGTGTTTTGTGAGGGTGTCAAAAGTTTCGAATCGGGTTAGCAATCAATCGTCACTTGTAAAAATTGCTAAACAAACGGCTGGCGAGTTTGGTTGAGTGAAATTGAGCCAATCAAGTCCACGAATCAAACGGCCAACCAAGCAGTTTTGGTTTCGAAATGCTGCTGAAAAATTCGATTCGCTTAAACGCGACGCTTTTTACGAGGACGACAGCCGTTGTGAGGAATAGGCGTGCAATCTTCGATCGACTTGACATTCAAGCCAGCCGCTTGAAGAGCAGTGATCGCACTTTCACGCCCGCTGCCTGGCCCTTTGACACGAACGTCGACTTCTTTGACGCCGAATTTCGAAGCCTTGTCAGCAGCCTGTTGGGCGGCACTTTGGCCGGCAAACGGAGTACTCTTTCGGCTTCCTTTGAAACCGCAAGTTCCCGCACTGGCCCAGCAAAGGGTTTCGCCCTTGGTGTCGGTGATCGTGACGGTCGTATTGTTAAAGGTCGCGTGAATGTGCGCGATTCCGTAAGTCACGTTACGCCGGACTCTTCTCTTTTTTGTTTTTGCCACTGTTTCTGTTTCTCCTGGTTGATGGTCATCAGCAGTTTGAACCGCATCGGACACAAATCAACATGACTGTCTGTATGTTTGTTTGTTTGGGTTGACTGAATCGAAAGCTGACTGAAAATCGAAAGCTGACTGAGGAAGAAGCTCGCTGTCGTGAGATCTACTTGAGATCCTTGACGCCCTTCTTGCCTGCTACAGTTTTCTTCGGTCCTTTTCGTGTTCGCGCGTTCGTTTTGGTCCGCTGTCCACGTACCGGAAGCCCGACGCGATGGCGAATGCCTCGGTAGCAACGGATGTCGCGAAGCCGGTTGATGTTCTGTTGAACTTGGCGTCGAAGAGGACCTTCGACAATGTAATCGCGTTCAAGAATCGCCGTGATGCGGCTGATCTCTTGATCGGTCAAATCACGTGCCCGAGCGTCGGGATTGACATCCGCTTTATGGCACAATTCTCGTGCAGTCTGATTACCAACGCCGAACAAATAGGTCAGCGAGATAACCGTTTTCCGATCATTCGGAATATCAATACCCAATAAACGTGGCATACAGTTTTTCTCCAACGGCTCCTGGCGGAGCAATGTTTCGTTAATCCAATGTTTCGTTATCAATAGGGAAGCCACAAGCAATGCGGCCTTTGCATCCATTCGAAAACAAACCTGATTCATCCAGAATCCAGGTTAAGATGCGTCAAAATTTCTTGGTCGGTGATCGAACCGCAATTTTCGAAGGAATCAAAAACGACGGTTTCGAAAAACGGTGGCTACGAATTAAGAAGCTACGAACCGGGAATTAACCCTGGCGTTGCTTGTGGCGAGGATTAGTGCAAATCACATACACTCGGCCTTTTCGTCGGACAACCTTACAATTTTCACAAATACGCTTCACGCTAGCGCGGACTTTCATCGCAGTCTGCTCACTTTGAATCTATCTTGGTTAAAGCCCACCAGTATACGGATTTTTGGCTGGATTTAACAAGGCCCAATTCTAATGATTCCTCAGCGTTTTTGAATCTTTTCCAAGTGACCGTTTGAAGTGATCCTGTCTCGCGTCGAAAGTGCCCAGATGAGCCTTAGATCAGCCCCAGATGAACCTAGTTGGCAGCTTTTTTGAACGCAGGAAACCTCACCATGTTCAGGTTCATCGCT
>CAZPTT010000160.1:0-3225 GCA_964589435.1 uncultured Pirellulaceae bacterium
TCGAAGCCTTCGACTACCTCAGCGACCCGGCCAACAGCAAAGGCAAAGACGGCAAAGCGAAAAAGAGCCTCTCCGTCGCCGATCGTCGCAAGCTCCCGCAAAAGTCCTGTTCACGGAGTCGTTTCAAGACGAAATGGAGAGGCGACAGAAGGGAGCAAGCTATCCGGCAGTCAACAACGGTGACATTACCGCGCAAGACATTCCGGTTTAGGTGGTTTGGGATGTGTTGCCTCATTTGAACAGGTGCAAACTGTTATTAATGGCTACTCAATCTATGTGCCGAAACTTGACTCTTATTAACGGCAGCCGTTAATATAAACGGGCATCCTAAATCAAATTAATGCCTGCGAGACATAGTGGATTCAGACAAAAAAACGAAGAGATCACCACGCGCCGGTCGGTATCTTCGCCAACCAACCGGCTACAGCGCTTTCATTCCTGAGCCACTACCGCCCAACCCGCCGGTTGAGGTATCCAACGAACTCCAGGTATAACTCTCACAGGCTGATCGAGCTTTGGGCCGACTGGATGGTTCTATTCAAACGCTTCCCAATCCTGACCTATTCGTTTTCATGTACGTGCGCAAGGAAGCGGTTCTTTCCAGTCAAATTGAAGGAACGCAGAGCTCGCTTCAAGATGTCCTCGCCACCGAAGCGAAAGTATTGTCGCCAGATCGACCACAAGACGCTGGCGAAGTTGTGAACTATGTCAACGCAATGAATCACGGATTAGAAAGTTTAGAACGACTTCCAATCAGTGTTCGATTGTTCAAAGAGATTCATGAAAAGTTACTTGCTGACGCACGTGGCTCACACCTTACTCCCGGCGAAATCCGTACCAGTCAAAACTGGATTGGCTCGAGCGGATGTACTTTGAACGAAGCGACTTTTGTGCCGCCTCCACCGCTAGAAGTTGCTCGCTGTCTTTCGGAACTTGAGCACTTCATTCACGCCGACAGTGACTTGCCTTTGCTGGTCAAAATCGGACTTGCCCATGCCCAATTCGAAACTATTCACCCATTCCTTGACGGCAATGGCAGAATCGGGCGACTGCTCATTACTTTTCTGCTATGCGAGCGAGAGGTTCTGCTCAAACCAGTGCTTTACCTCTCGTACTACTTCAAACGGCATCGGAGCGAATACTATGAACGCCTGCAAGCAATCCGAGACAATGGAGCTTGGGAAGAGTGGCTCACCTTTTTCCTCCAAGGAGTGATTGAGGTCAGTAAGCAAGCGACAGAAACTGCCAGAAAAATCTTGGCTCTTCGCGAGAATCATCGGGACGCCATTACCAACGCACTGCCTCGGACGGCTGCAAATGGACACAAGCTATTGGAGTACCTTTTTAAAAGGCCGATCGTTTCCGTCGCGGATGTCCAAGAACTCATCGGCACAGCATATCCCGCAGCGAACGATTTAGTTACCCGGTTCAATGAACTGGAAATCCTTCACGAATTTACAGGCCAATCAAGGAACCGAAAATTCAACTATCGAGAATTCATTCAAATCTTCAACGACAACGAAGGAGATGAAAATGAATGAAGCCGAAACACGAGCCGAGCTAATTGATCCTGCACTTGCCGCCGCCGGTTGGGCTGTGGTTGAAGATTCTCGCATTCGTCGCGAGTTCCCAATCACCGCAGGACGAATTCAACCAGGCGGACAGCGGGCTCGACCGCTGATTGCTGACTATGTTTTGATTTGCCGTGGGAAGAAACTGGCGACGATCGAAGCCAAGAGCGATGAAAAGCCAAGAGCAATGAAAAGCCAACGTGCTTGGCGGCATCGACAGAATTAGAAGTCTGTTTGTCGAATTCCAAAAGTTTCTCTATGAACAGCTTGCCGTTTAGTGGGGGCGACGAAATGGTATTTGCCGGAGCCAATTCTCTTAGGGTAGGAAGGCTGCACCTTGTTGATGCATACGCTATGACGAATGCCTCGAATCCCAGATTGGCTATTGCAGGGCAAGGAAGGAAAGCAATATGAGAACAAGAAAAGCAACACCACACCCACGATTTCCATTGGTCGCGAACCTCGATTGATTGGCCTTGCAAGTGGTTTGAACAGCGAGCGAACGAAACTCTGCCGAACGAAACTCTGCCGGCGAGCAAGCTCTTCCCATCGTCGGCTTTCCCGATCGCCGCGCTCGAATCAAGAGTCTTGGCTTGAGCGACCTAGAAAGTCATTGATTAGTTTCTTCGGATAGCCGAATAGGTTTACCTCTCAGGTTCAATTGATTCAAGGCAATTTGAGACTAATCTGATACCGTTCTCCAACGATGAGCAAACTTCGGACTTTTCACAAATCGTTGCGACACCTACGATTTTAGCTGTGCGAATCTTTCGTTCCGTCACTTTTTTCGGACGTGACATTACACAGACTGCAATCTCGAATTCTTCCATTTTATTTTTTAGGATCATTCATGAACTCTCTGACGAAAAAACTGATCGCCGAATTTCTCGGTACATTCTGGCTGGTGTTTGGCGGCTGTGGAGCCGCGATTTACGCCGCCGGTGTCGAAGACGTTGGGATCGGCTACTTGGGTGTTGCATTCGCATTCGGGCTGACCGTATTGACGATGGCTTTTGCAATCGGTCACATCTCCGGTTGCCACTTGAACCCCGCAGTATCGTTGGGCCTGTTCATTGGCCGACGTTTCGAATTTAAAGATCTTATTCCGTATTGGATTGTGCAAGTTCTTGGTGGTGTGGCCGCAGGTGCCGTGCTGTTGGTTATCGCCAATGGTGTAGAAGGTTTCGATCCGGTGGCGAGTGGATTTGCATCCAATGGATTTGCCGAACGATCTCCTCAAGGCTATTCAATGGTCGCTGGCTTCGTAGCCGAAGTCGTCCTTACGTTTTTCTTTTTGATGATCATTCTTGGTGCCACTGATAAAAAGGCACCAGCCGGTTTTGCTCCAATCGCGATTGGGTTGGGGCTGACGTTGATTCACTTGATTGGAATTCCAATTACCAACCTTAGCGTCAATCCTGCTCGTAGTACCGGCGTTGGCGTGTTCGCCGGACAAGCCGCCATCGCACAGCTTTGGCTCTTCTGGGCTGCACCACTGATTGGTGCGGCGATCGCAGGAATTGTTTATCCTTTGATCGGAAGTGCCGACGAAGCGAAAGGCTGAGGAAAGTAAACTTAATCCGCAAGCGGTTGGTGTTTCGGTCGAAACACCGCCGCTTTTTTTATTGCCTTGGCCCAATCTCAAAACCTTGGC
>CAZPTT010000160.1:3325-4557 GCA_964589435.1 uncultured Pirellulaceae bacterium
ACCTTGGCCCAATCTCAAAGCGAATCGAAGTCTTCTTCGGAGACGTCGGGGAGTGCGAAATCACTATTGTTTGACGAGGCCTCGTAGGGCCGATTTGTTTCGGATTTCGTTGGGGGCTTGTTGCTGGGTGAAGCGGTTGAAGAATCGGGGGCTTCGCAAAAGTCTCTCAGGTCGCTCGCCAATTCGAGCATTGATTGATAGCGATCCTCGACCGCCTTGGTCATTGCCAGCAGGCAAATACGGTTGAGTTCAAACGGCAAATCATCACAGAGGCTTGACGGTGATTTAGGTTGCTCGGTTAAAACCTTGGCAAGAATGGATGTGAAACTTGTGCCTTCAAACGGCAGTCGTCCAGTTAGCATCACGTAAAAAACAACGCCCAGAGAATAAACATCGCTGCGACCGTCCAGGATTCCCTCTTCGTTCCTTATTTGTTCTGGGCTGGCATAAGCTGGCGTTCCGACCAGCAATCCGTGTTGAGTCAACTGAGTTTCTTGTTTGGACTCGCGGCGCGCCAAGCCGAAATCCATCACGACCGGTCGCCCGCGATGGTCAATCATGATGTTGGACGGTTTGATGTCACGATGAATGACTCCTTTGGCGTGCGCCTCGGCGAGGGCTTCGGCCAATTGCAGAATCAATTTCGCGGCATCGAGGAATTTTGGTGACTCGCCATCCCGAATGATCTGGGAAATGGTTTTGCCATCAATATGTTCCATTGTCAAAAAGCGTTGACCATCGATTTCTCCAAATTCGAACAGAGTACAAACATTTGGGTGATGGATGTTCGCGGCTGAACGCGCTTCGCGGAAAAATCGGTCGATCGTGCCGCTGTCGTTAGAAGACTTCGGGATTTTCAAAGCAACTAACCGATCCAGTTCAGTGTCTTTCGCTAGAAAAACTAGCCCCATACCTCCTTCGCCCAATTGGCTCAGGATTTGGAATTTTCCAAATTGGTCTTTGCATTCCAACGGCGAAAACGCCCGCGGGAAATTTTCCAGTGTTGGTGAAGACAGGTCGGCCCGCGTCCGCGAAAGATCACCCTTTTGAGTCTTTGTCTCCATTCTTGTTTGGTCAGGAGTCGGAGCGTCAAAATCTGATTTTGAATTGATGTGTAACGCCGTGTGGCTGGAAAGTAGTTGGTCAGCCTCATCATCGTTTCGGCGTGCGAGATCCGAGTTCGAGCTTTTTGAATCAGCTAAGTTGGCAGCCGCTTGATTTGAATTCGCTTG
>CAZPTT010000160.1:4657-14136 GCA_964589435.1 uncultured Pirellulaceae bacterium
TTGGCTTTCGCTTCGTTGGCTTTCGCTTCAATGGGCGATTGGGGTTTGCTCGCAGCGAGGTTAGAGTTGCGCTCGGCAGCCGGCTTGGGGTTCGTGTTTCCTGGCGGGCCGACTGGTGCACGTTGTTTTGGAGTCGAACTCTTTGATTGGGCTGGTTGGGTCCGGGCAGTTTTGGGCTGACCCGATTTGGATTCTTGAGCGGGCTTCGCTATCGAAGGCTTTTTGGCTGGAACAGCTTTGGGCGTTGCCGAATTGCTTGAGTCCTGTTTTTTGGCAACCAGTTCTTGCGATGGGGTATCAAGCCGCGCCGAGGGCGTTTCTTGAATCGAATTCCGATTTGGACTCGAAGTGGAAGCTTGTTGCTTCGGTTTCGCGAGAGCGCTCGAGGAACTTGGATCGCCGGACGGCTTGGGGGCTCTCTCTTTCGTGTTCTTCGGCCCTAGCCGAATCACAAGTCCACACTGGCAGCGAACTTTCTTACCCGCCATCGAAGACTTGATGCCTTGGTGGTTTTTCCCGCAGCTTGGACATTCGAATTGAAGCGTCGCCATTGAATCACAACTATGTGTTCACAGAAAAAAGAGATGCCTTGATTGTAGCATTTCCTAAATTTCTATACGGCAAAATCTCGGCCAATTGGCTTCCCCATCGAGAGGGTGGGGCTTTCAAAATGCTAGTCGTTTTTTGACTGAGCCTCTTGAGCGTTCTTCGGGGTCCACGATTCGTCTTTGCCGAAAAACATCATGTGCTGCCATGGCAGTTTATCGAATTCAGAAACTAGCTTGAATCCGTTGGCCAGCAATTCCTTGTTGACTTGAGCTTTGCTCATTTTGTGAAGTGGTTTGATGGGAACCTTGGGATCTTCTTCCCGATACTCAACCAACACGATAACTCCGTTTGGCTTCAGGCTGGCCCGCATCGACGCCAACATCTGTTCCGGATAAGAAAATTCATGGTAGACGTCGACCAGCAAGACCATGTCGATCGTTGCCGGTGGCAAGTGTGGATTGTGATAGCCACCGAGGATCGGAATGATGTTCTCGATGCCCTGTTTTTCCATTCGATCTCGCAGGAAGCCGAGCATTTCCGGCTGCACATCGACTCCGACGACCATGCCCTGCTCCCCCGTCATCTTCGCCATTTGCAAAGTGTGATATCCGTTTCCGCAGCCCATGTCGCAAATCGTCATCCCGGGTTTAACGCCAAGGTTGGCAAGCATTAACGAACAGCGTTCTTCACGTTCGCGCTCATCTCGAATCAGCCATTCAGCGCCCGTGTAGTGCATCGTCTGCGCGATTCGTCGCCCCATGTAGACGTCAAGCGAAGCCGGAATTCTTGAGGGTGGCTTGGCGTCGACAGCAGTTCGTGCTTTTTGGGAGTCCGCCCTTTCCTGTTTCTCCCTTTCTTGTTTCTTCTTCGCCTCGTCTGCTAAAAGCGCGTCGAATGCCGATTCAACCGGCTCCTTGGAGGGCTTGGCGTCTTGGCCAGTGGCGTTCGTGCAATAGAAATTACATAGAACGATCAACAACAACGCCGTCCACAAGTTTCGAGAATGAATTGGGCTAACAGACATCAGCAGTCCTGCATGCGAAGAAGACTTGGCGATCAACCACTCGACGCGGAAACGCGCCATCTGGAATTGAACATCCAGACCATCATACCAAACAGAAATCCGTTGAGCAGCAATGTGAAAGTCACATAACCGGCAAAATGACGCAGGTCTTTCAGCGGGTAAGTCAAGAAACTTGGCTGGCCCTGAGTGGCTCGTTTCCATTTGATACGTGAAGTGTCCAAATCGTCCATGTAGATGGGAACCTGGAACGCAGCCATGAAGGGACTGGTCACGGTCATCACGTTAACGATTTGTGTTCCGCGCGTTTTCGGAAAGTAGGTGTTGCCAAAAAAGCTTGCCGCCAACGGCCCCAGATACAACGCGAGAATGACAACGTAAGTTGCCATCAAGCTGGAACTGGACTTTCGAAAAACCGTCGAGCAAAAAAGAGCTAGGTTGGCTGTCGTCAAGCAAAAGATGATCACGAATGCCACGACGGTCGGCAAGTTGTACCAGTAATCGGACACCATGATTAAAGCAAGGAAAACCGGCCACAGTAGAAACGAGCTGAGTACGCTGGAAACGCGCAAGCCAGACAACAGCTTGCCCCACAGCAATTGCCATGGCGTGATGACGGTGGTCAAAAGCAAGTCGAGTGTTTGACGTTCACGCTCACTCGTCACGCTTCCGGCTGAGAAAACGGGGCCGATCAAAATGTTGAATAGAACGACATACGAAATGTACCAAGGTGCCTGATGTCGCTGAATATAAAGACACCACGCCATCACGGGAATCGCGACGACCATGCTGATTTGAATTGCCAGTCGCAGCATCAATGTGCCTTGGCCGAAAATCTCGCTCCGCATTTCCTTGTCGTAGACGGGGTTCGTTCCGTCGTTCATCAGCGTCTCACGCTTGGGCGGCGCGAACAGCCGATCCGGAAATTGATCTCGCTGAATGACCAGGCCGACGGCTTGAGCGGATTCCTGTTCGAGGTCAACAACCTCTTTGCCTTCACTACCGAAATCTGGCGGGTACAGCATTCTCGCGCTAACGATATAAAACAGCGAAATCGTGATGGCCGCAGCAATGCCTGGAATAACGGCGATCGAGAACCGGAATCGCGTGTCGCCATAATCACTGAGCGAGTACCAAAACAGCACGCCGATAATTGCCATCGGCAAAATGGTCAAATATGAAACGACCAGCGACGAACTGGTACGAGGGAAGAAGCTTCCGCAGGCGACGCTGATCATGCCGAACGTGATCACGCTGGCGATTAGTGCGAGGTAAGCGGCCAGCACTTCATAAATCGAAACACCACCCAGTGGCAAACAAAGCATGACGATTGGAAGCGACGCGAAAATCAAAATTGCCAAGTGCGTCAGTGCGGCGACCAGTTTTCCCATCACGATGGCTTCGGGGCGAATCGGGCTGGCAAGTAACATCTCGTAAGTCGAGCGTTCTTTTTCGCCTGAGATCGCACCCGCAGCAAAACTGGGTGCCATCAAGGATGCCAGAATGTATTGCCCAAGGAAAAAGAGATCGACCAATGTACTGGTCGATCCTGAATCGCCGGTGAGATCGAGTGGCACGTTGTCTTTGGGCCAAGCAAAATAAACAACTGCCGCCAACAGAATTTGGTAGAGCAGCAGTAAAATGAACGCCCGATGCATCCGCAAGTTGACAAGTAGTTCACGCTGAAGAACTGGGTTTTCAAGAAGATACATTTATTTCGGTATTCAGGTGGAGTGTTTCAAAACTCAAGTGGGTTTCTACTACCTTCGAATGTAACGTTTATGAATCGTCTTTGCCAATTGATTTCATTCTGCAATGAATCTCAGCTGCTCTGTATTTTTCAATCTCATCTTCGGTACCTACTCAGGCTGAGCGTTTTCAAAATCCGCATCGCTATTAGTCGACAAATGGTGGATCGTAAGAGTAGGCCGTAACAAGCGTAGCGCAGTTACGGCAAATTCAGTTAGTTAGAGCGATAGGTTCGTGTTTTGCCGTATCATCGTCGCTGACGCTCCTTGATAGCGGCCTACAACCGCTCACCTACAGCCGCTCAGTTTGAGTAGCTAAGAGTCAATTTGGTAATTGAGTTCATTGATTTTTGCTTGATCCCTCAGCGTTTCCCATTGCTCAAGTGATCCTATTGTTGGATCGACTGGTCTTGGGATTCGATTGACCTTAACCACGCGATACTCACGGTGGCGGGCGAGGGTCAACACGGCCATCATGATGATAATGAACGTGGATAGAAACAAGAATGCAATACTTGCGAGACTCCATCTGGAACGAAGTGTGGAAATCGAAAATCCGAAACACTCTTCAGCTCCGTATAGTAGGCCGAGTAACAACCCGAGTCCGCCGAATGTCAAAATCAACGGTCGTCGTCGGACCTGACCAATCGCTAAGCAACTGGCGACCAACGAAAACGTTAGCAACCCAAAGCCAGTGAAAAGCGGAATTCCAATTGCGAATTCGCGCCCGGTTGGAAGGTGACTTGAGAAGGCAGAAGTAAATCGGAACAAGCAGGCAACGCAAAATGTGATCAGCATCCATTGCCAAATGCCAATCTGATCGAGCGGGATGCGTTGTAACCATGGCACCCTTTGATTTCCTCTGAGGTTTGTGCCAGAGATTGCTCCAGTAGTTGTGCCGAGATTCCCCTGCTCCACGACTTGCAAGCTACCGATCGGAGACATCGACACCGGGCTTCGTCCTAGCGATCGCTCGTAAGCCTGAGTGATTTTTTTCTGCCACGAGAATTCGATCCCGTAGCCTCTGAGGAATGCCATGATTTCGGCATAACTCCATTGATACGCATCGGATTGATTCAAAGCTTTAATCCAGCCGTCGAGGCCCCGTCCCGTTCGAGATTCTACCTCTAGGTCATTGGTTCCGCTGGCTAATTGAATCACGTTTATTTTTGCCAACCTCAGCGCTGAAAAAAATGCGGCGACCAAGCCAGTCCCAAGCGAGGTTTTGACAATCCAGGCGGAATGGAGTTCGTTCCAGTTGCGAATTTCACCAGCGACGACAAACGTAAGTATTCCAGAAAAGAAGATGGTGACTGCGGCACGCATCACAAATGAAAGCCGGCTTGTGAGCACAATCAGAATCGAGACGGCGGAGACCAACAAAAGGATCAGAAGTCCTGATTGACTCGATTCGACTAACGCGAAAAGGAAGCCGGGAAAGAGCGTGCCGAGTAAAAATAACGGCATGCGATAGAAGATGTTTGTTTTCCCAAATGCGAGCCAAAGGGCCAATCCATTGCAGATAACAAGGATCGACGCAATTGGCGCTGCAAAGAAAACGAAAATCAAGATTGCTTCGAGCACTGGATACCTCGATTCCGGCTGGGGCTGACGTCAAAGTACGCGCCCCATCGTATAGCGCATTGACGCCCCAATACAATTGTTTTTGTGAGAATCAAAGTGCCAGAGCAGTCGCCGCTTTCAATACGTCCGTGGCAAGACTTTGGCCTGGACGCGGCCAGGTAAGCCTTGGATTCGCAGGAAGCCTTCGGCGTCGTCCTGGTTGTAGCTGCCGCCGCCTTCCATCGTTGCGATCTGATCATCGTAAAGACTGTTGGGACTGCTTCGTTTGGAAACAGAAATGTTGCCTTTGTAAAGATCAAGCGTCACGCTGCCGGTCACGTCTTTTTGTGCTTCTTTATTGAAAGCCAGCAACGAATCAAATTTTGGGCAATACCAAAACCCGTAGTAAACCATTTCGGCGACTTCCGGTGCCAAGCGATCACGAAGGTGCATCAAATCTCGATCCATCGAAAGCTGTTCAATGTAACGGTGGGCGTCATACAAAACCGTCATGCCCGGAGATTCATAGACGCCGCGGCTTTTCATGCCTACGAATCGGTTTTCGACCATATCGATGCGGCCAATTCCATTGCGTCCGCCGATGTCATTGAGCGTTTCAACAATTTCCAAAGCAGAAAGTTCTTTGCCGTTGACGGCGACCGGCACACCAGAGACGAAGTCAATAGAGATGGTCTCTTTTTTGTCAGGTGCTTCGGCCGGCGAAACGCCCATGCCAAAATCAACGATCTCGACTCCATTGACGTCCAGCTCTTCAAGCTTGCCGGCTTCGTAGCTGATGTGCAAACAGTTTTCGTCACTGCTGTAGGGCTTGGCGACGGAGGCTTTTACCGGGATATTCTTCTCTTCGCAGTACGCGATCAATTCTGTGCGGCCAGGAAACTGGTCGCGAAACTTTTGCATCCGCCATGGCGCGATGACTTCGATGTTCGCATCAAGTGCTTCGGCGGCCAGTTGGAAACGGCATTGGTCGTTGCCCTTCCCTGTCGCTCCGTGAGCGTAAGCCGTCGCGCCGACTTCGCGGGCGACTTGCAAGCAGACTTTGGAAATCAATGGGCGAGCAATCGAAGTTCCGAGCAGATAGGGGCCCTCGTATTTGGCTTGCCAAGCCAAAACTGGAAACGCAAAATCTCGACAAAGCTCTTCGCGAACGTCGACGATCCGAGCCGTCTTCGCGCCGGCGTCTTCTGCTTTTTTCAAAATTTCAGCTCGGTCTTCACAGGGCTGGCCAAGGTCGACGTAGACCGCGTGGCATTCATACCCCTGATCCATGAGCCATCCCAAAATCACAGAGGTGTCCAGACCACCCGAATAAGCCACTACACAGCTCGCCATCTTTTTAACTTCCTGAAATGTTGATTGGTTTGATTGAATTGAGGGCACAACGGTTCAGCGATTGGCTGTGAACGTGTGTCGTCCAATATTGTCGTAAATTTTGATCGTCCGGTTACTTGCGAAAACGGAATAAGCCAAAATTGTAGTTCAAACATGCGCTGGTTAACATCGGCGTAAAGAACAAGGCCGAAAGAAGCATGCCGAAAGAAGCCGGCGGAACGAAGTCGCAGATGGGCTTGTGTTTTGTTCCAGGAAATTAAATCCGACATTTGAGTTGAACGAAATGATCAATAAACACGAGTTTCAAGTCTTGGCCAAAGGGTTTCGCGCAGGGCGAATTAGCCTGAAGCAGTTTACCGATTCCGTTTTCTCCAAGTCGGCTGCTGCAGACTCCGTCGAAGGTGCCGTCAAACCTGCGAGTGTAGCTACCGGGAAGTCTGGTAACGATAGTTGCGAGGTGGCGGAGGAGGTTCGGGCGTTACCGGAAATCGCGCCCCGCTCTCTGACGGCTCACAAAGGCGATTTTGGTCGCGTGTTGATGGTTGGTGGTTCCGTTGGAATGGCCGGCGCAATTAGCCTGTCCGGATTGTCAGCATTGAGGTCAGGCTCAGGCTTGGTGAAAGTCGCGGTGCCGAGCGACATCCAGTCGGCGGTGGCTCAGTTTTCTCCTTGCTACATGACCGTTGGGTGGGTCGCTGAGAACGGAGGATTTCATGGTGCCGAGTGGGATACGTTGGCTCACGAGCTAGAATGGGCGGACGTGATTGGGCTGGGGCCAGGCATGAATCGAGGCGACGGACAGAGCAGCATTGTCGCCAAAATCTATGCGGCGGTTGCCCAGCCAATGGTGGTCGATGCCGACGGACTTAATGCGCTTGTCGACAGCGAAGCCGATTTGGCTCAGCATCAGGGACAACGAGTTTTGACGCCCCATCCAGGTGAATTTCAACGACTGATCGGTTCAGAAATCACGGATCGAGGCGAATTGGAGTCCCAAGCGATTGATTTGGCGAAACGGGCGGGCATCATCATCGTGCTCAAGGGCAACCGGACTTTGGTCACCGATGGCAGCCGGCGGTTTCACAACACAACCGGAAATCCTGGGATGGCCACGGCAGGTTCCGGTGATGTGTTGACTGGTGTAATCACTTCGCTGGTCGGACAGGGACTCGGCCTGTTTGAAGCAGCCGTGCTGGGCGTCCATCTGCATGGCATGGCTGGAGATTTGGCGGCGCAATCGGTTGGCCAAACGTCGTTGATTGCCACCGATCTAATCGACAATTTGCCGTCCGCGTTTAAGAAACATGCTTCCAATGCGAATGTAGCGATTGGGTTTGGCGGGCATTAAATTCTATTGCGCTAACGGTCTGCCGTAACCGTCTGCCGAAACGTCTGCCTTAACTCTTGCCGCTATCCCGTTGGCCACAGCAAACCAAATATAAGACCGAGGATCAAGCCAAAAACAACGCCATCAATCATGTCAGTGATCGAGCGGCGTTGAAACCAAATATTGTTAAGTACGCCACTCGAAGCATGAGTCAAAATGCCGATGGTGCCAGCGACTCGAAAAACTTTCCAAAAGTCCACGCCTTCTCCTCCGGGAGGACAAGTGAAATGGGTGATATATCCAATGACTGCCGACGTCACTAGGAAAAATACGACCGTCTTCGCCATGTTCATTCCCATGTTGGGCATTTGATGAACGTCCAGGCATCCGCGAGGCCCAGCCGCGTAGCGATCTTGAACTTCTTTTGATCCGTACTCGGCTTTCGTATCGGCGTAAGGAAACATGTAGTTGCCAGGTGGCAAATCCATGGGCTTCAGAAAGTCCATCAGCTCCTGCTCTTTTGGCAATTTCTTTTTGTCCGAGTGGTGGTGAGGAAGCAGAACCCACGCAGCGAAACTCGCAAAAAACAAAACGACGCCATTGATGAGAATGGGAAGCCAAAGGTCAATCAAGAATTCCACGGTCGCTCCAGTATCTTAAGATTTATTTTTCGACTCGATTGTAAGTTAAGTCTTTCAGTCAAATATCATCGAATGTTCAAAAAATGAAGGTCTTGTCACTAAGGCTTTCATTCACTGAAAGAAATGGACTGATGAATCGGACAGGCAAAATCAAACCTGTCGAGAGTAAACCGTTCAAAAACAACAGTGATCAACGGAGCTGCAATGAGGCTTCGCTCAATGAAATCGCTTACAATGGAAATCCATACTTCTAACGTGAAAATTCTGGATTGGATCAAATGAAAATGCCAAAGCTTTCGATCGCTGCGCCTTTGACCGCTGCAATACTTCTTCTGCTCCTGCTTGTTTCCATTTCTCCAGCTCAAGCCCAACCGAGTTCCGAGCAAGATTCACCAGTCATTCCAGCAAATTTTAAGCGGGAGAACCTAGTTGCGTGGTGCATCGTTCCGTTTGATGCAAAAAACCGAGAGCCGGCGGAGCGAGCCGAAATGGTAAAGCGTCTTGGGCTCAATCGAGTCGCCTACGATTGGCGCAAGAAACATGTCGCCGAGTTCGAAGAAGAGATCCAGCAATATAAGAAACACGAAATCGAGTATTTTGCGTTTTGGAATTGGCACGATTCGATGGAGTCGTTGATCAAGCAGTACAGCATCACTCCTCAAATCTGGACTCAGTGTAAAGCTCCGAGCGAAGGAACGCAGGACGAAAAGGTCGCAGGCGCGGCAGCGACGCTACTTCCACTTGTCGAGAAAACAAAAGCTCTTGGTTTGACGCTGGGGATTTACAACCATGGTGGTTGGAATGGCAAACCGAGAAACATGATCGCCGTCTGTGAGTATTTGAGAAAGAACCACGATGCCGATCATGTCGGTATCGTCTACAACTTTCACCATGCTCATGAAGATGTTGTTGGGTTCGACAAAGCGTTCGCTTTGCTTCAGCCGTACTTGGTATGTCTGAACCTCAATGGAATGGTTGACATCAAGGATTTCGATCCTCAGACTAACAAGATTAAACCGATTGGATCAGGCGAACACGAGGGCGCGATGATTAAAACCGTAATCGCCAGCGGCTACGAAGGGCCAGTCGGCGTGCTTGGGCATCGAGCGGAAATGGATGCCGAAGAGAGCGTGAAGTTGAACTTGGATGGGCTGGCAAAGTTGCTGAGCAAGTGAGGGGTAGCGTCAGATTGCGAGGCGGTAATGTACTACGCATGCTCACGCAAGCGAGAGACATGGCACCCAAACGCCGGCCCCAGATTTTAAGTTTCAGATGTT
>CAZPTT010000161.1:0-14100 GCA_964589435.1 uncultured Pirellulaceae bacterium
TTTAACGACCTGAATCGACGCTGAACCTGAGGTTAAAAGTGCTTTCGAAAATCACTCTCGCCGCACGAATATTTCTTGGCCTCTGTTTTCTCATTTTCGGTATCAACGGATTCTGGACATTCATACCCGTCCCAGAATTTCATCCATTCATGACGATCATGGTGAGTACTGGCTACATCTACGTTGTGAAAGCTGTTGAAGTTGCCGCGGGATTGATGTTTCTCTCCAATCGAATGGTCGCGATGGCAGTCGTGCTGTCGACGGCCATTGTTGTCAACATTGCGACCTACCATGCACTGGTCGATCAACGGAACTGGTTCATGCCGTTAATTCTTGCCATTCCATTGGGAATCGTTTTTGTTGACCGTTGGCCAGAATTGCGACCGTTGTTCCTGACGAAACGCCCACCCAAGTGAACGGTCAAAATTCAATCGACCGATTCAGAATGAGAATTCGTTGAACAAGAGCTAACAATGTCTCGAATGGCAAACATTTTGAAGAATTCCTTCAAGTAGTCGAGTTAGCCGACGAACCCATAATGCTTCCTCCCACCATTGCTGGAGTGAAGAAGAGACAAACTCAAACAGGAAATCGATGAGCGCAAAGATAAAGATTGTCGCGGACGAAATTCAACTCAAACGTGGCCAAGACATCGCTGTTCCCATTCTCATTTACTTCGACAAGCCCACAAAAGTTCGCGGAATTCGGTGTCGCTTTCACGGGGCTGAAGAAACGACGGCCACCTATACGACTACGTCGGTCGACTCGAAAGGTCGCTCGCAAACGCAAACGCACACAGCAACCGAACACGTCGATATTGTGCAAGAGGAATTTCTCCTGCAAGGCGACGAGCGAATGGGTTTCTTTTCAAGAATCGGTGACTCGATGGCCACTTGGGTGGGTGGCGGCAACCATGAAGTCATCCCGGCGGGTGAGCATGAGTTCTCCGTTAAACTAAACGTTCCCGCTGACGCGCCGGGCTCGTTCAAAGGCAAAAAGTGTTCCGTGTTCTACAGACTCGATGTCAGCGTTGATCTGCCAATCAAAATCGACTGGTCTCAATCACACAGCTTCGAATTACCTCCACCTCAAATTGCCCATCAAGATATCAATCCGGTTCATGTTGTTTTTCCTGATGCTTCGGGCCGATCATTTTGGGACAAGACGTTTGGCAAAGACGTGAAGCTTAACCTGGCACTTGATCGAGACGTTCTGTCGATCGGCGATCAGGCGCTGGCGATGCTGACTGTCGAATCTCCCGAACCGCTGAAGGTCAACGACATTGAAATTTCTCTCGTCGGCAAGGAGTCAAGCGAAGCGCAAGGGCACACAGACGGGCACCATTACAAACACCCGCTTGGTCAAGTCAATTCGCCGAGTCTAATTTCAAGCGAGTCGGTTCACGAATTTGAGATACTCGTTCCGGAACTGACCGATCCCATGTCGCAGTCAGGAACGAAGTTTGATGTTCGCTGGTCGGTCGATGTTCGCTTGAAAATTCCTTGGGCAAAAGATCCGGTTATTAGCGTGCCGATAAAACTTGTGCCCGGTCGTGCAGCGGCAGATTGATTCGACGCCAAGCCACCGTTGGCTCCAATCGTCGCGGCACGGCTGAAGTCAATACAGCCCAGCCTCAGTCAGGTCGATACTGCTCAGCTTCAGTGAGCTTCAAATTGACGGCCGGAACCTGGCTTCATGTTCCCGGCAGCGATCACTGCAAGTCGGTTCCTTCATCCATTTGCCTTTGTTTGGGCGAAGCCTGCAAAACAAAGTTTGAACTTTCTCGCCGTTCCTTTCCCATAAAGAAAAGTGCTCATTCGCAACACTTTGGCGTTACCTGTGTTGGTTTGGGCGAAATGCGGCTGGAATAAGGGCACTCGCATTTCGACCGACCATTGACTTCAGCGATTCGATCGGGAACAACTACGGCTCCCCTGCCCTCCTCTCTGTAAGGATCACTCCGTGTCAATTGCTTCGCCTCAGGAAGACTGGGTGCGCAATGTGCGCGCCACGCTTAAAGATTCACCTGAGAATTTCCATCAGGTCAAGCCTTGGATTTTCTGGCGGGACATGTTCTTCGCTGCGACGATTGCCTATGTTTCTGCAGCGGTTTATTTGGACGCGCCGGCGTTTTCGATCTGGCAAATTGGCGGATTCCTAATTGCCGTATTTTGGCTTTACCGCGTTGGATCGCTGGTTCATGAAGTCGCCCATCTCGGCGGCCACGAACTTACCGCATTCAAAGTCACTTGGAATATCTTGGTCGGCGTTGTGACGCTAACGCCTTCCACGTTTTTCACAGGGCACCATCGAGATCACCATACGCAGCGCGTTTACGGGACGCCGCAGGATCCAGAATACGTCGTTAACATCTGCGAGCGCGGCAACGTAATCAACTTAATCTTCTACTTCTTAGTTGTGGCACTGTTTCCCTTAGCTGTTTTCGCGCGGTTTGCGTTGTCACCACTCACGTTCCTTTCGCCAAAAATTCGAGAGTTTACTCTGCGGCGATTGTCGGCATTCACATTTAATTGGAAGTACGAACGTCCCATTGAGCGTATCAATCGTAAAACGTTCGCCGCACTTGAACTGCTCTGTTGTTTGCGCGCATGGGCGATTCCAACGGCCGTCCTTTTAGGTGTCGCACACCCTTCACGAATGTTCATGCTGTATTCGCTGGGTGCTTCGGTGGTCATTTTGAATCAACTACGACAGCTTGCCGATCATCACTTTGAAGGCAACGGCGACAATCTCTCGATGGCAGATCACATCATGGATTCCTGCAATTACATCGGTAAAGATCCGTTGACTTGGTTGTTCTTTCCGTTTGCGATTCAGTATCACGCCTTACATCACATGTTTCCATCACTTCCGTATCACAATCTGGCATTTGCTCATGCTCACTTGATGCGTGAATTGCCAGCGGATTCGCCCTATCGCGAATTGACTCAACCTGGATGGTGGTCCGTTGCCAAGAACATGCTCCGCAATGATAAATTGGCTACAATTAACAGTGCGAAGACCAAATTACCTACCGGTTCTTCCTAGCTGAATTGAGTGGTTCGATGAGTTGCGTTGGCGTCGCTTTCTGGGCAGGCGAACACAATGAAGAGAACTCGCTCCGTCCGTTTAGCTTTGAGGAACCGCTACGATCCAAAGCACAACGTCGGCTGGCCTGAAGTAAAGCTGTGCCGTGGTCTTTCGCAGTATTCGCAATGACCACGGCAAAAAAATGCAATTCAAATTCAGCTTCACGTTTTCATCCATGCGGTACTTCATCGCCGCATGGATCGTTCTTTCAACCGCGTCGTTCGCTAATTGCCAGACGCGAAAGATTGTTTTTGAAGAGGTTCAATCCAAACCTGAATCGGGGACGGCTGGCGAGTGGGTGATCGGTGGTGAGAAATTCTCTGTCACTTCATCCACGAGAATTGACGCCACCATTCCAACCAAGATCGGGGGGTTAGTCGTCGCCGAGTATTTTTCTGACGGTTCAAAATCGATCATCACCCAGATGATGCCGCAACCTTACATGGCGGCCGAAATGACAGACGGCCCGTACGTTTTTTGGAAGGACGCGACAACCGCCGAAATTCTCACGCTGGAAGGTGGCAAGCCCAAACGGCAACTGATCGAGAACATCACCGAACCGCGCGAGATTGAAAAGCTAACCAAGTTCGTCAAAACGATTCGGCTCGATCCCGCGCAACCGCAATCGCCAAAGGCCGACTGGGATACTCCATCCCGCTTGCTGGCGATCAGCGACCTCGAAGGCAACTACAACCACACGCTTCGTTTCTTACAGAACAATCAAGTGATTGACGAAGAAGGCCACTGGATATGGGGAAATGGCCATTTGGTTCTGGTCGGCGACCTCGTCGACCGTGGCCCAATGGTGACCGAAGTCATGTGGCTGTTGCATCAACTCGAACACGAAGCACATGCTGCCGGCGGAAATGTCCATTATGTTTTGGGCAATCATGAAGCCATGGTGATGGGTGGCGATCTGCGTTACATCCATCCGCGTTATCACTTTATCGCAGGCCGCTTGGGAGTTCCATACGACCAACTGTTTGGTGAGGCGACCGAAATTGGTCGTTGGTGGCGATCGAAAAATGCAGTTACCCGCGTTGGCAATTTGTTGTTCGTTCACGGCGGCTATTCACCAAAACTTGACCAAGCTAATTTGTCGATGGACGAGTTGAACAAACGAGTCCGCGCTGGTCTGCCGCCGAACCGTCCCACGGGACAGACTGCCGGGACGAACCCAGTTCAGCACCAACATGGGCCGTTTTGGTACCGGGGTTATTTTGCCAAACACGCCGCAGGCTGGGGACTAGCAACGCCTGACGAACTTGATCGAATTTTGAATCGTCATAAGGCTCAACACATCGTGATCGGACACACCGTTGTCGAACATGTCGGGCCAATTGACGAGTCAGGCAAAGTGATTGGCATCGATACCAAGTGGGCGAACTCCAGCAAGTGCGAAGGCTTGCTGCAGGAGAACGGTAAACTCTATCGATTGACGATGGCCGCCGAGCGATTCGAACTCTTCGCTGAGACTGTAAAGAAATAGCCGATCAACTTATTCAAGAGAGACAGGAACCTTCATCATGCGACAACAACGAAATTGTAAAAAAACGATCGCATTTTTTTGCTTTGTCCTGACCGGCTTAGTGGTATTCAGCAATATCGCGCGAGCTCAAGACAAAACGAACAACTTACCGACCGAAGCCCAACGTCTCGCAGCGGAAGAAAATATCAGCGCGACGACCATTTCGGCAGATGTCGCCTTTCTGGCTGATGATCTTCTTGAAGGCCGAGGCCCCGGCACGCGTGGAGACCTATTGGCGCAGCGCTATATCGCGACTCAGTTCAAATTACTGGGACTTCAACCGGTTGCAGAAAACGGAAGCTGGACTCAGGAAGTTCCGTTGATCGGCGTGACCAGTCGTCCGCCCAAGAGCCTGACGTTTTCTCATGGCGACGAGAACCTCGAACTGAAGAACTATGACGACTACATCGTGACTAACGGTTTACCCAAAGACAAGTTTGGGTTTAGTGACGTCGAACTTGTGTTTGTCGGATACGGAATGCAAGCCCCTGAATACAACTGGGATGATTTCAAAGATGTCGATGTCAAAGGCAAAGTTCTTGTTTGCATGAACAATGACTTGTCGAGCAATCCCGATCTATTTGCGGGTCGAACACGATTGTATTACGGTCGCTGGGATTACAAGTACGCGAAGGCTGCCGAAATGGGTGCGCTTGGATTATTGATCATCCACACCGATGAGTCAGCAGGATATCCTTACCAAGTCGTGCAGACTTCGTGGACGGGCGAACAAATGGCACTTGGGGGTGAGCAACAAGGTCGGCTGCCGCTCGAAGGTTGGCTGACTGAAGACGCGACGCGAAAGTTGTTTAAGCAGTCGGGCAAAGACTTGGACGAGCTTCGCCAGATGGCTGAGAGCCAAAGCTTCCGCCCGGTGCCGCTCGACACGACGCTTTCGCTGTCAATGAAGTCCCGCGTTCGCGAAAGAAAGTCCGCCAACATATTGGGATTGCTGCCCGGAAGCGATCCAGAGTTGAGTAAACAGTGGATCGTGTTTACCGCTCACCACGACCATATTGGCATGACAGAAGCCCGCGATGAAAAAGTCGACAACATCTACAACGGAGCGGTCGACAACGCATCAGGCGTTGGGTCGATGCTATCGATTGCCCGCGCGATGGCCAGCTTGCCAGAATCGGAACGGCCCAAGCGTTCAATTTTGTTCGCCTCGGTTGCTGCCGAAGAGCAAGGTTTATTGGGATCAAAGTATCTCGCTTTGAATCCGCCAGTCCCAGCCGGAAACTTGGCAGCGGTTATCAACATTGACGGGATCAACACGCTGGGAGCCACCAAAGACGTCGTGGTCATTGGCAAAGGCAAATCAGACATGGACAAGATCGTTGAGCGGATCGCACGTTTTCAAGATCGGGTCGTGGTCGGTGACCAATTTCCCGATCGCGGATCGTACTATCGCTCGGATCAGTTCAGTCTCGCCAAAGTCGGCGTGCCCGGTGTCTATCTTAGCTCTGGAGTCCACGTGATCGGGAAGCCGGACGGTTGGGGCAAAGAGCAGATGCGGAAATGGACTGAAGAGATCTACCATCAAACCAGCGACGAATACAGTGACGACTGGAATCTTGATGGCGCGGTGCAAGACGCAAAACTTCTGTTCTACGTCGGTTTACAAGCCGCGAACCAGGAGGCATTGCCAGCTTGGAGCGAAGGCGATGAATTCGAAGCGGCTCGGATGTCAGCCCTGAAGGCGATCAAGTAGTAGGCTGCCTCAATTAAGACTCTAAGCTAATGGAGCCATGCCTCTGGCTTGCGTTAGCATGCCCACGCAAGCGAGGAGCATGGCACCCGGCAACATATCACTCGGCGCAGTTGCCAACAAACTTCCGCCTTGTGGATTCAATAGGTCTATTCAAACGACAGATTCAAGAACTGAAATTTGCAAAGCATCGCTTGTCTTGCGAAAGCCGTTTGGAAGTCGTTTCTGAAATTTGCTCGGGCACATTGACCACAGGATAATTCTGGCCGAACAGCGAATCGGAATATTGAATCTGAAAGAGCAGGCGGTCTCGGTTCTCAAGCGGCTTACCTTTATGAAAGCCCCGAGTGTCAACAGCCAAAATCGTTCCGACCGGACCACAAAGTTCAACCAAATCATCGGCTGCGTAGTGCTGCAATATTTCGCCGTCAGTCAATCGCTCATCTCGCAAGAGCGATGCCGGCTTTCGTTTGTGAGACACTCGAACATAGGTTTGACCGTCTCAGGGTTGTGGCGAATCTCCGAGAGATTTCGCCCGTTCTCATAAAGGGCCGACAATTCTGCGGCAATAGAGATTCGCTTGAGACGAATTTATCGAGATCCCAAATGATGCACCGTAATCCTGATCAAACGTGGCCTGATTTAATGCGACTAACCCGAACGTTTTGGTTGGAAATAGCACCAAACCGCCGTCGTTGTTGAATTGCGATGGTTCAATTGTCGCGCTGGTCTGACTAGACTGAATCTTCGAACATCAACCTTGTTTTATGCCTCGGAGTTTCCCTATGTCGCGTCGATTTTGGTTACCAATATTAGCATTGGTTTTGAGCGTCAGCTTCCAATCGTTTTCATTGGCTCAAGATTCGGACGAACCGAAAGATGAGACGCCAGGCGTGAACTCTGGTTTGGTGTCGGCTCTCAAATTCCGTGGCATTGGCCCGGCATTGATGTCTGGTCGAATCGGTGACATCGTTGTTGATCCGGTCAAATCAAGCACTTGGTATGTGGCCGCCTGTAGTGGTGGTGTTTGGAAGACAACCAACGCCGGTGTGACTTGGAAACCGATCTTCGACGGACAAACCAGCTACTCAATTGGTTGCCTGGCGATTGATCCGAACGATCGCTTCACAATCTGGGTTGGCTCTGGCGAAAACAACTCGCAACGAAGCGTTGGTTATGGCGATGGACTGTATAAGTCGACCGACGGCGGAGCAAGCTTCAAAAAGGTTGGACTGGAAAACAGTGAACACATCGGCAAGATCGTCGTTCATCCTGATGACTCAAACACCGTCTACGTTGCTGCCCAGGGGCCGCTTTGGAAAGAAGGCGGTGACCGAGGCCTTTATAAAACAACCGATGGTGGAACGACTTGGGAAAAGATCCTTTCGATCAGCGAGCACACCGGGATCAACGAAGTCCATATGGATCCGAGCAATCCAGACATCCTTTACGCGTCCGCCTACCAACGTCGGCGTCACACTTGGGTTTTAATCGACGGCGGCCCTGAATCCGGAATCCACAAATCAACCGATGGTGGTAAGACCTGGAAGAAGATTAACCGTGGCTTACCCGGCGGTGACAAAGGTCGCATTGGGATGGCGATCTCCCCGATCAATCCGGAAATTGTTTACGCCGTCGTGGAAGCCGCCAGTGGCAGTGGTGGATTCTATCGAAGTGCCAATCGCGGCGAATCTTGGTCGAAGATGAGCAGCTACGTTTCTGGTAGCCCGCAGTATTACCAGGAATTAGTTGCCTGTCCGCACAAGCTCGACCGAGTCTATTCACTTGATACCTACAACATGGTCACCGAGGACGGCGGAAAAAATTTCACCCAACTTGGTGAGAGCGACAAGCACGTCGACAATCACGCGATGGTCATCGACCCCAACGACGCCGACCACTTGATTTGTGGTTGCGACGGTGGCGTTTATGAGACTTGGGACCGCGGCAAGACGTATGATTTCAAAGCCAACTTACCAATCACTCAATTCTACAAAGTCGCCGTCTCCAACGAAAAACCGTTTTACTTCGTCTACGGCGGAACGCAGGACAACGCGACTCAAGGCGGACCATCTCGCACGAACAATTCTCACGGAATTCGAAACAGTGACTGGTTCATTACTGTCTTCGGTGACGGATTCGACCCTGCCGTCGATCCGGAAGATCCCGATACGATCTATTCGCAGTGGCAATACGGTGGACTGGTTCGCTTCAACCGAAAAACCGGTGAGCGAGTCGACATCAAGCCGCAACCAGAGAAAGACAGCGAGCCACTTCGCTGGAACTGGGATTCGGCGTTGCTGATTTCACCGCACAATCACGAGCGGGTCTACTACGGTTCGCAGATTTTGTTTTGCAGTGACGATCGTGGTGATAACTGGAAAGCCATTTCGCCAGACCTTTCACGAAACATGGATCGGAACAAACTGAAGGTCATGGGCCGCGTTTGGGGGCCAGATGCTGTTGCCAAAAACGCTTCGACTTCGCTGTATGGCACCATTGTTAGTGTCAGCGAATCGCCGTTGGTTGAAGGGCTGATCTATGTCGGCACCGATGATGGTATGGTTCAAGTCACCGAAGACGGTGGCGAAAACTGGCGAGCCGTTAGCAAGTTCGGCACGTTGGAGATTCCTGAGTATGGCTACATCAATGACATCGAAGCCGACCTACATGATGAAGACACCGTCTATGTTGCCATCAACAATCACAAGCGTGGTGACTTCAAGCCTTATGTCGTCAAATCAACTGACCGAGGTAAGACGTGGGAAGACATCACTAGCGATCTTCCCGAGCGTGGCAGCGTTTACTCTTTGAAGCAGGATCACGAAAAAGCGGATTTGCTTTTCTGTGGCACCGAGTTTGGTTGTTTCACATCCGTCGACGGTGGCCAGAAATGGATCAAGCTCCGCAGTGGTTTGCCACCGGTTGCCATTCGCGACATTGAAATCCAGCGGGAAGAAAACGATTTGGTGTTGGCTTCCTTTGGCCGAGGCTTCTTTATTCTTGATGACTACACACCACTGCGTAACGTTTCTGACGAGCTGCTGAAGACCAATGCCATCATGCCGATCAAGAAGGGCTTGATCTACGGGATGGCGGCACCGCTTGCCGGAGGAGGACGTGCATTTCAAGGTGCCAACTTCTACATCGCTCCCAATCCGGCGTATGGCGTGACGATCACTTACCATCTGAAGGAATCCTTGAAGACAAAGAAGTCAGAGCGAATTTCCAAAAACAGAAAAGCGGCCGCAGCCGGTCGCGACGTCAACTATCCGTCGTGGGAAGAGTTCAAGGCAGAAGACCGTGAAGTCGCCCCGGCAGTTCACTTGACGATTCGTGATGGATCCGGAAACGTTGTGCAACGCATGAAGGGCAGCACATCCAAAGGTCTTCACCGAACGAATTGGAACTTGCGTTATGCCAGTTCCGGGCGCGGAGGCGGTCCGATGGCGATTCCTGGCACGTACACTGTTGACGTTTCCAAGACCGTCGATGGCGAAACGACGGAACTGATTGCAGCCCAAGAGTTTGAAATCGAACCGTTGATGTATGCGGAAACCAGTGAGCCAGATCGCGAGTCGATCATGGAATTTGTCAAACAGGCTCAAGACCTTTCCAAAGCGATCCGTGGAGCGACAAGTGTTGCCGGTGAGGTTGAAACTCAATTGGAGGCCATCAAGAGCTTAGTTTCACGTTCACCCGAACTTGATCAATCAATGCTCAACGATGTGCGCACGTTGGAAATCAAGCTGATGGATATCATGGAGAAATTCAACGGCGACCCAACGAAGTCACGACGTAATGAATCGGCGGCACCAGGTATCAACTCTCGCGTTCGAACCATGATGTTCGGAGCCATGGGAAGTACCGAAGGTCCAACGGGTACGCATCGGCGACAATACGAGATCGCGGCGGAATTGTACGAAGAGGTGCTCGGCGAATTGAATGAGTTGGTCGAAAACGAGATGCCGGCTTTGAACGAGAAACTTGACGATGCAGGCGCTCCGTGGACGCCAGGTCGCGGAATTCCTAATCTGAAGTAGGAAACGTTGCAAGAAATTGCATTAAACGAAAAAGGCACCATGCCCCACTTGCGATAACGTAAGTGCGGGCATTTTTTATAGGCTATTTTCCCCAGCCACCATTCGAAACTCGGTGCCATGTTTGCACCCGAAACTCGGTGCCATGTTTGCATTCGAAACTGGATGCGATGTTTGCATTCGAAACAAGACTCCACGTTTACATTCGAAACGGGGTGCCATGCCCTCGCTTGCGTGGGCATGTAGGTGGTTGCCACGCCAGCTCCAACCGTTGATCCTGACCGATATTCATCACCGGAACACGCCCCCTGCATTCGCTCAACATGGTGCTCTAATCGCTTGCCGGACTAACAAGGATGGCGAAGACTGGAATCCAAACAAACGGCAAGATTGCTCCGCTGATCAATACCAATGGAACCGCCGCGTTGCCCATTGCGTTCTGCGGGATCAAGAACAACAGCCCAATAATGCACATCGCCAATGAGATGCCGGACGCTGTTGCCAACACTCCAAGGCTTCTCTCGACGTCGAGTGTCACCTGCTTTCGCTTGTTCTCGTTTTGAGCGTTGTCAATAATCCGGCGAAGCTTCGTCAAACCGCTGGCGAAATGGAGTTTGGTTTTTGAGAACTTTGACACGGCCGCTGCAACAAACGTTATTGGAAATATCGAAGCCAAAAACCCGTAGGCGCAGACAAATCCAACGCCCAGCCCGACGGCTCCGATGTTTCCCATCCCCATCGCTCCCAACCACGGTATGACGGTACAGGCGATCAACAGCCCGGCTGCAAAAGCAAACTGACTGGCCCGCGCCATTCCCGTTGCCATAAACAGCAGCGCCACACCGATTCCATGTGCCCGACTGGAATCATGCTTCCAAACCAAGAACGCAGTTACGAAATCAGGGATCGCAAACTTAAGGCAAGCGACCACCACAGCGATTGCGACTTTTCCATTGAGGCTGATCGCCAATACAAAGCAGAGAATAACGAACACAACTTCAATCGCCAACTCGTTGCGAATCCTGCGCAAAACTTTAGCGGGAAGACTTGGCTCCTCATTGTCTTCGAGAGACCCGGTTCGATCCGCGTTCATCTGAAACCTATTCGATTGCAAAACACGAATTTCAAGAAGTGCCGGATTCCAATGCCTCACCAAGTGCAACAATCAGCGGACTGTAGGTTGCAGTTGATTGTTCAAGATCAGCGATCCCCAACCTCTCTTGGTTGGTATGGGCAAGCCGATCATCTCCTGGCCCGAAACCCACACATGGAATTCCAGCTGAATTTAAATGACCGCCGTCGGTTGCGAACTGCCATACTTTGCCTTGGCTTGCGTCGGCCGAGCTTAATTTTCCATTCGCTCCGCGAATCGTTTTTTTTGCAGCTTGTGCGATCGGACTATTGGGAGCCGTCGCGAAGGCGGGGAAAACGGACGCGAAATTCCTGACGGCTCCGGGGTACGTTTTCAAGTCGGCCCGGGTCACGGCAACTTCCGGGCGGCACTCTTTTACAATCGGCGAGGCAGCCGAAAGCTCACTCAAAAATGTGGCGATCTTTTCAACCGCAACATCGATCGTCTCACTCGGCACGTTACGCCAATCCAGAAACAATGTGACTTCGCTGGGAATAACGTTGGCGCTTTGTTGATCGGTTTGATAAAGCGTTGGCGCGATTGTGGCTGGACCCAAAATCGGATCGTCCCCCAGCTTCAGGTTTGGCAAAGCCTTCAAAAATTCAGCGGCTGCAAAATGCGGATTGACTGCCAGGTTGGGCACGCTCGCGTGGGCTGAACGTCCGTGGAATTTGACCTGCAATTCAATTCGGCCTCGGTGACCTAAACGCAATTCGTTACGGCTAGGTTCGCCAACAATGGCAGCGTCGGCGCTTGTGTGGGTGACCAAAAAATCACTGCCCAGCCCGCCAATTTCTTCCATCACGGCGACCGTCATTAGCACATCGCCGGCAGGTTTGACATTCAATTGCTTGAACTGGGCTGCCGCATAGATCATTGACGCGACGGGGCCTTTCATATCAACCGAGCCGCGCCCCCAAAGTTCTCCTTCAATCACGGCTCCGCTGTACGCTGGATATGGCCAGCCATCCGCCGGGCCCGGATCGACCACATCCATGTGACCGTTGAGCATAATCGACGGACCGGAAGACCCGCTGATCTTGCCGATGATGTTGCCAACATCGTCCGTCCACACCTCGTCGAATGCCAACTTCTTTAGTTCAGCAACAATGATCGCTGCAACGTCGCCTTCCAGCCCCGACAAACTGGGAGTTGCGACAATCCGTTGCGTGAAGTCGACCAATTGTTTTGAACGTTCGGCAGTCGCCGCGCGAGCCATCTCGAAAGTGATCATGCTTTAGCCTTCACCAAAATTCTCGCGCCACTCTTTCCCGGTGACTTCCATTTTTGATTCGGCTCCGGTTCGCCGCATCCGGTGCAAACGCGGCATACCGAGCGCCCACTCTTGCATCCAATTGGCGGCGAATTCACCACGCTCCGTTTCGTCAAATATCTCTTGGATCGCTTCGTAGTTGATGACTCGCGGGCCGCTGGTACGAACCGCGAACTCGCACGTACGACTGCTGCGCCGTGAGATGTATTCTTCAATCCCAACGTCATCCATGACATCGATTACCGTTCGCAACGATCGAATCGCTTTCGCGTAGGCAAAATGTGGAGGGTAGCCACCAGCGACCATCGTATCGAAAGTCGCCTTCATCAAATGGATGGCACCGCCGTAGAGGACTTGTTCCTCGAAATTGTCGCCTTCTGTCTCCTGCTGAAACGTCACGCCAACGGAACCAACTCGCAAGCTGCCGACCGATTTTGCCAATGCCAACACCATGTCCAACGCGTTGCCGGTTACGTCTTGTTCGACTGAAATGGCACCGTAAATACCAGATCCATCGAGGTACTTTCGCCGCACCATATGTCCTGGCCCATTGGGAACAAACAAAACGACGTTCACATTTTCCGGTGGCTTGATGGCTCCGTAAAGCACGTTGAAACCGTGACAAAACGCCAACGTTGAATTTGGTTTCAAGTTGTCATGGATCGATGCGTAATACAATTCCGGCTGCGGCGGATCAGCCAGCAGAATGTAAGTCAAATCGGCAGCGGACGTCGCGTCGGCGATCGACATTGGTTCAAAACCGTCTTCAACTGCGGCGGCCCATGAAGCCCGAGTCGGTGATCCGATGCCGATGACAAGATCAACGCCACTATCGCGCATGCATAGTGCTTGCGGTCTGCCCTGAATTCCGTAACCGATAATGGCGACTTTTTTATTCTTAAGAACGCCCAAATCGGCGTCTTTGTCCAAGAAGATCTGGTTTTCCATTCACTCAACTCGCTAGGTATTTCGAAACGGCTTTTTGAAACGGTCTTTTCTAAGTTCTAGTTTCGCTTTTTTTCAGCCACGAAGTGGCGACCGCATATAGCCGCGCGGCATGAGCCCGCGGTTTAGTTTGACTTGGAAGCCAAAGCCACGAAGTGGCGACCGCGAACGCACGGCTCCTTTGCGAACGTCACTTCGTGACTTGATTTAGCTGAAACACCGACTCTGCGGGCTCCCGCCCGCAGCTAAGTGCGACCGCTCCTTCGGAGCTATGCCGGTCAAATTATACTCGTAGACCACGCGGCTCTGCATGCCCCATGAATTATCCACCAAAAGGAGCGCTCGTTTTTCAACAGGCAAAATTTGCAAAACTCGAACTAA
>CAZPTT010000162.1:0-2598 GCA_964589435.1 uncultured Pirellulaceae bacterium
ATCGCAATCGGAAAGTGAACGTCGCAACATAGTTCCCGCATAACGACGCCCGGCACCAACGATCGGCCGGGTCCAGCCCAAATAATTTGCCTGTTCCGCGCCGCGCGGGAGGTTCCAAAGAAACGAAAGATCCAACAAACGTTCCAATTCCGGTTCGACAACGAATGTGTCTTCACTAGATCCCAAAACGGAAGCCAACCAAGCCTCATCCTCGGCGGCCAGTGATGCCCCACACATCAAACGTCGCTGGCCACGCCCAGATGAAGCCAAGTCTTGTTTGACGATCGCGTTCGCCCAGCCCTGATCCGCCAGTTGCACGAGCGCTTCCTTCAGCTCAGCCATGCCCCGCACCTGCGTCCCACAACATTCCTTGGGCATGAACCAACTCGGCACGGGCAAATCAGATACAGATGAACCAGGCTGAGGTAAGTCATTCGCTCCTTCATTGTTTTGTTCGCGAGTTTCACCTTGGTCGTCTCGTTCGCCTTCACTGATCCATTGGTGGAGCATCGCCGCTCCCCATGATTTGCGATACAAATCAGCGGCGTCCTCATCCCAAGCATCATGGGCCACCAGGGTTGCTTCCATCAAAGGTTGAGCAAACTGGTAGGCTTTCGGAGTCCACGCCCAAGGCTCAAGATCACGAAGCTTTCGATTAACGATCGACGTACGATCTTCAAACGTTGTGAACTCTGGCAAGTCAAAACCAAGATCGATCAGGCTCTTGAGGAACACGCGTGATGGTTTTCGGCGCACCAAAAGAACATCGTCTTGTTTTGAAAGTGCAACCACAACACCTTCGAGATCCGTTCCCAGCTGATCCATCAAGTGCGATTCGCCGGGCGAAAGTTCACGATTCAGTCCTGCTTCTGCCGCTGGATCAAACCATCGAACCGAAGGAGACCGACCGCGCGATTGGCGAAAGACTTCGATCGAGTCAATAAAATCTTCGCTCAAACCAGCCAGCCTGCGCCCTTCACGATTGAAAACGGCTCTCGGCCCGCGGCCGCGCTGCGGCGACATCGGAAAAGAAAGCGATGCTTGATAGGCTTCCCAATCACTTTGATCCTGGTTCTTCCATTTCTGAAACCACTGGAGGCCGTGATTAACGTGGCCAATTTCGTCTTCGTAGATCTTCTGCAGCACATCTGCCGTTTCGGTATCACCCAGGTTTCGAAAAACGGACTCGAAATGCAAACTGTAGTCCAGATTGGCTTGCTCAAACGTCAGGCTCAATCGCGATACAAAGTCCATCGGAGATTCCATCGGCTCGACGATTCGCCAAAACTGACCGCTCACCGGGAAACTACCAAACTCGACACCGCATTCCTTCATCCGCTTAATGTACATGCGGGTGTGTTCTTGCTCTTCTTGCAACGTCACCAGGATGCCTTGCCGAAACGCGTGCGGAGCATCGGGAAACTTGAGCAGTACCAACGCCATCAATTCGGTTGCTAACAATTCGTGATTGGCTAGAAAGTGCAGCAGTTGCCCGCGGGCTTGCTCTTTGCCTAACTGATCGTCGCTGGGAGGCTGCATACCAACGGAGCCATCGTTTGCTCCGCGCCTCATTTGCAAATCGGCGGGTCGTCCTGGCGTGACTAACGAATCGACACGGGGCAAAGCGTTTCGCCGTGCAGCATGAGTCAGTCTTCCAGGAACCAGAAGCTTGTCTTCGAGTGTTTTGCCGAAAACAATTTGTTCGGCGAATTCAGTCACGTTCATCGAGTACACGATACTTGTTCGATCCACACTGTGCTATTGCTAATGAACAGAAGCACGCAAGGAAAACCAACCCTAAGCCAGAAAATTGAGTTTGTTGAGTACGGGAGGAACCCGGTGTTCACTCACGCGTTTTGAAGTCGCACCATTTCGAACCGCAACGTGGTTACACACCACAGCCTGGAATCGCACAGCACACCCCGGGCCGAATTACCAACCACGTCACTGGTTCGATTCTGTTCGGAAAACTAATAGCCTGGAAAACTAATAGCCTGGATTGCCGTTCAAGAACTCCAGCAACGTTTCCAGCGGATCATCGAGTTGGCCGCCAATATCGTCATCCGAAAATGGATTAGAGGGTGCTCGAGGCTCCGTGGCCAGCTCAAGGAAAAAGATCGATGCGTCAAGCTTACAAACCGCAAACCAGGTTTCATGTTCACCGGTGGGAGCGAAGTCTTCATAAGTATCAGACGCCACATCAATCGAACTGATCACGACGAAACGATCTACCGATTGGTCGTTGAACCTCGTCGTAAGATTCTTCATCGCAGCCGTGAAAGCTCGATCGCGAGCGATGTCGACGGTCGCTCCATAGCCCGCACCGCTAGCTTGCAACCGACATTCCCACATCGCACCGTCGAGAGTTTTAGAGTTGTTTTCCGAACGCGACCCTGATCTCAATCCACCCGCAACCAGTGGCGGCACGATCGGCTTTTCGAATCGAGGAGCTTTGGGCGCGACGTCTGGTTCCGGTTCTCTGGCGGCATCGTGAGGAATGTCTGGTCGAACGTTCTCGCCCATCACAGTTGCAGCGCTGCAGAACATCAAAAATGTGCAGGTCAACAATGAATACAAGCCGAATGAAGGCAAAGCAAA
>CAZPTT010000162.1:2698-8220 GCA_964589435.1 uncultured Pirellulaceae bacterium
AATGAAGGCAAAGCAAAAGCTTGATGATCTCCTTGCCTCAGAACGGTCTTCGTTTTCATGGTCGGCTCCGTCAGTTGCACAGTGAAATATCGCTTCCGCCATTCTAAGAGAAATGTTCAACGCTGGACAACAAATATTTCTTGTCGCTATCTAACTGGCAAACGCAAATTTGGCCCGGATTCAACACAACTGAAGGTGGCTCGCCTAAATCGACGCAAGTGAAAACCGTGCGAGACTGTCGGCTTTCGATTGAACTCACTGATTCTCATTGTGCCGATCCACCGATTCATTCTAAAATACTCGCGCCACTTGCCCCGAGAATACCTCATTGATGTTCGAACGATTACTCCATTCGACTTGGCACCGCCAAAGTCTTTTCTTTTTTTTGCTGTGGCTGGTTTTCGGATTAGCGTCTTACGGCTGGTGCGTTCAAAAGGGAACTCGTTTTCACGCAACACCGGGCGAAACCCATGATGACGTCTACTATGACAACATCGCGTTCAGTCTCGCCAACGGGAAAGGATTCCGGCTTGATTTCGCCGACGCGGAGTTCAAGCGTCCTTATCAAGCAACCAACCGGAACCACGTCAACAAATGGTTGATCATGAGCAACGTGGAGGGGCCAACGACATCCCGAGCCGTTGCGTACCCTTTTCTACTTTCAAAGTCCTATCAAATATTTGGGCGGACTTGGCTTGTTCCTCGAATCGCGAACATCCTGATGATTTCGTTTGGACTTGCCGTTTTGGTGACGACCGTTGGAACGTGTTTCAAGAGCCCATTATTTTGCTTAATTGCCACCACGACTTTATGTCTGGATCTAGAAGTATTGGCGGCCGCCCGGCACATCGGAACTGAACCCTTGGCTGTGCTGGCGATCGCATTGACATACGCGTCAATCATTTTGGCTTGGAGAAAGCAGAGAACACTGCTGTGGTTTTCTTCCGGCATCTTGTTTGGCATCGCAATTTTGGTGCGGCCGCAATTGAATGCTTGGCTTTTGCTAATCGGTGCAGCCACGATTACTGGCAGTGCAATCGCGTTAGCAATTAACGCTCGCTCTTCCATGTGGAAGACCCAAAGCTCTTATCTTTTTGCACAGCGTTTCTTCTTATTTGCTCTAGGGGCGGTGGTCGTCGCCAGCCCATGGTGGATCAGAAACTGCTACGTCAGCAATGGCTTTGAGCCCTTTGGTTCTGCTGGCAAGCTTGGTTGGGTTGGCGGCTACAGCGATGCTGCGATTGAACTGAAAGGGAATTGGAGCTTGACCGAATCCGTTCAGCAACAGGCTGACATTTTTGACAATTTGAGCGTCGAAGAACAGGCTTTGAGCGTCGCCGAGCAGGAACACCTTATCGGAAAAGCAAGTTTTCAATCCGGCATGAATTGGCTGAAGAACAACTTGACCCAATTGCCAGCACTGATGTTCATGAAGGGTGCCAGTCATCTTGGATTCAACAACGATTTGCCGCCTTGGGTTGAGCTCACCAACTTCGCACTGATCTTGTCGGGGCTAATAGGATTCGGTTTGTCCTGGCGAAGATTTGGAGTGTGGGCCACGATCGTGATGGCTCTCAGCCTTGCTACAACGATGCTGACGTGGGCACATTACGGTCGGTATTCGATCCCAGTTCGCCCGTTGATTCACATCGGCAGCGCGGTAACAGGAACCTATCTGTTGACCTGGTTATTTTCTATTCTGGGGCACGCAGGTTCCGTTCAAATTTTTGAGGCGTGCAAGGCTGGTGATCGTAGACCTGATGAGTCGGCAGCAGAAATGTGTTCGCCTGCGGCTGACGGTTAAACGAAAACACCGTCCAATGAAAGTAGCTACGCTCGCCAGAGCGTGGATTGATCGTAGTGAATTCGCGGTTTTCCACCGTCTGGCGACGGTAGCTACGACAAAAAATCTTCGAAGTCCTTCTTCATTGAACGGTCTTGCAGTGAAACGAAAATACATCTCCAACCCAATTCGCAAACCGGGAAATGCGATCGCTTACAATCGCTTCGGTTTTCGGTAGCGAGCCACAATCGTCTCAACGATTGGGCCGATTTTCATGTGCTTCACTTCAGCCTTCTCGACGAAGTCCTTGCCTTGGCCGATCAGGTCATTGTCTGCCGGCACTGGGCCGCCGCCGCTGCGCTGCAATACCAACTCGCGGGAAAAGTGAGCACTGATCGAACCTTGAGATTCTGTAACCGAAGCAAAACCTGATTGCTGGGCTTGCAACCAAGCCGAGTTTGAATAGTTGACGATTTGAAAATGCTTGTAGCGATGAATGTTGGTGTGTTTGTCAAAACTTTGATGAAAGCCTCTGACGAGCATCGAACTACGTGGCTGAATCTGGTAGTGACGAGCGTTCTTCAAAGAAGAAAAATGAAAACTGCCAATTCCATCGAGGCAAACTTCAACCGCCACCACATGATCCGAGTTGTTGTGCAAACGGACGCCGATCATGTCACCTTTGTTCAACTTGTAAAACGGAAACCCGCTTTCGATTGTCGGTGACAACGCATGGTAACTGGAAGTCGCCAGGTTGTGATCAGTCGTCGTGACAATCTCCATCTCATACAAGGCCTCTTCGTTACTTGAAACGTGGCTTTGCTTTTGAACATAGGATTGCGGATCAGAATAGGCATCGTTAAGCCCTTGCAGTTTTTGCTTATTGGCTTTTTTGGGCGTCTGACTGAGGTGGTGATTCGAGTACGGAATACTCAAAATTTTGGCAACGTCATCAGCGTGATCGACTTTGGCTGTTGTCGATCCAGACTCCACCTTCACAGCGATCTTCTTTTTCTCTTCACCTACCTCGTAGTCGAATTGGCCAGTCCAATCGCGAAGCTTCTGCCCTCGATCAGTTTTCAATTCAATTTCGATAAACAGTGTGGCGTCTTTCGGCCCGAGCGAGACTTCGATGTCAAGCTGAACCGGTGCGTTGGAACCAACCAATTTGATTCCATGCTCAGAAAGTTTGTCTTGGAGAACAGCTCCGACTCGGTTTGTCCCCGTGGCAGCAGCGATGCCTCCGATCGGCAACATCGAAACCGATTCGTAGTTCTTGGTATTCATGTACTGAGCGATGGCACGAACTTTATAGTCAAGTTCAGCTTCCAACGTGCCGCCCAAAGCCGTCGAGGCAGGCAGACAACAGGCAGCGAGCATGGCCAAGCTAAAGATGGAGGTAACAAAAGTCTTCATGTTTATATCCCAATTCACTCTAGAATTTTATTTAAGGTGTTATTCGCGTTTCGAAGCCTCGATGCGGTCAAGGCGGCCAAGCTTAATACTGATGCTCGGTGCCTTTACCGTAGGCTTCAAAAATCTTGACCGCATCAGATGTCGAACAATCGCGACCCGATGCGAGATTGAAGCCAGTACACGTTTCCTGAAACAGGCTGTGTGCACCGAATCCATCAACGTTGTCCCACGTCTCTCGGCGAATTTTTCCGTTGGGATTGGTCAACGGCATCATGCCTTGAGTTTGCAAACCAATGTTGCCTTTGACTTGGTTAAGCACTTGAAAACCAAGCATTGCTGGATCGCCGCCCGGTGGCAGCATTCCAATTTCATATCCAACATCTGTTGGCGAAAGCTCTTTCCAAAATGAATGAGCTGCCATCGCAACCGGCTCGGTTCCCGGCTTGAAATAGCTTTCCGGCACTTTATCGACCACGCCTTCGTAGCACTGGAAACCGGCCCGGCGGAAGCGTCGTGAATCATCATCCAAGACAGACTTTAGTTCGTTCCTTGGATCAAACAACGCTTCAGTGAATCGCTTTTGGTCTCCAAACACCGCTAAGTTTTGCTTCATATTGTCAGCATAAGTCCGCATCCCGTTGGCGTGACAATTCATGCACGAGATCGCATTGGCAACTTCGGGCGTTCCCGACGTCCACATGCCGTCGCCGACGACCGTTGGCGGCCCGCGTTCAATACGATTGCCTTCTCCGTCGATCAACATGTAAGCCTGCATCCCGTTGGGCAACGAATAAATCATCTCGCCACCGTCCTGATCAAAAGCAGAATTGGGGTGCGGGTGTCCGTCGAAATCGGGCCCCAATGGAAATTGCGCCAAGTTGTTCTTGTTGGCGTTGATCGCAAAATCATAACTTTTCCAGTAGTAGCCATCGCGACCGCGGTGTCGATCCATCAAACGATTGCTAACCGAAATCCCGCTGTTGACGATCGCAGAACGAAGCAACCGCTTGCTCATGAAGTCCTTGCGAACATCGATTCCCAAATGCCGCTCCAGCCGAGCATCATTGTTGGGAATGCGATTGATTAAGTAGTAAAGTTCGTCTTGGGTCGAGTTATAAATAAACCAATCACCACGAATGATCGGCATTTGCGAGCCAGACATGCGCAACACGTCGTCGTAGTGGTTTCTAAATTGAAGATCGTCGTTGTTGTCGTAAGACAACCCATACGGGTACTTCGCCAAGAGGAGCTTCCAAGCTGAGAATCGAGGGAGGCCACAGCCGTCATAGGCCAATCCATCCCATCCATAATCTCGCAAGTCAATTCGCCACAGGCTTCCGCTCTGATCGACTTTGTGAGTCGGCGTGATGCGCGATTCCTGACTCAGGCTATTGCAGACTTTCGAAAGTGCGGCGTGATGCGCCGTGAATTCATCGTCTGAATATCGCTCGTAGTTGTTGTGGATGTTGTCAAACGAAAAGTAGCGAATATAGGGACGATCGACTTGAGGCATCTTTCGCAAGTCGTCAGAAGCCCACTCCCATATATTGGCAGTGGTAATAAATTCACCACGAGCTTTGTCCTCAGGATAAGGAGCGCCCTCTTGGATCCATTGCTTGAGAATCGCCTGGTCTTCAACAGGAATCGCGACGGCGGTGTTTTTCGCAATGTCGCGTGGAGGCGGCATCTCACCATCGACAATTCGCTGCCAGAGCAATGAATCTTTCGGTGCACCAGGAACCAGCATTTTCTCCGCTGACCGAATCATCAATTCGCGATCAGCAGGATCAAACTCGGGATTGCCTTTGCCAGGATGACACTTGCCGCAGTACTGATCAAGAATGCGAACACCTTCGACAGCCAAATCCTCGGGCGCTAGATTCACTTGAGCGGCCGCGGCTGGAGCGTCGTTGGCGGCAGCCGCAGGCTTGGGAACCGGCGAGCTTGCAGTCGTTGGTTGATTGTTTTCAGTAGTGACGTATTCAATCGGGGCTCCAGCCATCACCCAAGCCTTGAGCGTTTCAATTTCTTCCTCGGACGGCTGGTCAGCTTTCTTGGGGGGCATATCGCCGTCAACGATTCGTTGCCATAAATATGAATCGTCCAAATCGCCTTTGGTCACATAGCCGTTGTCGTGTTCGGTTAAGCACTTATGATCGACGATGTTGAAATCCTCGTCGCCTTTACTGGCCTCACCGCCATGGCAACGCAAACAATACTTCTCCACCAATTGAGTGCCTTTGACGGCCAAATCATCCGAAGCAGTTACGAATGAAATGGTTTCGGTATTGCCGAACTGGTGATCCGAGTCGGCGTGAGTTGA
>CAZPTT010000162.1:8320-10251 GCA_964589435.1 uncultured Pirellulaceae bacterium
CGAATGAAATGGTTTCGGTATTGCCGAACTGGTGATCCGAGTCGGCGTGAGTTGATTCAGAGTGTGTTGATTGTCCAAACGCCGAACCTGCGAGCGCAAGTGGGATCAGCAAAGCAAGTGACAAGGTTTTGTTCAGGAATCTATTCATTTGAGCCAAGGCAAAAAAGTTGTTGTCTAGTTTTTCCATCGTTTATCCTTCGAGAAATCTCGCCTATGTCTTTCCAAGCGGAAGCGTGACCTCAAAAGGGACATCGCTTCAGCAAGAGAACGAGCGAAAGCCAGATTTATTCCGCCGATCTTTACTTTTCCAAGAATCTTCGAAAAGTCGCGGTATTTTCAACGTTGCTTGCGAAAAATGCAAACGAATTTGGGACGCGAATTGTTAGAACAGGCTCGGTTAATGAACGTTTGCAAAAAGCTTGATTGGCGAAGTTCAATTGAGCGAGGAGAATGTATCGACTGCGCGGAGTTTTCTGCAGCTATCGTTTTAAGAAGACTTCCCCAGTGGATAAGACCGTCGCAACGCAAGAATTCTGATTGCAAATCGAGCGAAGAAACTACTTAACGTACGTTTCCTTGATGTAGTGAATCAGGAACTCGAATTCTTCTTCCGTTCCCTCGACGCCTTTACCGACCATTCGCTCAAGCAGTGAACGCACTCCTTCCAAATCAGTCGGCGGCTTGTCTTCAATTTTGGACACTCCGTGGCACTCGGTACATTTTAAATCAAACAAAGACTTCGCGGTTTCTTTTGAATAGCCAGCCGGCGCGGTGTAGCTTTCGGCGGCAGGTGGATTGGCCGAACTACTTTGCGATCCTTGATTGGGCGCGGATGCTGACGAGGAATCACTTGACGAGCTTGCTTCGCTTTCCGGAGCGGCTGTAACTTCCGCTTCAGCCTGACTGCTTGTAGCCGTAGGTTCAGAAGTAGAATCGAAAGCGGAATTCGCGGGCGCAGGAGCGTCGCTATTTTGTTTTTGCAGCTGCGTCGCTGACGGCTTTGGCGATGGTGCTTGATTGGTCGATTTTAAAGCTGCTGCCGCTCGAGTTTTTGCTTTTGCGATCTTCGATTTCTGTTCGGCAGAACGTTGTAGGTCAGGGGAAATCGCAATCAGGTAAGCAGTCACTTTCCACTGCTCCTCTTGCGTGATCGGATTAAAAATGTCCGCTCGATTCGCCATCGACTTAACCGTTTGCGACCATTGTTTTGCCGTTTTAGGCCGAGCCAAAACGGTTCTCAGGTCGTGGCAGGTCACGCATTTATTGTTGAGAACTTTGCGACCAAAATTCAAACCGCGAGCCGTCGAAAGTTGCGCCTTTAAGCCTTCGTCTTCAACGCCAACATTTTCTAACAATCGTTTTACCCGGTCGAGATTCTCTTGCTTCGCGGCACCAGCCATCACCCGAGCATTCAACATTGATTCGCGAATGGCGAACGGCACCGAGAGGCTGATCACAACAACCGTCAGCAGTAACAGGCTAGTCCCCAAGGCAGGAATTAGGGTTCCTTCCAAGTGGCGGAAAAATCGCACGATCATCAATTTGATGATCAAAATCGCGCCGATCAATATTCCACAAACCAAATGCACCACCGTTCGCGCAGGCAATTCAATCTGATACAGCCACATTCGCGGCACCATTTGAATCATCAGGTAGACGTAGATACCGATATAGATGTAACCGAGAAAACGATGAACGAACACCAATGATTGAGGCGCCGAACTGACATGCTTCTCCTTGTCATAAGGGTAGCCCCAGAGATGGTACATCAAGAATGTGGCAGCCGTCCCGGACACGAGAAAAATGATTCCCAATATCGCGTTGATCATAGTGGCGTGCCGAAAAACAAGGATTAAACGATAGACAAAGCGGTAAACAAAACGTTGGGCAAAACGTTGGGCAAAACGTTGGGCAAAACGTTGGGCAAAACG
>CAZPTT010000162.1:10351-14077 GCA_964589435.1 uncultured Pirellulaceae bacterium
GTTGGGCAAAACGTTGGGCAAAACGTTGGGCAAAACGTTGGGCAAAACGTTGGGCAAAACGTTGGGCGAAAACAAAACGTTGGACAAAAACGTGGCCAATGACAAACGTTTAGCAGAACAGATCAGACAGAACTGGATCGCCGGTCGAGCGCTTTGACCAAAGAGTTTACCGTTTGATTCGTTTGGTTCAAATATTTTTGGAAGCCCTGGGGATCCTCCAGGGCAGATTCTAGCTGTTCTTCAAAACTCGATCGCCACTCCATACACTTTCCGATCAACCACTGCTGATCAGCCGAAGCAAGCGAAGAATGATCAGCATCAATCAAAGCCTGACAGCCGGCATTCAGCTCTCTTAATCGCTGAATATAGTCGTCCGAATTTGTCAGGGCTTTGTCAAACCAAGCCGTTCCGCCGGCCGAAATTTTTGCCAAGTACTCAGCCGGTGCGCCTGCTGTGGGAATTCCGTCTTCCGAAAGCCATCCCCACTTCGCAAGTGTTGGCGTGGTCGGCGACGACATTAGCTTAAACCCGACGGCTCCGATGATCAGAACAGCCGCCGCCATGGCAAGCAAATTCCAATTGAATGTGCGACGATTGGTTGTGACTGCTTCGCCCGCAAGCTCATTGGGCGTTGCCGATTGATCTGAATGAACCGCGTTTCGTGTTCTAGCTTCCTCAACATTCAGCTCAGGCAATTCAACAGCCAATCGAATCGCCGCCGCCAACTCACCCAAACGTTGACTTGCATCGGCACCTGTTTCAGTTCCTGACTCATCTGGTATCGGCACGACCGAGTCAAACCAATACGAGCTGCCAGCTTCATATACTTGGCCTTGCAACTCCAACAAGGCATTTGGACTGGATAAAAGCTGTTGGATTTGCTCTGGCGAACACTCTCCCAATCCGTGCTCAATAATTTGCTGGTGTCCATTTCCAAGGATTTGACCTAACGATTCCGATGAAAACTGAGGATCGCGATTTACTGCGTTGGCACTGGAAGAATCATGAATGGCTTGTAGCTGAACGACAAACGAGCCGAAAGACTCACTCATGAGTTGTTGTTCAATCCAGTTTGCCAGTTGATCTGTTTCGACGGGAATGTCGAGCGGATGGAGTTTCATTGGACTGTTTGCAGCCGTTGCGCTACACCATTTAAACTAGGCGGTTCGAACCTGATTGACACAGTTTCGGAGTTGCTCGCAAATTCGATTGTATTGTGACCCGACGGTTCCGATTGCGATCGAAAGAGTTTCACTGATCTGTTTGTAGCTTTGACCAATGACGCGTAGCTGGACAAGACTTTTCTTTTCTTCGGAAAGCTGGTCAAGACAATTTTTAAATTGTGAGTAGTCTTCGCTGGCGACCATTTGATCTAGGGCCGATGTCGATTCATTGTCGGCAGATATTTCGATCGTTTCAGATTGGCTTTCAGGGTTCTTCTTTCGCAGGAAATCGATAATCGAAGTTCGAGCAATTTGAAACAGCCACGCGCGTTCGTTGCCACCTGTGAATTGCTCTGGCTTTCGCATGACCTTCAACCAAACTTGCTGAAAAACGTCTTCTCCGGATGTTGCCCCCAATCGAGATTGGCAAAAGCGGAGAAGCTCGTTTCCGTATCGTGAGTACCAAGCCTCAAAGTCAGGCTGCGAACTCTCGCCGATGTCTTGTCGACTTGCCGACGAGAGCCGTTTGGTTTGGGAGCGAGTTTCTGAATCAGAATTAAGCATGCCCCATAGTCTGCCATCCGACCGCCCCAACCGCAACTCAGCCTGAGTTGGCTTTTGATTGACAAGGATTAATAGTTGCAAGTCTTAACGCGAATCCGCTTTGGGAATTCGACAATCTTGTAAGCCTTAATCCACTTGTAATAGCGGTGGCCGCAACTGTCGTATCGAACCACCCGTTTGCGATAGGGAACTTCCTTTTCAACAATGATCGTGACCGTCTTGTAGCCACACCGAACTCGCGGGGTGTGACAATTGTCAGCCGAGGCAGAACTCATTCCGATAAAGCCGGAAAGGGCGACCATCATTCCGAATGCGAGAATAAATTTGGGAAGTTTCATCGTTCTTATCTCCAAAAGTTAAGTTGTGTGTTTGATACAACTGGAGAACGAAGGCCTACCGGGTTTCTTCCATTTCTTTTTTGAGAAATTCTAAGGCGTCTCGAAAACGGCCTAATCGCGGGCGAAACGCGTCTGAATCCGCCACCGACCAATTTTGAATTTGACTCGCGAACACGCCAACGTGAAACTGAATGTGATTAATTCCGCCAGAGATCCACGATGGCTAACCCAACAAAAAATACGCGAACCGTGATCTTAAATGGCTTTGCTATTGTTGGGCCTGTCGTTGTCGGTTGCCTTTGTGATCTGATTTGGGGATGCTGGCCGATGCTGACCTTCATCGGAGGGCTGTTCAGCCTTTGCGAAGCAGTCGAGCGATCGCTAAACCGTTTGAGTGCTCGTTGGAATCAAAAGTCTTGCATGGACAAACTTCCGACGCCTGAAATGCTTGAGGAATTGCTTGACGCCGAAGACGACTTACCCAAAACGCTACACATTCGAAGCTAAAACTCTCACAACAGCTTACCTTAATAGCTTGCCTCAACCACTCGCAGACAATTATCTATCATCAGATTGAACCATGGCCAAAGCTCCAAACTTCGATCCCGTCGAAAAGACCGACCAATTCCGCGCGGCCCTCGACGCGTTTGTTGCAAGACTGAAAACAGATCGACAGATCTTGGCAGCCGTGCTTGTTGGCAGCTTGAATGAAGAACTAATCTGGAGAAAGAACGCGATCGGCTTGTGGATCATCGAAGCCGACGGCGTCACAAAACGGCTCAACAGTGACGGCCAAGACGAGCGGATTTTCCGCACCTTTACCGAAGACGGCATCAACCTACACTGCGAGATCATTCCCCGCTCACGGTTCAAGCAGATGGTCGAGGGCTCATCACGAACAGCATTCTCATGCAACTTTTTTGCGGTTCGTGAACTCGTCTATTGCAACGACCCCTCAATAGAAAAATGGTTTGACACAGCTAACACGGTCGCCACCAAAGATCAGGAGAAAGAGTTGTTGATCTCAACGACTTGGATCATCAGTGCTGCTCGCTACGCAAGGAAACGTGTCGAACTCAAAGACGATTTAGAATTGGGTTTCGAAGGAATCATCTGGGCAGTCCACAGCATGGCTGCCGTTGAGGTCATCAAGAATGGTGAAGTCCATGAACACGCGGCGATCTACCGAGCGCTTGAATTGGAACCGAAGCTTTTCAAGAAAGTCTATCTGGATTTGCTCTCGAAAAAGCGCACCAAGAAACTGCTACTGACAACGCTGGACGCGATCGACAAGTACATTGACGACAATGCTGAAATCAACCTGAAGCCGTTGACGCATTTTCTCAGCAAACAAAAGGCGACCGTTCCGCTTTCTCAGATTAGCGAACACTTTGCCCACTCCCAACTTTATCCGTGGCATCTTGAATCGGCTTGCGAGTGGATGGAACGCAATGACTTGTTGGAAAAGCACGCCACGCCATTTAAAATTACAAAAAAGAGCCGAGTCGAAGTCGAAGAGCCCGCGTACTTTTATGAGCCTTAGCGACTCAAGCTGAGCGTTTTGAAAATCCGCATCGCTAACGATCGACAAATGGCGGATCGCAAAAAAGTAGGCCGTAACAAGTGTAGCGCAGTTACGGCAACTTCAGTTTGAGTGATAG
>CAZPTT010000163.1:0-14032 GCA_964589435.1 uncultured Pirellulaceae bacterium
CGGTATAGCTTTCATCGATATCTTGCTGCACGAGCCCGATATAACGCATCGTGACTGCTGGACTGCTGTGATTGAGTACCTTAGCGATACTCTCAATTGAACGCCCTGCTTTGTGCATCGCGTAACCGCGTGTTTTGCGCATCGAGTGTGTACCCAAGACAACGCTCGGTGCGACCTTCTGCCCGACTTTCTCAAACACCCTTGATACCGATCGACGGTTAATGGGTTTCGGTGCCGCGCGTCGATCGCGATTCGCAGCATTGGTTTGAAACAACCACTCATGACCGGGGTTTTCCGCTAACCGTCGTTGCATAACATCGAGCGCGGTTTGGTTAATAACAATCTTGCGGTGCTTACCGGTTTTCTGCTCGGTTATGTTGAGCGCCGGCTGATCGGTATCGAGCTTGCGCACCTGGTCCATGGTAAGCAACAACAAGTCCGAGATACGCAGCGCAGTATTGACCCCAACCTTCCAGATATCCAAGTAAATAGCGTCCTGGTCGACCAAGTGCGCCTCGACCTGCTGGCGCTGGGCATCAGTTTTAACGGCCTCGACTTCGCGCATTCGGGTGTCCCATATCGTTGACATTCGATCAATGTGGGACAGTCTAACGCAACGGGCAACAAAAAAGCCCGTCAGAGCCGGCTTAGAGGGGTTGGTGTCCCACAATGGCATTGTGGGACACTTTAACGTCAATCAATAAAATGAAGCATTTTATCTAGAGTCCACTAACGCCAGTAGACGACCATGTGCAAGATAAAAATGTCTGGCAAACGCCGATTTGAAGTGAGGTATTAAATTGCCAATTATAGACATCCCTTCCGTTTTTATTTTTCGGAACCGATTTAACAACTTCATCAGCTCCGATAATATTCGATTCTTGCAACCAAATAGCATGTTTAACGTTTGTCGATAATGAAACAAATGGTGCTGCTAGCGGTGTTCGACTACCATTACCAAATAGATCATTCACATCCATATAGCCTTCACGATTGTCGATATCAATCCAATAGCATTGAAATCCAAACCCCGATGGACTAAAACGACATAGGTATTCATCGACACCTCCATCCCAATCACTTCCAGATACCAAATTTACATTAATCGAATCATTTGTAAAATTATACAAATCGTTGTAAAACGTATTCCAACATTTATTGTTTTTACATGCAAACCAGTTAGGATAAAGAGCTTTCTTTACACCTGCATCACCGTAATGCTTTTGTCCACCTGACCAGAATCCATTACAATAAGCATCGTTGATTCGCTCCGCTACAGCCTTACTTCCAATGTATGTATTCATCCTTTCGGCATGATTCAAATGCAAAGTTTCATCCCAAGTATCTAATTGCCACAAACCAACACCAGGATTCCAATGCGCTCTTTTATGGCCGTTGTACGTACCAAAAGAATAAAGTGGCCTATTTTTTGGTAGAGACCAACCGTCCCAACGGGACAATACCATAGGTGATGGAGCAAGCGTTTTGTTACCACCCATGATCTCCCACACGGGTATTGATAGCATTATCGCAAGAAGTTTATTCTGCGTCATTCCATTACAACTACCCGATGTGTACACATCGTACGCTTGTGCTGAAGCACCGTCGTATGTCCCTTGTGTAAATTTAGGTGGAGCTGCGTAAACATCTGCTACAAACATTAATGCTAACGCCGCTATTACTTTTTTTACTGTTTGATTGTATTTCATGTTGTTCTCCTTAACTACCCGCTTTCGAACCTGCCCAAATAGCAATCGAATGACTATTAGCAGGTGCGACAACGCCGAATGTTAGCTCTTCTCCAAAACTCAAAACACCAGTACTTCTTCTAACCTCAACAGCATCATCATCATTGTTAAATACAATGTATGGCTGTACATGCTGTACATCTAATACTCTTCCTTTTTCATCAAAATGGGATACAAGTATTTTTAAGTTATTAATTGATTTTCCAGATTGCGTCTTCCCATTCTTTTTTAGCTTATGATTGGGAATCATAGCCAGTGATGATGTATATATCCATGGCGCGTCACTAAACAGGTTTTCTTTATTAGCAAGTATCGACATAAAGGGGTAGTCTTCTATCTCTCCATCCCAGAATCCTGGCGTACCAGTAAAACGTATAAATCTCGCTCTGTCTGCTTTTTTTGCTTTTTTATAATCAATTTTTATATCAGTGATATCACCCTTATACTCAAAAGGAAAATATTCACCTGGCTGAATTGACAATGGATACTGATAATTTATTCTCGATCTTACTTTCACGTTATTTATAACAGAATCCGATGTATTAACCCCTATAGCTTTATGCGTTGCATCATCTGTATTTATTGACCCCAATACTATTGAAACACTATCATCAATACCAAATATTTCAGATTCTGGAATCTTGCCTATTACCGTAAATCCAACATCAAAACTCTCATCTACACCTTCAATATATATTTCTACAGCTCGCTCACTTGCATCTTTCTCCTTGCTAAAAAGCATCTTTCCTTGAGCCATACTCTTTATTCCAAAACGATTTTGGCCATCTTTTTTTCCACATTCTATTCCCAGACTCTCCCTACTCTTCGCTAAATCACCACCATCCATTCCAAATTTAATCGCCTCTCTGTCTAAACATAAATCGTATACTTTATTATCGTTATCTATGTTTGTGTATCCAACTCTATTTGATTTATTTTCTTTTTGGATTTGATATAGCTTTTTGTCTTCATTAGCCTCTATTTGTGGTGAAATAATAAAATATATACACAGAGTGCAGAGCGCCATTAAGCTGTTTTTAGAATATTTTCTTTTCATAAATCGTCCTTTAATATGATCAGTGAGTGTTTATCTATTGATACTTTGTACTTTAAATATAGAATTATTATTGACACTAGTATTTGATATGACTATTGCTTACATATATGATCTCGTCAACCATAATTAAAGAAAAGAAACTATCTTTCTTTAAAAGAAGAGTCATTTAGATTTTCTAAATAGAGCTTCAGTGCTTCCTCAAGTATTTGGTTATAGTTTTTTCCTGTTAATTTGGCCACATCTGCCAGATCGCTTCTAAAACCCGGATGAACTTTTGTACTGAATTGAACAGTTCGCCCGGTTCGTTTAAGCGAGCGTCCATCTATGCATTCAGCAAGATTGACTGCATATTCTTCGGACATCAACAGTTTCCTTCTAATTGATATGATTGTGTAAGAGTACAGAAGTGATTATTCAGGATGAGCAGATTAATAGCTTGTTAACATAAATTGACCAAACACTAAACTAATGGATAGTCGATATCATCTAATTGGATGATCTACACGGTAAAAAGTGAATTTGCTAGGGCCTTACGCCGAGTGTAACGAGGTTTGGTTGCAAAGAGATTGCTACAGGTATTCAGCACCGTCTTTGCTGGACTTTCCCGACCAAGTGGTGGGCACATCACGACATCAATCGGTCTGTGTGAAGAATAACGATGAAGTGAATACAAGGCTGGTACAAAATCACTATCAGAGCTGAACAGCAACGCCCTATCCATCCGATCATAAAATGCATCCTCAAGCATTTCCAGAGAGCACCGTTTATCTGATTCCTTTTCCTGTTGGCTTTTAGTTGTTTTACCGCATGACTTACATTTGGTGATTCGTTTTTTGAATCCCGAAATTCTGGTTAGCACTTGCGTGGCTTCCAAGTCTCGCCGGTAATCATGGTGTCGATCAATCTTTGCTTTCTGAATCGGATCGTGTCGATTAACGGGAGGAATAGCTGAATACCATTTAACGGCTTCAAGCGACTCACCTTCATGAAGCAGGTGATGTTCAATCAGGCGCGACAAGTCAATTTTATTGTGCGCCAGCGCATTAGGATGTTTTTTAACAAACTCGCTGATTCCCGCATAGAAGTTGAAACCATCGACGTAAGCAATAACGCGCTTCATGGCGAACCCCAGAATGACAAAAGGCCCCAAATTAATGGGGCCTTCGAAACAGGGGCTGCCGTCATAGACGGAACACGAGCGAATCCTGCTAGAACCATTAAGATAATACCGAATTATTGACTATGCAATAACTATCCGTTGCAAAGCTGTGAAATAACGGAAAACTTTGAGCGCAGCAACACACTTTGAAGATCATCCTGACTAGCGCCCTACCCTGCCGTCGTCGGTTTTTTGTTCAGCAGCCTGGCAATGAATCCTCGTGATTCCAATGCCGCCACTCGCTCACGCTCGTGCTTGAGTGCCACCGCTTGTTCCTGCTCACGCTCCCTGAGCGCTTCTGCTTCTGATCGAGCCACTGTGATTTCAGCCTGACGCTCAGCCAAGGCTTTTGTCCACTGAGTCTCCTGCTGTTTTGATTTTTCACGCTCAGCATGAATTTCTTTGGCCAGCTTGCGTTTCATTTTGTCAATCGTCGCTTGCACCTGATCCGGTGATGGCAAAACTGACATCGCTTTCCGCAACTCGGCCAATCGTTTGTCCTTATCAGCGTTCTCTTTCTGTAACTCATCGATCTGTTCTTGAAACCACTGAAGGGTCTCGTTGGTCTCAGACGTCGCGACAGGGGTCTCATGGTGTTGCGCAAGGGGTCTCACAGTGTCGCTTAAGGGGTCTTGCCCTACTGGGTCAAAAACTCGAAAGAGCTCTGATGGGTCAATTTGATAGTGCCCATGTTCATTCTTAGTTGCTGACAGCCGACCATCATCAACGGCCCTTGCAATGGTGGATTTGTGTACACCAGTTTCCCGAGAGGCTTGTCCGAGTGTTAAGAAAGGCATGTGTCTTACTCCGGTCGCAGTAGGGGTCGCACGACGGTCGCTTACAGCGTCGTCGTTGTCTCCTAATCAATAGACCATTTAGATCGACCTCGCCACTTGAGACGACCTGCGAGACACCGCTAGACCGGGTCAGCAATACGGTCTAGCAGCGTCTAATTGAAACCGTCGCAAGACCCGTCATTCAGTTGCACTAAAGGCCACATGCCGTCTAACAGTGTCGCGTCGAGACCGTCACATGATGGCTACGAAAGATTCAGGCAAGACCCCTTGCAAGACCGTCTCAAAGCGCAACGATCTACCGAGGGGTCTTATAAGCAGAAAACCGCGTCGCATAACGCTTTCAGAGGGTCTAATAGTGTCTCAACAGGGGTCTTGCATCAAACGGGCTCGACTCCCTTTCACCGCCACAGGAGCACCTGTCTTTTAATCAAATGCACTGGGACAAATTAGGTGCCGAGAAGAGGGCTTGAACCAACCCATATGGAGAATGACGCCTGACAGCAAAATCACCAACGACAACTGTCCGGCGTTTGCCGAACTCAACCGGCGAACACAATCAAAAGAAATCACAAGGCAGTTCGTCAGGCGATTTTCTAGAAAGGTGGGCTAGGGGTTCGACCCCCTTAATATTCCAATAAAGTACCTAGCTTCGAACCAGATGATCGCAAGGACTTAACATCCCTCAGCAAGTCATACCGTGCCAGCTCAAGTCCGGCCCCCGAGCACCAGCACAATCCATTATTTGGCACTGCGCCCAATCGCCATTATGTTCAATATCAGTAGCATGGCTATCATGCTTGATAGTACATACAATTATACATATAATTGTATGTACTAATTCACAAAACCCCGATTAACCGGGACCGCTAGGGAGCAGGCGGACGCTAACAGTCATTGGACGCTACTTGCTATGCACAAATTTGAGTGGGACGAAGAAAAGAACCAAAGCAATATCGAGAAACACGGTATCCGATTTGAAGATGCGCAGACCATATTTGATGGTCAGATACTGACGAAGATTGATGATCGTAATGACTACGGGGAAACCAGGGAAACCAGTCTCGGTTTATTCAATGGCACGGTTGTACTGTTGGTCGTACATACCGATCGAGCAGGCACGACCAGACTGATATCGGCTCGTAAAGCTACTGGGAAGGAACGGCAACTTTATGAAAAAGCAATACAACAAAGCCCTGACGGCTGAAGAATTGGCAGCGATGCCTGATGAGGATATAAATACTGATGATATCCCCGAGCTTGATGATGAATTCTGGAAAAATGCGAAAGTGCGTTACCCAGAAGGGAAAGAGCGTTTGACCATTCGCCTAGACGAAGACATGGTGCAATGGTTTCGTTCCCAGGGCCGGGGATACCAAACAAAAATGAATGCGGTGCTTCGTTCATTTTACGAAGCACACAAATAATTAACCTGCTTAAGCTCCGAAACCAAAATATTGGATTTGCGAGTTGTTTCAGCGTTTTGGTTTATTTGATGACATCAATTGGTTTAATGGGGTTTTCAACACGCCTCTATCACTATTTTGCGAGCTGATCTCACCACGTTTCTGGTTGATCGGAAGCCGTCAATGATGAATAAAACAACAAAGCGAAAAGGGGAGGGGAAAACATTAACGGCCCAGATCAAGACCCCGATCCTTGCTAAGCGAGAGCGCTTTTTTTGTATCCAGCACGGCCTTTTTAATAATCAACTGTTGTTTGCCAGTGAGCCGCTCAAAAACGCTCTTCTTATCTTTCAACCTATTCAACGCTCGCTCTTTGCGCTTGAGCAGCCTAGGAAGTTGCTTCGTATCGGATACCGTCTTTGCCGCCGCGATCTCCCGGTCAAGTTCATTCACCTTGCCAATTAACTGGGTGACCTCTTGATCGGCCTTAAAATCCGCAACGATCTTTCGCTCGTTTGGCCATTGCTCAGAAACCATTTTCTCAGCCTCTTTCTTGACAGCATCAAGTGTCATCTCAAATCCACGGCCAGTCTGTTGACTCTCGATTGCGCGAGAGACATTGTCATGCGCTGCTTTGAGTACATTGATCTTGTGAGCCCACTCAGCGTGCGTCTGTTTAAAACCAGCGGTTTTAATTAGCACAGGTGTCGGTTCTCGTTGCTGCTGCCGATCAATCTCAGCACTGATTTCATCAAGCTTCTGCTTTAACGGGGCAGTGGATTCAACTACCGAGGTGACCATGAGCTGCTCGATAAGCTTTGTCTCCTGTTCCGCCAATACACGACTGGCCTGTTTATATTCCTGAACCGAGCTCTGTGTTATCTCACGCCCGGCTAACACGCTTTCAAGCGCCTCCGGATGATGCTCAGATACAAGCGTTAGATCATGTCGCTGCGCAAAATCGAGCGCCGTCTCCTGCCGGTTCTCACGAGCCGCGGCGTGCATAAAACCAGCCTCATCGTTGGTGTAGATCGCCGTGGATTCGCGATGCCGCGACAAACTAACGTACGCCAGGTGCTTATCCATCATGTTCGTGCCCAACACATACGATCGATCCACCGTCATACCTTGGCTTTTGTGCACCGTGGTCGCATAACCATGGGAGATATCCGAGTACTCACGCTGCGAGAATTGAAGCGACTCACCCGTATCCATTCTCACACGCAGCACATCCCCCCGAATCGACTCCAACGTGCCCAACTGACCGTTTTTCACACCCAGATCCCGATCGTTTCGGGTAAACAGAATCCGATCCCCATCGGCCAACTCGATCTTGATCGCCGTATCACCCTGATCAACGATGTCGATATCACTGTAACGCGTGGCCTCAAAGCTGATCTCGCGACCATCCTCGTGCACAAAGCTCAACGCACCACCATCCAGACCCACAAACGTGCCTCGATCACCGGCTGAGAGCCCCAGCGCTGCATCCCGACTGTTAAACAACACCTCCTCACCACCGGCCAAATCAAACGCTATCCGGTTTTCATCTCGGCCCGAGTGGGCCAGGAACTCAACCGGGGCGCTTAACAAGCCTTGCGCTTTTAGCCCATCCCGTATCTGTTCGTTCAACGTTTTGACATCAGCCGTTCGATGCGCGAGCACCGCTTTAGAACCGGCTCTTTCGTCCGCCAAGTACGCCGACACCAGCTCACCGATCGCATCCGCGCGCTCAAACAAACGACCGTGGTCTTTATAAGCCGCCAGCGCCTCATCGGTGCGACCCTTCGCAAGAGAGTAGGTCGCATCCCGTTGCCACTGATCGACTTGCCGCCGAATCGTCTCAATCGATGCATAACCGAACCGCTCGCTTAAATCCCGAAGCACAGCCCCGGCCTGAATCGATTGCAGCTGCTCCGTATCACCAACCCCAATGAGCTTCGCCCCGGCTTCATCGGCAATCGTCAACAACTGCTGCGCCTGCGCGTTGCTCACCATTCCAAATTCGTCCACAACGATCACATCCCCCTTGGCAATCTCTTCAAAGCCGCCTTTGACGCTCGACAGAAAACTGCTGATTGTTCTCGATGCAATGCCCGATGATTGTTCCAGCTCATCGGCAGCCTTCCCAGCCAACGCCACACCGTGCACCCGATGACCCGATTGCTCATGCGCTCGTCGCACCACCTCAAGCATCGTCGACTTTCCAGCCCCAGCCAACCCCATGACAATCCCCAACCGGGACTCGGTGCTCAGGTGGCGCACCGCATCGGTTTGCTCTTGGGATAAAAACGAGAATGCTCTCAAATTCGTCTCAATCACCGAGGGTTTTAAAGCGAAGTTTTTGTCATTTTTCGATAATCGCGCAGCGCTGTTTCTGATCGATTGCTCGATAGCCAGCGTATCCAGCGTGGTCAAAAAGGACCTGCCCGTGGCCGATACCATTTTCACCAAAGAGGCGTGGTGGTCAAGTTTCTCTTTCACCGCACTGAACACGCTCGGGTCGTTAACCACCTTGTTGAGTTCGCGGTATAAATCGTATTTTGTAAAAACCGCCTTTTTATCCGCCACCCGATTCACGATAATCTCGGGACGATCAATGATCGCCTGCTCACGCGCAGTCCGAATCGTTTGCACCTTGTCAAACAGCTCGGTTTCCACCCCTTTCTTGTGCATCTCGTGCGCCGCACCCAGGTGTTTTTCCGCCTCAAACTCGCCATTGTGATTCACAACAAAAGCGTTAATACCGTGTTCTTTGAAATACTGATTCTGAAAATCAGTCCACCGATGACGAAGTTGTTCAGCGTCTTTTAGTTTAAAACCACCGTAAAACTTACCGTCCACTTCCCGATCTTTTGCGCCAAAGACAGCACCTTTTAATGGACGCGTTGTGGTCATCAGGTGCGCGTGCGGATTCCCGTCGCTGTGATAATGAATCGCTAAATCCACCACCAAACCGCGCGAGACAAACTCATTTTTGGCAAATTCGGTTGCCAGGGCAACGTGCTGTTCTCGGCTTAATTCAACGGGTAAGGCAATGATGTGATCAACCGCCAAGCGCGCTGAGGCGCGTCGGTTGTGTTGATCTTCTCGGTGCTCGACCGCTTCCCAGAGCGTTTGCCGATCGGACAATTCGGGTGACGCACCGGCAGGCAGAAGAATTTCGGAATGCCCGACATCAGCTGCTCGACTGGAGTAATCGGCAATTCGGCCAACGCGTTCATCGCGTAGGCGCTCGCCTGCGCGGTACGCAGCGGCCTTCACCGCCGAGTGGCCAGCGGAGCGGGAAAGAACATGAGAGCGAGCGAATTCGATTGCCATAAGCGCTCAGCATAACATTGAAACGAAGTTCAATGTGTATTGCGCCTTTGCTATAATCTCCCTTCGGTCGATTCTGCGCGCCGGACCGGTGCGGAAGCTCGATTTAGCTGAATTAAGATAAAATAGAACTCAAGATTGTGCGGATATGCGATGGCAAGAACAAGCAATTTCGACGAGAGTATCGAGACGCTGGTCTGGCGTGTGGCACCGATGCTCGATGAAGTGGATTTGGAAAACCATGAGCCGTTGGCCATCGACATGGACGACCCACTGGGACGCAATCGAAAAAAACAGCCAGAGAGAATTCAAAAACTAGGCGCACTATGTGACCAAAAGAAGATCACCGTCAGAGAACACAACCGTTTAGTGTTTTTGGAACGCGAGTCGACATAAGCGAACAATCCATTTTCTCTGACCAGGCTTTTTCAGTTTTTCACCAAAACGACAACCGGCTCTGATCGCCGGATGTAAGCCCAAGCCCGTTTTGATTGTCATAACAATTGCATACCAGGGGTACGCCAGTTCACGTTAAGGACAGCTGCTGATGCGATCCCCACTCAAAGACAAGCCACTACGAAATCCTGGGCAATCGCTCGATCACAAAATCACGGATCTCGGTTTTGATGCGCTCATGTACTTAACGGTGGCAATCATATTTGTCGTACTGGCTTTGACCCAATGGGTTCAATTGCTAACGCAATCCAAGCCCACGCCGATGCTCTATTCGGCGATCGCTCTGGTTGCGATCATCGTCGCTGGACTGAACATTCGTTCAAAGCTTGCCGAAGTCAAACGCTACAAATTGGGTCGAGACGGTGAGAAAGCGGTTGGCCAATATTTGGATTTACTGCGAGAAAAAGGCGCCAAAGTGCATCACGACCTGTGCACCGATGACTTCAATATCGACCACATCGTGATAGCGAATCAGGGTGTGTTTGTGATTGAAACCAAAACCTGGTCCAAACCCGAATCAGGTCGAGCGGATTTAGTGTTCGATGGTGAAACCATCGTGAAATGGAATAAACCGGTCGAACCCAATCCGGTCGATCAGGCCAAAGCGAACGCACGCTTCGTCCAAGAAATATTGGAACAATCCACCGGTCGGCGCTTCGCCATTCAACCGATTGTGACATTTCCGGGCTGGTACGTGACCTGCGATCATCAACTCAAATCACTTAAACCTTGGGTGCTCAATCCGAAACAGATTCCCGGTTTCATCAATCAATCTGCCTCCATCTTGAGCACTGAAGAGGTCTACCTGATCAACTATCATCTGTCGCGCTACATTCGGACCACCGGATAGAACGCTGATATCGGGTGATCGCCGATCTCGTCAGAGCGTCTGAGAGCCGTTTTAAGCGCCGGTATTATGCGCAATGTTAGTTCCCTATAGGCGCCATCAAAAAATCGGTTCAAATCGCCTCTCCTTGCGCGTAGCGCATAAGCCGCATCGTCACTCTAGCCAATCGCATTAACCCTCCACGGCGAAACAGCAAAATAATCCCAAGTTCAAACACACCCTGTTTTTGATTAACTGTTTTTCGAGCGACCCTGAGTCGCTCGTTTGCACTGCCGGCAAAGCCGGCTCCGAAAATAGGCCGCCAGAGGCGGGGCGAAGTGAGCATCGCGAACGAAGGGTAGGTGCTCTTTGGTTATTGATAACACGACTTAAAACGATGCGATATTTCGGTCACAATGAATTCTGAAAAGTTATCCACAGGGAAGAACCGTTAAAAGATTTAAAGTTAAAAAACGCGCGCGCGCGTTACGGTTTCTGAGAGGCCGATAAATAAGGGCTGTAAGGATAATTTGGTATCCGATAGACCGAATATACGGTATCCGATAGACCGAATGAGAAGAATAATTTGGTATCCAATAGACCGAATGAATTCACATATCGAAATTAACTGTTGGTATCCGATAGACCGAGTGGTATGGTATCCGATAGACCGAATGAGAACTGGAATGGATCCTTTACTACCCGACCGCTACCCGAACCGTGATTTTTTTGTTGCTGACATCCTCGATGCCATGCCTAAAGACGATATGGCGAGCATGGAGCACCCCATGTTTTCGTTGGCAACTCAGCCGGATCTTAAACCTCGCTATTACGAGCGTAATGGCAACAGCATAACCATTACGCCCTCCATTCTTGGACTGGCAACAATATGGGACAAAGACATATTGATCTACTGCATCAGCCAATTAATGGCTGGTATCAACATGGGACGAAAGCCTTCCCAGATTATTCGAATCACAGCTCATGATTTATTAGTTTCAACCAATAGAGAAACCGGAGGCGTTAATTACAAACGCTTAGTTTCTGCTTTTCAACGTCTGCAAGGCACCAATATAAAAACATCAATCATGACAAACGGAGAAACTATTACACGAGGTTTTGGCTTAATCGAGTGGTGGGAAATTATCGAAAAATCTGACGTTGATGATCGAATGATTGGAATCGAAGTGAAGCTATCAGACTGGCTTTATAACGCTGTTCTAGGAACAGAGCTTTTAACTATTAATAGGGAGTATTTCAGGTTACGTGGAGGGTTAGAACGCCGCTTATACGAAATAGCTCGCAAGCATTGTGGATCACAAGCTAGATGGTCCGTTGGTGTAAATACGCTTTTTGAAAAATCCGGCGCTAAGTCCACTAAAAAACTTTTTAAAAGCCGAGTGAAAAAAATCGCCAGTGCAAATGTTCTGCCTGACTATTTAATGAGCTTTAATGCAGAAAAAAACCTATTGATTTTCTATAACCGAAAAGGCAATAAAGCTGCAAAGACACAATTCGACGATCAGGTAAAAATGCTTTTCAATACTTAGATTTTTCAAGTTGAAAGATATAAGAGTCTTAATTCCAGATACCCATAGGATTACCTAAATGGAGCTACACATGGGTAGCTCTTCCGCTGAAACTTAAGGCAGTCAATAAATGATTAGACTTAGCGAAGACAAGACATCTGTATTAACGATCAAAACATTTGAAGAACTAGAGGAAAGACCTGGCTTTTCAAGGTCATTAGACATCACCGAAAAACCATTAAAAGAGGTGATCGGCGTATACACGCTACCTGAAAAAATCCCGTGCGGAATCTCCAGTTGTCACACTGGCCATATACGTGGTTTTTTGACTGTTGTAGCTGGCGGAGAAGAAATATGTGTTGGAAACGTTTGTGGGAAAAAACACTTTGGTACAGATTGGGTTGTCGCAAAGGGAGCGTTTCAAGTAATCGCAAACGCTGCTCATTATAGGGAAAATATTTCTACTGGCCAGAGTTTATGCCATCTATGGGAAAATGAAATTATTGCTCTTAAAAAACCACTAAATCCCAACGGTACCGTATATAAAAATATGCGAATACAATTAAGTACAGCTCTCCCAGAAATCGCTCAGAAGAAGCTTTCGAGAAGATTCAAATCCAATAACCCCATCATAACCAAAACTCGGGTTGCTACAGGCGACGAAGTAGAGTTAGAAAATGCCGCTGCTGATTCTAGTTCAAACCGTAAACCCACTAATAAAACTACTTATATAGATGAGACTGTCTACGTAATTCGCGGGCTTACTGCGGTTGGAACACACGGAAAGCTACGTGCAATCGAAATAGGAACTTTACTTGATGAAGCTAAGAAATTTAGTCAACTTGATCCCGAAATGCTTGATCACGACGACCTAAAATACTGGAATCGTTGGCAAAGCCAAATTGAATCAAAAATTAATGACCTTAAATTGATTAGCCAAGAATGTAGGAGGTTTCTCGACAATGACAATCTTGCATGCATCCGCAAGTTTGCACAAATCATGTAATTGTTCTGGTCTAATTGAACCGGACACATGACTGTGTCGCCAATACTTGAATTAAATGGCCACCTAGCATTCTCAGTTATTGTTTATGGGGGAAAGGTCACTTAAAGTAATTAGGCCGTTTCAAATTTCAATGAAAATCAGGAAAACAAATGGAACTAGCTGGATTGTTAAGCAGCATGAAGGTATTGGCTGATTTAACTAAGAGTGCGATCGATTTAAAAAATGAAACAGAGATTCGAGCGAGAATAATTGAGATTCAAGGAGCCTTGTTAGATGCACAAGCTAGCACAATGGAAGCTTTGGCCTCAAAAGCGCAAATGGAAGAAAAAATAGCCAAGCTTGAAGCCAAGTTGCAAGAGATCAACGATTGGAGCAATGAAATACAACGCTATGGTCTTGTAACTCCATACCATGATGGGGGGAAAGTTTATGCATTGAAAGAAGAGTTCGCTAAAGGTGAAGAGCCCCACTTCCTTTGTACAAATTGTCTTAAAGGCGATTCGCGTCGATCTATTTTGAATCCGATAAAAAAAGAAACTGGGTTTGTCCGATTAACTTGCCCGTCTTGTTCTGCAATTATAGATACAGGTTTCAGAGGAGTTAGCGGACCCAAGTATTACGAAACATACGCTGAGGCAAAGTCAACCTGAGAATATTTTATTTATTAGAGTTCAAGCTCGGTATAGCTTTCATCGATATCTTGCTGCACGAGCCCGATATAACGCATCGTGAC
>CAZPTT010000164.1:0-13972 GCA_964589435.1 uncultured Pirellulaceae bacterium
GCATTTGATAGTAGGCCGCCGCCCACTTGCTTTGCTTGATTGACAGCCCCGGATTTGCGCGTGATTTTTTCTGGTTGCAGGATTTCCGTTCTGGCTCGGTGATCGTTACCATTATTCCGATCGAGCAAATCACAACACATGGCACAAAAGTTGAAGTTAACGTTTGGAATTCGTTCTGTGCTTTTTCTTGTTGCTGTGGTTGCCTTGATTTGCGCTCTTGCCCCAGTTCTTTTCCCGTCACTTCCCACCAAAGAAGACTTTGCCTCTCAGGATAGTATAGACGGAAGATACGCTTGGAAGATGTTCGGCGGCTGTATTCCTGCTGAGGCACATGAGGTATTCGAGGCCGATCCATCCAGTCGAGTTTGGGACTTCCAGTACATGGGCGACAGAGCTTTTGCGCACTATTTCTACGTCCTTGAAAATCACGTTCGTCAGCGTCACGCCCTAACTACAAGGTTTCGGACAAGGATGGATGTTGATCGCCTACGGTATGGCGTGATCGCCGGACGAATCAATAACCGATTTACCGGACGGGTGTCGCCCGAAATTTCATCACTTTCAAGGCGTGTCGCTGATTTGACAACTTTCGTTCTGGAGAATCCAGCAAATGACGACAAGTATCGGCAAGAGACTTTGCGGGACTGGAAGCAGTTGCGAGAAACTGTTAGAAACAATTCGAATCACACGGGAAAAACCGCGGGATAACGATATGATACATACGAAGTGTCGGTGTCGTGCGGTATTGGAATGGTTAATTTGATCCCGGCACTCGTTGGTCGTTGCCGTTATTCGGCTTATTCATGGTCTTTTACCTCAATTTGATTCACAGCATGGACACTTCCAGTGGCTAGAGTCGCAACGACCACCATCATTTGCCTGCTCGTTTTCGCGGCGTTCTACCTGGAAAGCACATCCGCCAATGGTATTGCTCGGCCAATCCCGACATCACGCTCCGCAATTTCTGCGATAGGCTGGCCATTTATCTTCAGGACTGCTTGGGTCAACGAGCTGCCAAATGGAGTCCTTAAGTATTCGAACTCAGCATGGGCTTTTGAGCATCTTGCAATCGATCTGTTCGCAATTACGAGTCTATCGGTACTTGCCTACTTCTCGCTCGCAAAGGTAATTATTCCGAATTTTCCTCGTCTAGGACTCTCGGATGTGTTTGCTCTCATTGCTGCTTGCTCGATTGCGACTTGCTGGCTTTTGATCGATTACGATCTCTTTATGTTTAATCACTTTCCAGTAGCAGGCGATTCCCCCATCACGATGACTGCCAGTCAACGGCCTTTAGGCCACAGCATAATGTCTGGTGTGTTGGTCGGATTGGCCGGCTTTTTTGTCGTTACAAGCATGTTTGCGCGGCTGCAATCAAAGTTTGGCTAACAGTTTGTTGAAGCGAAGCTGCGTGCGGATTAGTTTTTGAAGGATGGTTCGATGCCGCGACGCGGTTGTCTCCTTTGTAATCCATGTCGGCTCTTATCCTGTTCTCGATGGCCACCATCAAAGCGTGAGAATCAAAAGCCAATTTGGGCCGTTCAAATCATTTGGTTGTATGGAGTTTTGATTCGTTAGAACCGTGTCCGGAAGTTATCTGGATTTTCACAAAAGAACGCAGCACATTCTTGGCTAGTCACCGTTCGTGGCGTTTCTTGGCGTCGTCAATCCCGCAGCTTTCGACGTTTGTGTAGCCCATTTCTTCTAAGACTGTTTTCGCGCGACCTGCGCGACCGCCTGCCCCTCAGTAGAGAACCAATTTCGCCGACTTATCTTCCGTCACGCCAGCGATCTTTTCAGGAATTTCTTCATGGGGGATAAAGATCGCCTGTTCCAAGTGCCCCGCATCCCATTCTTCTCTCGATCGTACGTCAATGATAATTGGGGCCGATTCCTGCGGCGATTTGTCTTGCGGCGATTCTTCATTTCTTGACAAAGACGCACCAGAAGTACTCGGCGGGCTGGACTCAACCGTTTGGTTGTTGTTGGTACATCCCGTTAGGCATAAAACCAATGCTAAAAGCATCGAAACGCGGAAGCGATTCACCATTTTCTCTCGGCCTTTTCTAAATTAAACAATTTCGGAATCCGCATTATACGTCTTTAGATCACCATAATCTAACCCCATGTTAACCAGAGAGAGATTGCGTTTGGCGGTTGATTCTAAATTGGCAGACAACAAGATGGTTTGCGCGAGCGCGGGCTTGCGGCATCTGAAACCGAGTGGCATTGTCTTGGAATTCTCAGAGCGATGATCATTGTCGTTGTCTGGCTTGGGTTCGCATTCACTCAACTGCTTCGGAGAAAGGCCTCGCCTTTGGCGCCGTTGGTGTTGGGTTAAACAAAGATTTGCCGAAGTTACGTTTCCCGCGTTTCTAAGCTCATTGAATTCGAAATAATCTCACGATATTCGTCAATTCGAGACGAATGATCCCGTATCTACATGCGTTAAATCTCAAATGAGTCGGAAAATGAAACAGTTCTTTGTGGTGACTACCTTTCTGATTTTGTTCGTTGGCTGCAACGTCAGCGAAAACAAAGAGGCAAGAATCAAGAAACTTGAAATGCAAATTGAAAAAACGGTAAACAGGATTCAAGATTTTGAAGACAGGATTGAGACACTTGAAACAAACGCGCGGGCGAAAGAAGACTGACTTTTGATGAAACCTTGTCTTTGTTAACCTTGTCTTTGTTGCAAAAAGCCCATCGTTGGAAAATTTTACACAGCCTTGCCCGGACTAATCGTTTGGCAGTTTAAGCGTTTAAGTCAAACTCACCTGCTTCAAGCGCGTCAAAGAAAGCGGCGTTGCTGGCGAGCAGTTTGGATTGGCTGCGAATTTCTCCGATTGTCATCCAGTCGAACACCTCGACCTCGTCGGTGTTTGGGACGATCGTTTGATTGGGCTCAAGTTCGGCCAGCCACCAGTTGAGGACTGTGCCGTATGAGGATTGGCTTTGCCACAAACGGCGAAGCGGACGGACGGCGATGTTAAGTTCTTCCTGCATCTCGCGAACGAGAGCCTGTTCGTTCGACTCGCCCCGTTCGATGCCACCGCCGGGAAAGCAATATTGACCAGGTGCGCGAACCGTTGCTGAGCGTTTGATGGTCAGGAATTTGTCGCCATCGAGAATGACGGCCACGGCAGCTCCATAGATTCTTCCAGTTGAGCCGGTTTGATTGTTGAGAGATGGATTTGTCATGGATCAGTGAGAGTTTGGTGATGGACGTCGGAAGTTTTTAAGCTGTTGCGACGCACTGGTTAGGCGGTAAATTTCTTCAGGTTTGCGTGTCGTCACATTGAGAGTCGGCAATCTGGGCCGGTTTCAGTGGGGCTGCCTGAGGTAAGCTGCCTGAGATGAGTTGTCTTGGGCGGCGCCGAATTCCAAATCATTGTTGTCACTAATCTAGAAACGACGAAGGTCAATTTCAGGGCAAGTTCAGAGCACATCTTCAATCAGTTCGCGAATTTCTCTTGCCCGATACGAGGGCTGAGTTGGGATCCGAAGCAACGGTAGGCCAGCCGAATCGAATGCTTGATTGACAAAAATGTCTCGTTCAATTCGGTCGGGGCGGTTATGAGACGGATCATCGAGTTCGATGCAGACGCGCGGCTGAAGCGACCCCGGATCGCACAAAACGAAATCAATATGCTTGGCCAAGATTTTGTTGAGCCATTTTCGTTTATTTTGGGCGTCGGGTTCGACGCGAAGCAGATCGGCAATTCTGACCATTCCGAAAATTTCAAAATCATCTTGTACGGCTTTTTGCAAGGATTTGTAGAAACGCAACTCGGATTTTGTCACAAGTGCTGGGCGCGCTACATAAGGCAGTCGCGTCGATCCGCCGTACATTCTGGCAAGCAAGATAATGGCAACAACGACCATCAAGCCGACCCAGAAAGGCCAAAACGCGATGAATAGGTTTTGTAGAAACTCAAAATCCATGAATTGATCTCTATCGCGCCTGAACCTGTTTGGCTTAAGATAAGTCGTATCTCAACGTTACCAGCTTTCCCTTAAATTAACCGATATCCGGTCATTCCGACAGATCGAACTGAAGCATGTCACTCGCGCAGCAGCAACTTAAACCTTTGACTATTGGAAACGTAGAAATCGGATTTCCGATTGTCCAAGCCGCCCTGTCTGGGTACAGCGATTGGCCCATGCGGGTGATTGCCCGCCGCTTGGGGGCTCCCTATACGATTTGCGAAGTTATGCTCGATGAGTTTCTGGTCAGTCTTAAAGAACGAAAGCGCACCAGTCATTTCCTGCACATTTCCGATGAAGAACATCCGGTGGCTGGCCAGTTGATGGGAGCTGAGCCGGAACAGTTTGCGGCGGGTGCGATGAAGCTTGTGGAGGCTGGATTCGATGTCATTGATATCAATTTTGGCTGCCCGGTCAAGAAAGTTCTTGGCCGATGCCGAGGTGGATTTCACCTTGGCCAACCGGAGGTCGCATTGGAGATCGTCAAGCAGACTCGTGATAACGTTCCGTCAGAAATTCCGGTCACGGTCAAAATGCGGCGCGGCATTGATGATACCCAAGAAAGCCGCGATCACTTCTTTGAAATCCTCGATGGTGCGTTTGCGATTGGCGTGTCGGCGATTACCGTTCACGGTCGGACGGTAAAGCAACGCTATGTCGGGCCCAGTCGCTGGGAATTTTTGAAAGAGTTGAAGGAGCACGCCGGCGACAAAATTATTCTTGGTAGCGGAGATCTTTTTACGCCACAAGATTGCTTAAACATGATCGCCGAAACGGGCGTGGATGGTGTCACGGTCGCTCGCGGCGCAATTGGGAATCCGTGGATCTTCCAACAAGCCCGTGCGCTTGCTGCTGGGCAACCAATGCCTGACCCTCCACGCTTACACGAACAACGTGAAGTTCTGCTGGAACATTATTCCCTGGCCGAGGAAATTTACGGCGAGAATCGTGTCGGGAAACTGATGCGGAAATTCGGGATCAAGTATTCGATCTTACATCCCAAGCACGAAGAGCTTCGCAAGGCGTTTGTCAAAATTCGTGATCGTTCGGATTGGGAATCCGTCCTTGAGCAGTTTTACGCCGAAGATTTGCCGGGGACTCATCCAGACGGCCGAATGCACAAAGCGCAAGGCAGTTGTGCTTGAGGGATCTTTCAGGACGCAAAATACAAATCTATTGCCGTGGCAGCAGCATCTCGTTGTGGAGCGCGAGCCTACGCGTCTGTGACTTTGCCGTTTTTTAGCTCAAAATGAATCGTTCCCAGTTCGTTGCCTTCGGCCAGATTGTGTGTGATGTGAAGGATCGTGATTTGTTCGCGTTGGTGGACATCGCGAAGAACCTGTAGCAATCGAGTCCGCGTCGCGTCGTCGAGTGAACTCAAGGGTTCGTCCAGGCAAAGCAGTTGTGGGTGAAAAGATAGGGCGCGGGCAATAGCAACACGTTGTCTTTCGCCACCAGATAGCCCCTTCGGATAACGTTCGAGCAGTGATTCAATGCCCAACAGAGATGCCAATTCATCAACTCGATTTCGTCGGACAGGTTTGGCAATGCGTCTGATTCGTAAGCCAAAATCAATTTGCTGATCGATACGCATCGCGGGGAACAGAACCGAGTCTTGCGGCACGTAACCGATTTGGCGGGCCGAAGCCGGTTTGTTGGTGACATCACGACCGCTTAACAAAATCCGACCACTCCTGACCTTACGCAATCCGCATAGCGATTCGACCAAGGTAGTTTTTCCGCAGCCGGTCTCGCCCATGAGGATGCCATAGTGCCCAGACGACACGGCCAAATTTATTTCGTTGAGGCAAAAGTCACCTTGATGAATCGATAGTTTTTCGGCCGAAATCATAGGCTTGCCTCCCGCTTGTTGCTGCTTCGACTCGCCGAACTTTCCTGCAGCGTTAGCAAGCGAGTCGAAATGAGGACAACGATTGCGACTGTGACGAGAATCAAGGAAGCCGCCACCGCGCCGCGAAGATTGCCAAACTGGAAATTCAAATATACCGAAGTCGAGAGGACTTCCGTTTTCATGCGAGCCGTTCCGGCGAAAATTAAGATGGGCCCAAACTCGCCCAGCGATCGGGCCCAAGCCAGCGTCGTCGCCGCAACCGCGCCTCGCCAAGCTTGCGGCAGCGCGACTTGAGAGAAAGCTTGGTAACGACTGGCGCCCAGAGTCAACGCGATTTGTTCCGGTCGTTCGCTGATTTGCTCGAATGTGTCACGCATCGTTCGAATCGCAAATGCTGCAGCGACAGTAAATTGAGCCAGAATCACGGCTGGAATTTCATAAGTGATTCCGCGGATGCCGGGTAAGCCAACGGTGGTAAATAGCTGCCGCGTTGTTTCGTCCAACCAGCGACCGACCGGTGTTTGGAACAGAACCAGAAGACTGATTCCTACCACCAGCGGCGGTAACACGATTGGAATGTCCAAGATCGTGTCGACTAAATAGCGCAGTGTCATGGCAATCCGCTTGGCAAGCGGTCGATCGCTCAGTTGTTGGTTGATGGAGTCACGACCAAGTCGCGCCAAAAGATATCCCGTCGGTACAGCGACCCACATCGACAAGATCGCAGAAATGGTAGCGGTGATAAGGCTGAGCCAAATCGAAAATTGGATGTTCGGATCGGCCAGTGATGCCTGAATGTCAATCCACGTCACGTATCGGAAATCGGCAGCGATCATGCCGATGATCAAAGCAAGGTACAGAATTCCGCTTGCTGACATGGCGGCCCAGAAGAACCGGTTGCGGTTCTTTGGCGGTTGAGATTCTTGCTGGGGCTCATGGGTTGGCATCCCAAGAGTTTAATGCGCAACGGAAGCCTTGGGGATGGAGCCGGAAACAGAAAACCGGAACCTCTCAAACGTACGCTTCGACACTTGTGATTTTGCGAGGAAGTCGACGAAATTGGAGGCTTCCTTTTGTGCTTGAGTTTCGGCTTCCGCTTTTTTTAATACCCCGGCGATGATCGGGCTTACAAACTGTTCGGAATCATCCAGTACCGCAGCGATCTTGATTTTCGGGAAACTTTCAGACGACCGATTGGTTGTCGTAGAATCACCCGACTCTGAAGCCGATTTCGATCGATCGACTTGGTTGCTTTGGTTGGCATCGTTGCTTTGATTGGCATTGTTGACTTGATATACCACTGTGTCCCAAACGATGGCGGCGTCGAGGCTGCGAGTCACCAACGCCTGGGCGAGCGTCATGACGTTTTCCGAATCGGTTGCTTTTTGCAATTCCAGTCGATCCAACAATTGCTCCTGCTGGGCGAGCTCCCGGGTAAGGCGACCGATGGCGGATTGTTTGGCGGCGATGCCAAATCGAATTTCGCCATTGCTGACGAGATCCGGCAATGCATCCGATTGGGCGCCCGATAAGACATCTGATAGCGAGTTTAATTTCAATTCTGAATTTCCATGAACGGCGATCACGGGGCGTTGCCATGCGATTGATTTCGCCTTTGAAATCAACCCTTCAGCGATGGCGACTTGGATCAGGTCTTCGTCAGCAGAAATGTAAACGTCGGCACCGTTCAAGCCGAGTTCATGTTCCGTTTTAATTTGGCCAGCCAGTTGCCCGGATCCACCGGTTCGAATGACTTCGACCTGAGAACCATATTTTCGGTTATAGATTGAGACTAGCTCATTCATCGGCGCGGCAACGCCGGAGGCGCAGTAAACTCTGACACGATCGTTCGATGGCTTCGAGCGAGCATCTGGGCGGATCATTAAAATGAGAATCGAGAGAGCCAATACGAGTCCAGCGGATGCCACAAGAATGTAGACTGGATCCACAAACCCGTTGCGCCGGATCGATGATGCGCGACGATGTCGCGTGAAAACGAAATTTGTCACTGCTGAGTCATGCTACTTAAGTGCTCTTACTTCGTGAGTGGTCTTGCTGCGTGAGTACTCAACTGCCCAATCGAGTTAATGCCTAGCTAGTGCATTGTTCCGATTTGATTTTAGGATGAGCCGTTTTGGCGCTAGCCACGGATTCGTCCGAAAAACCGGGGCTAGCGCCCAAACGGCTCACATGAAGAACCGGAACTTTGAATTGCAACAAAGCACTAAAGCATGATGGTACACAAAAAAAGCGTAGACCGATGTCTACGCTTCTTGAAATGTTGGGTGCTTGAATTGGTAAATCAATCAAGCCCCGATCGTTGACTGCAAAAATACGCTTTCGAAAGGCTATGCTTTTGCTTCAGCATTTTTCTTGGACATGCGGCGACGGCGGACGTAAACTCCGCCAAACATGGAAAGCATTGCGATTCCAGCCACTGTGCCAGGCTCAGGGACGGCAACGGCGGTTGTGATCAACCGGACTTCGCTCAGGAAGACGGCACCAGAATTCAAGTTCGTATCGTCTTCATAAGTAAACGTCCAAGCGCCGAGTGGATCGACGTTTTTGAAAGCTCCGCCAGTTGTGTTTAGATCTGCCAGAAGGACTGGTGTGTTTGTGGCGTCGGATGCACGATAGGTTCCAGGAGCCACTGTGCCAGCGTCAGTCGCAGTGAAGGCAGCACTCCAGAAATTGCCACTTCCACCAGTGATTGAATCGAAGTCGTAGCGTGCCGGAGTCTCAGTCGCCGGAAGTCCCAAATCAGCCAGCGTACCGGAATTGTTCTGTGGGTCGCGGCGGACGCGGGAGAATAGAACGGCGGATTGACCATTGTGCTCGACGGTTACTGTCAAATCGCCAACGGCTTCGTGAAACATGCTGACACCAAACTCGATGTCAACGACCTGCTGAGGAGTAAACGGCGATGTAAAGTCACTGGTGGTGATGGTGACAACATCGGTGACGGGCGTGGTAGTGTTCGAAATCACAATGCCGTTTGGATTCGAAGAGGTCTTGGTCACATTGTCTGCTTGGGCCGAAACAGCCATCAAACAAACCGTCAAGATAAGTGTGGATAGAGATAAAACTTTCTTCATGGTGGGATCTCGATACTCTCGGTGAAATTCGTTATTCCTTCAACGCAACGAAAGTAAAAACCAGACGAGTAAGGCGGTCTTTACTGCGTGACACGTTTGAACCGGGTGGCTCGGCTGCAAAGAATAAGCTTTCTGGGTGAATAGGTCAACTTACTTTGGAGGCGTTAGCTGCGCTGGGATAGATAGCAGTCTGAAGTCGGTAAGAAAGTTGGTTGGGGAGGCGCAGGTAAAACTGGAAGATGACTTGCGACTAACTCAGCTAAACTGACTCCAAAATAATCGACGCAAATTGACCCGTCGACGAGATACTCGACTTAAGTGTTTTTGTCGTGCCAAGTTGTGACAGCGGAACGGAATTTTGACTTGCGTTGACTGGGCAATTTGGGTCGTCCGTTTCAAGGTTTATTGTCGGCGGCAAGGTACGGCTGTTTAGTGATAGCACGGAGCCGACAAGTTCAACCGTAGAAGTGCCGGGCCCTAAATTGCCAAAGTTACCCTTGTTAGCAACAACAGGGGTGTCTGCAAAAACGTTTCGAATCGCGTTTGCTTCCGAAGCATCGCCTTGAAGGGTTCCGCAAGCGTTGGCATTAACGAAATCGATCTCGGTTGATTTTACATTGGCGGCAGCGAGTGAGGCTTCGAATCCTCCCTGCAACGCACTCGCAAAGCCAGGATCGTCAATGTTTTTGAAGCCCCGTGACCAGCCTCTGATTTTGGCCAGCGGTTGAGCACCACGCCGGGCGGCATGTTCGGCTGATTCGAGAACGATCGCGCCGGCGCCTTCGCCCACCACCATGCCGTCACGATCAAGATCGAATGGGCGGCTGGCCTTCGTTGGATCGTCGATCCGCTGGCTCAGTTGTTTTCCTTTGCGGTATAGAACCGACGTCAACTCCATCAAAGAACCGGTTCCTCCGGCAACTACAGCGTCGCAGGCACCACGTTGAATAACCGTGGCGGCTTCGATGAGCGCAATGAGTCCGGAGGCTTCGCCTTGGCAGATCGAGTTGCTGTGGCCACGGGCATCGATTGCAATTGAGATATGTGAGGCGGCCATATTCGGCAAGTATTTCAGCATCCAAAGCGGTTGGATTTTCCGCATGGCGAATTCGCCCCACTTGTCGTGCTGATAATCTTCATCGATCGTACAGTGGTGGAAAACGTTGGCGACTTCGTTGGGATCCGCGAAAAACGTTTCCGTCCCGAATAGTGTGCCGATTCGATCCGGATCGGTAGCTCCGTCATCAAGACCGGCTTGCTCGACCGCCATTGACGCCGCCGCGCATCCGAATTGGATGGGCTTACACATGATCTTGATGGCTTTGCGAGGTTTGATGAACTTCCGGGCGTCGAAGTCATTGATCTTGGCCGCAATTTTTAAAGCGAAGTCAGTTTCTTCAAAATCAGGTCGAAGCCCAACTCCGCTGCGCCCTTGCATGAGAGAGTCCCAAAAATTGTCGACGCCGATCCCGATCGGAGAAGCGACTCCGAGTCCGGTAATTACGACTTCTTGATCGAAGTTCATTTCGGCATTCAATGGGAATCAGTCTGAGGGAAATGGGCAAATGGAAAGTTGTTTGGAAATGGAGGGAGGCGCGACCGGGGTAAATTCGCCGCAGCCAATCACGACATAGCTTCAATGGAATCTATATTTTGGCTCAACTATTTTGGCTCAACCATGTTGAAAGGTTAAGTCCTTGAATGGGTGAACCGCCTCCGATCAATTATGTCCCCTCGTAGTCATAAATTCGATAGGTCTTATCCTTTTTTACTCCACCGCGCTCGAGCGTTCCCCGGGAAAGCTTGTTGGATTCCAGTACCCAGGAGAATTCGGCGTCTTGAATTCCCCATTCAAGGATGTCCGGGACGAGCCGATGCATCAAAACCAATCCCAAACCCCACCGTTGGTACTCCGGAAGCACGTTGGTGCTGATCAATCGAATGCGGGTGATTTTTCGCCGCTTCCATAGCAATTTCAATATCCCAAATGGGAACAGCTTCCCATCAATTTCTTTGATCAGCGGATGGTAATCGAGCAGACCGAAGACCGCACCAACGGCTTTGCCGTCGACTTCCGCGATAGTGGTCATCTCCGGAACGACCAAGTGTTTCAGGCCGTTGGCGGTCGCACTCAATTCACCGGCCGACATTGGAGTGAATCCCCATTGGCCTGGCAGAGCGGCGTTGTAGATATGCAGGAAGTTCTTGACATCCTGTTTGAAATTTTTCTTGCTGATCCGCCGCACGTTAATATTGAATCGACGTTTAGCTTCCTCGGCAATAAAAAGCAGTTTTGGGTCGAGTTCCTTGAGCATGTCGACATGTCCCATGTAGGCATACATGTCCTGAGATTTTTTGAAGCCGTAATTCTCAATCAACGCGCCGTAATACGGTTTGTTGTAAGTCATCATAAAAGTCGGCGGGCTGTGGAAGCCTTCGACCAGCAATCCCCATTCGTAGTTTTGCGACGGGTTGGCGGGGCCACGCATCGACACGATGTCCCTTTCGGCAAACCAATTTTTGGCAGCATCGAAAAGCAAATTGGCAACGTTTTGTTCATCGATACATTCAAAGAAACCAAACATGCCTCGTTTTTCTTTATGATACTCATTGTGAGTGCCATCAACGATTGCGGCGATCCGACCGACAACCCTGCCGTTGCACATGGCCAAGAAGGTTTGGATTTCGCCTTTTTCGTAAAACGGGTGAGGTTTATAGTTGAGCAGCTCTTTGATGTTCATCAGAATTGGCGGAATCCAATTCTTGTCGCCCTCGTACAGAGTCCAAGCAAACTTGATGAAAGCTTTTTGTTGGCTTGAAGTCGAAACGGGAACGACGGAAATCTGACTTGCATTCATTCTGAAATTCGCAAAAACTCGTAAACCTGATTTAGAAGCGATATACTTTAGACTTCGGTTGGTTGGTGAACAATGTCGGCTCCGCGCCCGAGCTCGGAATCTTCGTTTTTGGGTTCAATTTGGCGGGATTGATTTCTGCGTTGCTTGATTGGCTTCAGCAGCAAGATCAATGAAAAAGCGTACGAAAACCACGCCTGGAATTTGTGATCGAAACACGTCGACGGTCGATTCGATCGTTCTGGAATTGAGACTTAGGTGAAATACGAATAGCGAAATACGAATAGTGAAATGCGAATACTGATCACGGGTGCCACCGGGTTCCTTGGAAACAACATTGTTAGAGGATTGCTGGAAGACGGCCATGACGTCGTCGCAACGACTCGTGTGACTTCCGATCCGCGTCCGTTAGCCAATCTCGACGTTGAAACGATCAACTTGGATTTGCTCGATTCGTCGCAAGTCAATTTGGCGGTGGACAATGTCGAGACTGTCATCCACTCTGCGGCAATGATCCATATCGGCTGGAGAAAATTAGAAGCAAGCCGATCCGTCAACGTCGAATCAACTCGAATTCTGGCAGCGGCTTGTCGGCGAAAGAACGTTCGGCTGGTTTACGTCAGCACGGTTGATACATTGGCGGCCAGCGACGGAAAGGCGCCCGCCGATGAGAACGCTGTTGATCCAATTAAGCTGGAGTCCGCCTACATCGTTTCGAAGCGAGAAGCTGAGCAGGTCGTGCTGGATGAAGTTCAGAATGGCCTCGACGGGTTGATCGTCAATCCAGGGTTTATGGTTGGGCCTTGGGATTGGAAACCGTCGTCCGGCAAGATGATGTTGATGTTAGCGAATATGCCCGTGCTTTTTTTTACGCCAGCCGGCGGCTGCTCGGTTGTCGATGTTCGCGATGTTGCTGAAGGCACCATCTCGGCAGCCAAACACGGACGTTCGGGAGAGCGATATATTTTGGCCGGACAGAATATGAGTTATATGGATCTGTGGCGGCTGATGGCGAAAGTCATTGGGAGAAGACCGCCGGTTCGCAAGATGTCCAACGTGTTGGCCAAGTGCGTCGGTGGCTGCGGTGATTTGGCTTCGCGATTTATGAAACAGGAGGCTGAGCTGAATTCTGCGGCGTTGAGGTTGGGCCAGATGAGCCACTGGTATACTTCAGCAAAAGCCGAACAAGAACTTGGCTATCGAATCGGTGATGTCGAGAACGCCGTCCGCGATGCTTGGGATTGGTTCCAGCAATACGAATATGTGTAAGGCCCTTCAGTTTAGTGCTGCGTGTTAAAGCGTTACCATTTTGCGAAGCCAATTCCTTTAACGATTCACCGGTAGATTTTCGTTTTTTTGTGAACGCGAACTACCCAGCGTCCTGTTCGAACGATCAATCATACATTCGCATCACGATCTTTCGCAGGTCAGAAAAGACTTCGTTGACGAACGCTAGATCGTCGGCACGTTCGGATTCGTTTTCAAAATACGATCCTGCCATTTGCTCGACGACGGTGACTGCCCGAGTTCGCCACGATTCGAGGACTTCAAGCTCGATGAATCCGCCGCCAGCCCAATCGTAGACGCCTGACAAGCAACGTATGTAGGCCACGACATCGTTGACAAAGCACGAGTCTTCTTCTGCCTCGTCCAGGTGCCGTTCAATTTCCGTAACGATCGTTTCACAAACTAAGTCGACGGAGTTTCGGGGCGAGTCATTGGCCCACAGTACCAGGCGTCGTTGGTCTTTCATTGGATGCGTTCCATAAGCTTGTTTATTGAGAGCCAGTACAGGGTTTTCGCAGACGTTTACAATTTGCGATGCCATTTGTAATTTGAGATGCCAGTTACTACAGGCAGCGCCAGCAATCGCCTGACGCTTCTGGATAGATATTTGCTTGGCACTCCGGACAGGGAGCGGGTTTTCCTCGTGGTCGATAGGGCCCAAAGCCTTGACGCAAGTAATGGATGGCAGACGCTTCCTCGCCGGTGGCCGCTTCAAATGAATACTGGAGTTCTGGGTCAACGCCCAAGCCACCCCATTGAGCAAGTGATTTCGCATTTTCTGTTGTTGTAAAAGTGAGTGCCCCGTCGGCTTTTGACTTCCAGCACTCCCATGTTTGGCTTGCCACGTTGATGTCTCCGTTTTATTTGGTCGAATTAGCATTAAGCCGATGCGTTTT
>CAZPTT010000165.1:0-13811 GCA_964589435.1 uncultured Pirellulaceae bacterium
ACCTCGGACTCCGCAGAGCTTCCACCGGCTTCGAAATGCCCAACGACTGAGAAATCAACGTTGTTCACTTGAATCGATTCGCCCAGCCCCAAACCTTCGAAGCGATTGGCGAAACTACGACTGGTGATAATTTCGTTGACGCCCGATTCAAGATCTCGGCCTTCGACAATCTTAAAATCTGGACGCAACTCTCGGCCTACTTTGTCCAGACCGCGAACAATCACGTTTGCCGTCCCACCATCGTTCCGGCGTGGCTTGATGAGAATGGTCACAAATTCGCGAGACGCAAGAGGCTCCCCATCGGATCCTGTCGCGATCCCGGGCAAATTGATCAACTCCTTCGCGTTGGTGGCTCCGATCGTGCTGGACATTTCATCGCTCGACCCTTTTCGCATGACAATCAAATCGGTCGTATCTCCCGACGTGGTACTTTTTGTCAGGCACCGCGTCGACCGAAATGTCAGCCTCCTGTCCTTCACTGACCCGCGAAATAAAGTCCTCCTGCACGTCACATTCAATTTCTAAATGAGCCAGGTCAGCGATCGTGGCGACGCTACCTCGTCCGGATCCTCCACCCATACCCCCCGGTAAAATCGACTCGCCGACTTCCGCGTCTTTCGAAATAATCGTTCCGTTGAATGGAGCCCGAATGAACATATTTTCCATTTGCTGTTCAGCTTGCCGCTGTTCAGCTTGGGCCAATTGAAGCTCGGCTTGCATCGAACTCTTTTTTGCGGCTGCGCTACGATAGGCAAAACGAGTCGCGTCATACTCAGCTTCGGAAATACTTCGTGAATTCCAAAGTCGTTCATTCCGCTTACTATCGACCATCGCTTGTTCAATCATGATCGCCTGTTCGTTGAGAGTCGCCTTCACGCGCGCGACCGACGCAACGCGTGCCGCCAGCGAGGCTTCCATGTCTTTGTGTTCCAATTCCGCGAGCAACTGTCCCTTGGTCACAACATCGCCTTCTTCAAAAGTGACGATATCAATTCTGCCGGCGGCTCGGGCACCAATCATGGCTTGTCGTCGCGACCCCAGATATCCAGTTGCCACGACGACGGCGTCCGCCGAACGTCCTTTTTGAATTTTGACGGATTCCAGCCGAACCTCAACGCGGTTCTGCATCATTTCGGGAACCCATTCGGCCTGATTATTTAGCATGCCGTTCTGTTCGGCGTATTGATAACCGAACCAGCCGCCTCCGCCGATAACCGCGATCGCCAAAATGGACTTCCACCAAAATCCAGAGCCACTCCGAGGGGCTTCTCGATCAATACGAAGCGACGCCAACGCGTCACGGGGTTTTTCAAGATTGGAAGAAGTTGGTGGTGACGGCATAGCAACTCGTTCTACATATGACAAAAGTTAAAACCGTTGCTTGAGTTCTCACCGACTTCGCACATTAAGTGCGAAGACGATGGCGAATACAACAGCGTTATTTGTTTCATTTTAGCTTGCTTGACAAAAATTTGCAGCCATTTTGACACTGCCGCGTTCGGGCGTTCCTGACTTGAAAACTCAAATTTATCGGCTCCTCCTATTTCAACAAATTGATGGCCACTCAAAAAACCCTGAGTCTTTAACACTGATTTTCCGTTCACATTTGGACAAAGTTCCGGACATGTCCGAATATGGCCAGTGTAGAAGTCAGATGACGCCTAAACTACGACCATGAAAATTCAGGCCGTCAAAACAACTGGAATCTACTGCCGCGCCGATTGCGGAGCTCGACCGAACCCAGAAAACGTTCGCACGATGCCCAGCGCCATCGCGGCGCTGGCAGCCGGATTCCGGCCATGCCTTGTCTGTCGACCCGATCGCTTACCCGGCATCGGACTGGATCTACCGCCCCCGGAAATAGCGCACGCCGTTCGATTGATCGCCGAAGGATTTCTAGATTCAGCGACAACAGAACAATTGGCAAAACGAGTGGGCTACAGCTCGCGACAGCTCGTTCGATTGTTCGAAAAACAAATTGGGGCCTCACCTGATTTTGTAGGACGCGCGCGACGAGCCCATCTGGCAAGACGCCTGCTTGATGAATCCGATCTATCGATCACCAAGGTTGCTTTCGCCGCCGGTTTTTCAAGCCTACGACAAATGAACCGCGTCGTTCGAGACCTGTTTAAATTTAGCCCGACTCAATTGCGGGCCAAGCGGTCGAAAAAGCAGCAACTTAATTTGCTCGATGGTGGCTTGAGGCTGAAAGTTCCATTCGTGTTACCGTTCGATGACCAACGAATGATTAACTATTTCGCAGATCGAGCCATTCCTGGTGTCGAGGCGGTTGAAGATAAATGCTACCGCCGAACAATGCTCACCTGCGGTCATCCCGGCGTTGTCGAAGTTCGAGCCTCCGATGCGAGTGACCACCTTGATGTAACGATGCATCTTGCGACATTCGGATCCATCATCGATGAAGTCGAGCGAGTTCGATCTTTATTCGGAATCAACAGCGACCACTCTGACGCATTAAGCTACCTCCGCAAAGACAAATGGCTGGGTGCAACGATGAAGAAACAACCAGGCATTCGGTTGCCCGGCGCTTGGGATCGTTTTGAAACAGCGGTTCGCATCATCGTTGGGCAACAGGTCAGCGTAGCCGGAGCGTCGACGGTCACTGGGCGGATTGTTAAGCGGTTTGGCAAACAGATCGAGGTTCCTTTACCCGGTTCCTTGGCTTACGTTTTTCCAGCGCCGTCCGTCTTAGCAAAAGCCAAAGTGCAGAATTTCGACATGCCAAAATCGCGGGCCAATACGATTAAGCAATTCGCAGCGGCCGTCGCCAACGGGGACATTGACTTGACGATGACCGGGTCGCTTGAGAAAACAACGAAGGCTTTGGAACGTTTACCTGGGATTGGCCCGTGGACATCGAACTTCATTGCTGGACGAGTCATGCGGCAACCCGATGCGTTTCCCGCCAGCGATTTGGGGCTTCGGAAAGGAGCGGCTCGCTTGGTGGGCGGCAATGACCTTTTATCGGAAACTGACCTCATTGAGCTTGCCGAACAATGGCGCCCCTTTCGCGCAACAGCGGCCGCATATCTTTGGATGGCGAATGACGCATTAGACGCTCGCCATTTATCACCGAACAAGCCACGCAAACGACCGGCGATTCGCAAAAGAACCTCATCGAGGCAAGGGCAGGGCAGAAAATGACTGGGCGAAACCTGATATTGAAATCGAAGTTAACAACTCCGGTGGGTGAGCTACACGTGTTCGCTTCCGAAAAAGGAATTCGAGGCATACTTTGGCCCGAAAGTAACCTCACCAAGTTCGACATTGATGCGAAACGCGTTAAGCCGAGCGAGTCTCCAATCTTTGAAAATCTCTCACGACAACTAGAGGAATATTTCAGCGGTAAACGAAGATCATTTGATTTGCCGTTGGATCCGATTGGAACTGAATTCCAGATGTCCGCATGGAAAGCGTTGACAGAGATTCCGTTTGGCGAAACTCGGACTTATGGGCAACAAGCCAAAATCATCGGCCGACCGAAAGCCGCCCGCGCAGTCGGTGCTGCCAACGGCAAGAACCCGATTTCAATTGTGGTGCCTTGTCATCGTGTGATTGGCAAAAACGGCAACCTCACTGGTTTCGCGGGCGGACTTTGCACCAAACAAAAACTGCTGAAGCATGAACGTGATCAAATTGAATTGTTGAACTAAGTTCAACGGACTTCACGCGCACGATCAAATTCAGCCACCATCATTGCCCTACAATCTGAACCCACCATGGCGCAGCTCCAACATCCCGAGTTTCAGTTCGCTCCAGCGCGCCCGTTTCGTCAATCCGAAACACCGCCAATCGACCAGACTTCTGGCCAGCCGAGATCAGTGTTTTTCCGTTGGGAGAAATATTAAACGAACGTGTTGTCGCTTCTGTGATTGCGTGGTGTGGATTCGACAGACGCCCTGTCTGTTGGTCAATTTGGAAACTGGCAATCGAGTCATGCCCACGATTGGCAATGAAGACGAACTTTCCTGATGGATGAACTTCAATGTCGGAAGTACTATTTTTTCCATCAAAACCTTCAGTTGGCAAGCTTGACACCGTCTCCACAACTTCCAATGTGCCTGCTTCTTTATCCAAACGATAACAGGTAATACTGCTGCCCTTTTCATCGCTTCCATAAACGAATTCTTTATTTGGATGGAACCATAGATGCCGCGGGCCACCCGACTCACGAAGAACTTTTGGCGTTTCATTCGGCGTCAACAGTCCGGTTTCCTGATCGATCAGAAACTGAAAGATTGTATTGGGCCGAGTGTGCGGCACGAATGCGAAACGACCGCTGGGATCAATCGCGATACAATGGGCTCGCTCATCAGTCTGGAGTACTTGCAGGGGCTTCGCTGACAGCTTGCCATCACTATCGATTGCGTGAACTGCGACTTGGCCAGCCTGATAGTAGGCACTGAACAGAAACTTGCCCGTTGGATGAATTGCCAAGTACGAACCGGCTTCTCCAATCGCTGTTTCACCAATCGGTTTCAGGCTTGCATCTGGGGAAATTTCAAACACAGCGATCGAGCCTGTCTTTTTCTTGACGATGTAAATGTGCTTCCCATTTCGATCAATGCACATCGCTCCAGGGCCGCCAAGTACCGAAGCCTCGCTATTCAAAGTCAGCTTTTGTTGGCTGTCATCCCAAGCGAAACAGGCGATCTTTTGGTCTTTAGCTACCGAAACAAAGACCAAGGATGACACTTCGTCGGCTTTGCTGGCATTCGATTGGCTAAAACAAACAACAAGCAACAGCAAGCAAGCGAAAACAAGCCGGTTTATTAATTCCACTTTTTTACCTCTGACACAAATTTTCAATGTCCAACTCGAACCGGAAACCAGAACGATGATTGGACATTCTATTCATATTCCAACCAGAACGCATCCAATTCATTAAACTCTGAACGGCTCCCGTTTCGATCACATCAGCCGCACGCCTTTCCGTCGAATTCTTTTCCGCGACACCTTGCAAACGGCTCGGCGGGGTGGCAATCTGTTAAGAGAGCCATGCCAGTCCAAACGACCTTTTTCAGAAGCGAATCATAATGAAAACAACAATCCGAATGATGGCCTTACTTGCCATTGCCGCCTGCATGATTGGTTCGACGATAAATTCTGCGGTCGCCGATACGACCAACATTCTCTTCCTCGCGGGCGCGCGCAGCCACGCCTCTGGCGATCATGAATTCAAGGCCGGCTGTATGCTGCTTGCGAAAGCTCTCAACGAACAAAGTGGCTTGGATGTCAAAGCCACCGTGATCAGCGGTTGGCCAAAGGACGAGTCCGTTTTTGAAGGTGTCGACGCAATCGTCATTTACGCCGACGGGACTTCCGTGATCAGGAACGGATGGGAGAAAACCGATCAGCTTGCCAAAAAAGGCGTCGGCCTCATGTTTATGCATTACGCAGTTCACCCGAGTCCCGAAGAAGGCGAGCAGTATTACCGACCATGGATTGGCGGCGCGATGGAAACCGGATTTTCAGTGAATCCTCATTGGGTGGCTGATTTAGAAACGATGCCAGATCACCCAATCGGAAATGGGGTCAGAGGTTTAGTACGAGCCTACGATGAGTTTTATTACAACATGCGTTTCCCCAAAGACCGTAGCAAAGTCCTTGATCTTGTGACGGCCACTCCAACAGAAAAACGACTCAAACGCATCATCAACCTGTGGAATGAGAACGGACCAAAAGGAGTTGGTAAAGTCCAAACTCTGATGTGGGGAATCGAACGAGAAGACGGCGGGCGCGGCGTCGGTTTTACCGGCGGCCACTACCACCGTAATTGGGCGCAAGACGGATTCCGCCAAATTGTACTCAACACAATCGTCTGGACAGCCGGCTTGGACGTCCCAGCCGATGGCGTTGTTTCGAAACCGGTAACCGAGGATGAACTCAACGAGAACCTCGACGTCTATGAGGGAAAAGAGAACCCTCGAATTCCGCTACCAAACGTGGAAGACTACATGGCGATGCCACCCGCCAAAATGATTTCCGGTGCCGACCACGCGGCGGCTGCAGCCAAACAAAAAGAAGCTCGAGCCGCGCGAAAACGAAAGCAACGGGAAAAGGAAAAACAAAACAAGAAAAAGGATGACAAATCGACGATCAAGAACTAGCTGCATGTCGGACTTGAAATGCGTGTCGCCATTCTCTTCTTGACATTCGTGGATCGCTCCGCCGATCCTACGCAATAAAAGCGCACGACGGGGAGCGGTAAAGGACATCAGCTCTTAATCAGAAATCTAGCCAATCAGGGTCTCAATTTTTTGAGGCCTTTTTCTTCTTCGCTTTGTCACCCTTCGCTTTCTTCTTTTGCATGACAAGAATCGGTCGGTCTACTTTTTCTTTTGGCCCGCGAAAAACATACGGCTTCCAAGCAGCTTCAGCCTTCTCCCATTCGGCTAAAGTTCGCGTCGGATAGAACGCGGGCCAACCGCTTTTATTGAAATCATACGCTTTTTCGTTTTGCTTGACCCATCCATTGACCGTTGGCTCCGATGACGATTCCGGGAACACACCCGCCGCACGAAATTCATCTGTGACTCCCGTGTCTTGAATGACATCCTTTCGCCATGTTTCTAATTTGGCCAATAATTCGGCTTGGATCTCAGCATGGTTCGGATCATCGGCAATATTCTTAACCTCATGGGGGTCAGCATTCAAATCGAACAGCTCCAACGAGGGTTTCTTCGGTGCAAAAAATGCAGCTTGCTCCGGCGTCAATTCGCCTTTCATGTTCATGACATTCATCACCGCCAACATTGGATAAGCTCCTTCCTTGTAGCGGTTGAACTGACACCATGGTCGCTCCGGCATCAAGTTCTGAATCAACTTGAAATCCTTTGATCGAATGGCACGCATCGCATCATGGGTCTCATCCATTTTGTCACGTGCAGCAAAGACATACTCTCGCTGTTTCACCGCATCACTAAACAAGCTCTCGCCATGCAATGGTACTGGGGGTGTGACACCAGCGGCCTCCAAAATCGTAGCGCAAATATCAATCGACATGACCATCTCGTCGCTCTCAGAGCCAGGATCAACTTTTCCTGGCCATCGCATGATCATTGGAATCCGAATCCCGCCGTCGTAAAGGAATTGCTTCCCACGAATATGACATCGGCCATGGTCGCCAATAAAAAACACAAGCGTGTTTTCGGCCAGTCCTTCATCGTCCAACCGTTTCAGCAACGCGCCAACTTCTTTGTCAACTAACTGCATTTGCTCCAAGCCATTGGCCCAATCTCGGCGGCAGAATTCGGTGTCTGGATAGTAGGGCGGCAATTCGACGTCGCTGGTTGCGATTGGGTTTTCTGGATCGCGATTCCAAGCTCGATGAGTTCCACCGAATGTTATGCGAGCAAAAAATGGCTGACCGGGCTCGCGTTGGTTCCAGTCGGTTCCCATGAAAAGCTCGCCTCGCGTGTGCGGCGTAAAATTGCAATCCGTTTTCCAGCTCATCAACGACGTATGATAGCCAGCTTCCTGCATCAGATGAGGAATCGGTTTAATTCCGTGAGGCAACGGTTTCTTCTCATAGGTTCGATGTTGATTCGCTCCGATAAAATTCTGGTGAAAGCCGGTCATCATGGCCGAACGTGATGTCGAGCAAACTGGAGACGTGGTGAACGCGCGATTGTATCGGACGCCTTGAGAAGCAAGTTTGTCGACATGCGGCGTTGATATGCCCTTCGTTCCATAGCACGACAAATCAGCAGACCAATCTTCGATTGTGATCCAAAGAATATTCGGTTTCGCTTGATCAGTTTTGGCGGCGACAACGTTGTCATTTTTAAATCGCAGCGGTTCCAAAGCCACCAGCATTGACGTATAGCCAATCAACAACGCAAAACTCAAGGTCAATGGTTTCAACATCTCGACGTTCCTCTTTCTACTTCAAGCAAATTCCGGAAGCTAACAACATTCCATCACTGAAAAACACTTTGATTTAAGCTTTAAACAATTCTTCAATTACGCCGGTTGAATCCCCGAACGATTCTGCATTGATTCCTGTCCCTCGTAGTGTACTCAGCCACAAATTACACAGCGGTGTCTTGGGATCATCCATCACCAAATGCCGGCCATGCTTGAAACCGGCCGCTCCGCCGGTCACCAACGTTGGGCAGTTTTTCAACGTATGAACAGAACTGAGATTGGTGCCGAGCGTAATGGCCACATTGTCGTAGAGACTCGATCCATCAGGTTCTTTCGTTGCCTTGAGTTTGTCGATAAACTCCGCCAACAATTTCGCATGGGTCTTGTCTCTCGACATCGAAACCGTCCGACGCTCACCCTCGGAATAGTGGCTCATGCTATGGGCACTCATGGTCGCGCCCAAACTGCTGATCATCGAGTCGACCGGCATGCGATAAGTCAAAACCCGCGTCGCATCCACTTGCATTGCCGCTACCATAATGTCGTACATCATGCGAATTTCAGGCACGCCTTCGAGAGTCGGCTTCGGTTCTTTGATCGCGGTTCGAGGAGCCTTTTTATCGATGCTCAACCACTTTTCTTCTTTCGCCAGCCTGATTTCAATCTCGCGAACCGATTGCAAATACTCTTCCAGTTTGTCGTTGTCGGTTTTGTTTAATCTCCGATTGACTGACTTCGCATCGGCGAGCACCGTGTCGAGCACACTACGTTGTTCCGTCAATCGTTGCTTTCGCTCAGCCAATGGAGTTGTGTCGTTTGAAAACAGACGATGAAACGCCGCGACCGGCGTGTCCAAACCCGAAACCGGTTTACCCGAGCGATTCCAAGCCAACGAAGAACCCGGACCGTGGCCGTCATTGGAAGCGCCCTTGGCAGCAAGCTGAATCGATGTGAACCGAGTCTCTACTCCCAGAATTTCGGCAGCGACTTGATCGACCGAAACTGTGTTGTGAAAACTTTGCCCAGGGATCGCGTAACGATTGGCTCCAGTCAACCAAAACGTACTGCCACTGTGGCCGTCGGCAGCATACTGATGCATCAGGTTCTGAATGATCGTGATGTCTTTTTTATGCTTGGCCAAAGGCTTTAGGACACCTGGCAACTCGTAATTCTCACCCACCGTTTTAACGTCCGGATACCAACGATCGGCCGTCACGCCAAACCCCATCCCTAAAAACACCATCCGCTTCGGCGCTGCAACGTTCCTGACAACCGCCGCTGAGGCAACTCGTTGCGCACCTAACGATTCAAAAAGGGGCAACGCAATGAGCGCACTGCTACTGCGAAGAAATGCGCGGCGGGAAGTTCTCGTTTGCTTTTTTTTCATGATTTTCTTCCACACTCATTCGAATAACCGAATCGCTTGCACTCGACCATTTGACAGAGTCTATTTCGATTGAAACTGTTTTGATTGAACCAACGCATGAATGAACTCGCTAATCTCAAAATTGCATTCGGCCGCGTGATTGACGATGCCTTCTGCAAGTTCTTCATCCGTAAAGCCGTATGGCCGGCCTAACCCGTATGCGATTAGCGCTTCGCCAAACCCGCGGGCGAATTGATCACCATGCTCAGCCACGGCATCGCGCAGCCCGAGGTAGCCTTCGAACTCCTTGCCATTAGGTAATCGGCCATTTGACTTAATGGCAAACGATTTTGATTTATTAGCTCGACGTTTGCCGAACGCTACAACTTCCTCGTCACGCCAACGCCCTGCCGCATCAAAGTTTTCCAAACCGTAACCGATCGGGTCAATCTTGCGGTGGCATTGAGCACATTGCGGTTGTTCCTGATGTGCTTTCTGAAGTTCATGGGCCGGCAAAACCTGACCAGCAAGCCGACTGAGCTGAGGCACATTGGGTGGAGCCGGTGCAGGCGGGTCATGCAACAAGTGTCGCAATACCCACGCACCACGCTCAACCGGCGATGAACGTAAGCCATCCGACCCCATCGCCAACACAGCCGCAGTTCCCAGCAAGCCACCTCGCAACGATTCGTCGTCCACCGGTACTTTACGAAACTCGTGGCCAACCACTTCGGGGATTCCGTAGTAGCCAGCAAGTAAATCATTAACGACGACGAAATCAGATTTCAAGAATGTTGAAAGCGGCAATCGTTCAGATAGCAAATACTGAAACGTCGCAAAGATCTCCTCACGCGCAGCGGCTCGAACTGCGTTATCAAACGTTGGAAAATCTACGCCATTGAATTGGAACATATCCAGTCGCTCCATTTCCAGCCATTGATGAACAAAGCCATGTACGAACCTACTAGCTTTCTTGTCAGCCAACAGTCTCGACGTTTCTTGTTTAAGAATCGCTGGCTGGGAAAGTTTTCCATCTTTCGCAAGCGACATCAACTTTTCATCTGGAGGTTCACTCCACAAGAAATACGCCAGCCGTACTGCCAACTCCGTTTCTGTTAGCGAAGATGAACTTTCGTCACCAGTCGATTCGACCATGTAGATGAAATTGGGCGACGATAGGATGATTGCCAGCGGGCCAATCAGCGACCGCGTCAAATTCTCCCCGTTTTCGCGACTGGCCGAATATTGTCCGACCAATCGTTCCAAGAATTCCTCGCTGGGCTCTTCACCTCGAAAAGCTCGCACAGCAAATCGGCGCAACACTTCCCGCGCATACTCTTTGCTCGCCATCCCTTGCGGCCGAGGGAAAATTAGTTCACTTCGCAAATCGCGAAAGGAAGAATCGGCTTTAGGCGTAAGCTGTTTTGAAACATTTTCACCTTGAGAATTTTCTGGGTGCGGCCCAACAAGTTCTGCCCAATCAACCCAGCCCCCGGGCGGAGTTCCAATACCGTTCTTCTGTTGATCGATCGTCCAGAGATTTTTATCGCCACGATCTTGATGCGATCGCTGATGCACCCAGAAGTTCATCTTTTGACCAGGAAGGTGTGTAATCGGAAACGTAATGACTTCGGGTTCATCAAGCGTTGCCGTCACCTTCCGCCAACCGAGATGATTACGCCCTTTTCCGACACCAGACGTAAGCTCTAAATAGTGAAAACGCTCGGGCGAATCTGGATAGTGAGCAGCTCGTAAGCGAACGGTATAGTTTCCTGGCGCATTGGCACCGATCGAAGGAAGTTTGATTTTTGTGTAACCACCTTCTTTGATCGTCAACATCATTGCGACGCCGTTTTTGGTTTCGGGTCGCTCAAGGTACTGGACAAGCTGGGGCCGGCGCGTCTTGAAAGCCTGAATCCGTTTTTTTACTTGATAGGCATCTAGGAATCCAAAATCGGAAGGCGGCTTTTCGGATTGGGCTTTCCACGCGACCGCACGATCATGATCGTCTTTGAGGGCGGCAGCGGCGGCCTCATAGTGTGGCGTATATTCAACCTCCGGTTCGATCCGAATCGTTCGGGACTTCGGCGCTGGACGAGCCATCAACGCCAACTCCAACGATTTTTTTGCGGTCGTGAGATACTGCTCCAGTTGATCGCTAGAGAAAAATAATGACGCGCCCGAAGTGTCGAAACCGGCTGTGGCTTGATCATCGGGAAGCGTCGAAACATCGGGCTTGATACCCAATAGCGATTCAATCGTATTTTGATATTCGCGACGGTTGAGCCGACGAAGTGTGATCTGGCCACCGTTGTCGCTAAGAATTTTCCTCGCCAACACCATCTCGTTGGAAAGCGACTCGAGGAAATCAGTCTTTTCATCGTCGGAAATAGGTTCGCTATCCGGCGGCGGCATCTCACCTGAATTGATCGCATTGAGAACCTTTGACCATAGACCCGCGGTTTCCATGTCACGGCTGATCACGAAAGGAATCTCTTCGAGATTGACGCCAGCCTCCTCGCTGGAAGCATCATGGCAGTCATAGCAATACTTTTTAAAAACTGCTGCGTGGCGCAAGGGCATTTCCGCTTGCCTCACAGAGGCACCAAAGCCTTGTTCCACGCGTTGTTCCACGCCTTGATCCACGCGTTGAGCCAGGCTAGTGCCAACCAAGCCGAAACAGAACAAGGGGAATGCGAATACAGGAAGCAGAAGAGGCGTAACGCTGGAACGGATTGACTTCATGCTTTCTCTCAGACAACCGGATCGGTCGCTCAATTTCATGGGGAGAATAATGTTGACGCAACCGAACCAAGGCGGCTTCAATTCGCAACTGCTCAGCCAGATGGCTGAGTAGCTACTCAAACTGAGCGTTTTCAAAATCCGCATCGCTGTCAATCGACAAATGGTGGATCGCAAGAATGTAGGCCGTAACAAGTGTAGCGCAGTTACGGCAACTTCAGTTTGAGTGACAGGCTTCTGTTTCGCCGAATCATCGTCGCTGACGCTCCTTGATAGCGGCCTACAATCGCCAGTTTGAGTAGCTAACCACAATTCTAACCTCTGAGAGTCGGTTTGGGGATTCGAGATAGATTTTGCAAGCTACGCCAACTATTCGCGGCGAATAGAAAAGCTACGCCAGCACATCTTTCACGACCGCACCGTGGACGTTCGTCAATCTTCGTTCCAAACCATTGTGGTAGAAGGTCAGCCGTTCATGATCGAGCCCCATCAAATGCAACAACGTGGCGTTGAAATCGTAAACGGTCGTTTTGTTTTCTGTTGCCTTAAAACCGAACTCATCGCTTTGCCCGTAACTAAATCCTTTTTTCACGCCGGCCCCCGCCAAGAAACATGTAAACGCTCCCGGGTTATGATCGCGCCCGGTTCCATTGGCTTGCAAGAATGGCATCCGTCCGAATTCCGTCGCCCAGACAACGAGCGTGTTCTCCAACATGCCACGTTGTTTCAGATCGGCAATCAAGGCCGCCGTTGGCTGATCCATGATCTCTGCTTGCATCGCATGGGTTCTCTTGATGTCGGAATGGGAATCCCAATTGGTGACGCCGTTGCCGCCGGATGGATCGCTTCCGTTGAACAACTGGACGACACGCACGCCTTTTTCGAGCAAGCGTCGGGCTAAGATACAGTTTTTGGCATACTCGCCCCGTAGTTCACTTCCGCCTTCGACTCCGTAAGCTTTCAACGTAGCTGCCGTTTCGCCAGCCAGCTCCATCACGTCAGGCACGGATGTTTGCATTCGTCCAGCCAATTCATAGCTGGCGATTCGCCCAGCCAAATTTGCATCGCCGGGATATTTCTCCAGATGACGAGCATTCAATTTTTGCAGCAACTCACTGGTAGCTTTATCGAATGATTTCGAAATCCCGCTGGGTCGGTGCAAGTTGTTGGGTGGATTCTTCGCATTGAAATCCGTTCCTTGAAAAGCTGCCGGCAGGAAGCCATTACCAAAATTGTTCTTGCCGCTGCGAGCCAATCCGCGTGGGTCATTGATCGCCACGAACGCCGGCAATTCCTGATTCTCGGTTCCCAAAGCGTATGTCACCCAAGATCCAAACGAAGGAAATCCTTCCATCGTGAATCCGGTGTTCATGAAATTCTCGCCCTGTGGATGAGCGCTCGTCTCCGTCGTCAACGAATGAAAGAAGCAAAAGTCATCGACCTGCTCGGCTAAATTCGGCAGCAAATCGGAAACCATTTTTCCAGTCTCGCCGCGAGGTTTGAAATCCCAAAATGGCTTGGCAATATTCCCGGAGGGGCCTTCGAACGTAACGGTCGGCATCCCCGGCGGCTTCTTACCATGCATCTTCGTCAGTTCTGGTTTGTAGTCGAACGTATCGATATGGCTGACCGCGCCGGGGCAGTAGATTACCAAAACTTGTTTCGCTGGAACTTCGTGATGTGGCTGACGAAGCGAGTAAGGATTATTAGGATCAATGTTCGGTCGCAGCGGCGATTTGCCACTTACCGTTTTCGTTTTGTCATCCGCTAACAAGCCATCTGCATTGAGCAAACTTGCAAGCGCGAGACCAGC
>CAZPTT010000166.1:0-13549 GCA_964589435.1 uncultured Pirellulaceae bacterium
CCGAACTCCAGCGAACGGAAATGTCTTCATTGATTTGAATGAAATAGATCGATCCGGCGACGATCAAGATAACGGCGGCCACGGCAAATAGGCGTGCATTCTTGACCGCCATTTGAGCCGTTAGAGGCACCCAGATCAAACACGATAGTCCAACCGCGATGACCTGTCCGCGAGAGCCCGAACGGACAATGGCATAAAGCGCGACGGCAGCAATAATCAATTTGATGCCAACGCCGATGACATTCTTGGTGTTCGAATAGATCGAGAAAATTGCACAGATCGAAACGTAGCCGCCAAAAGTCGCGACAGCCAACGGGTTTCCGGTAAGCGTTTCATATGCCGTATCAACGAGAATCACAGACCGAGCGCCGTAGTTGCAGAACAACATGCCGAACAACAAAAGACCACCAAAATAAATGGTTGTGGTGATCGCCATATTGATTTGCTTTTCGTCGGTCGCACAATAAGGCGCGATGATGCAAAAACCAACGATATAGGGAAGATGGGTCTTCAGTTGATCCAAAGTCGAAGTCGGACTGACGCTCCAGAAATACGAAACCGCAGCCAAAACAATCAGGCTTGCCCACCACATGTGCGGACGAGAAAACTTCAGCCACTTCATTTTTCCCTTCAACATCAGGTAGAAAAGACTGAGCGCGGCAACCGCGATCACGCCGATGTTGATCAGCTTTCCGTTGGATACGAAAAACGGATGGCTATGTTGAAGAAACTGCTCGAGGGTGTAGGTCGACCAAACCAAGGCAAGAGCACAGCCAGGTTTGAAGATACCCCTAACCGCCAAATAAATGGTGGCAAGCAAAACGAGAATGAAGATGTATTGAAGCATGTTTTCTTATTCAATCACGTTTTTCCAAAGATTCCTGTAATTTTCTTCGGTATTGAAGTCCCTAAAACTTTGCGCGATATCAGGGGTTCGGTAGTTTTGCAGTTCTTTCATGGCTAGCTCGATTCCCCGAGCAAATTCCGGCACAGAGTCGATGTTGACAGCATGTCCGATTTCAAGCTTTTTGATGATCCAGTCTGTCCAGCCTTGGTTTGTACCTAAGACAGGACGATTCCACCCGATACAACGAGAGACAATTCCAGACGGTCGGTCAGTAGCGCGGTAGGGTGTTGCGACGATATCGCTGGCAATGATCCCCTGTTTAAACTCTGCTTCGGTCACAAAACGATCCCAAACCAATATGCTCCCGTCAGACGTCTTATTGTCTTCGATCGTTCCCAAGCAGTTCAAGACGTCTTTGGATACTTTGCCCATAAGGAAAAGTCGGTCATTGCTGCGCAGTTTGGCGGCCTGAAAAGCATTCACCAATAAATCGGAGCCCTTTCGCCGATCTTGCTCACCAACCGAAATCATCAATCTTCCAGTTTCCGGCAACCCGAGGCTCTTTCTGGCTTCCACTTTGGTTAGATCAGGTGGAGGAGGTACCGGATCCGGGCAAAGCATGACCCGCTCTTCCCTTTTCAGCTCTTCGAACAGCCTTGGATCGGCTAGCAGAATTTTCTCGAATGGACCCGAGCGAATACACTGCCACTTGCCCCAATTTTTTAGCCGGTTTAGTCCTTGAACTTGGCTTGGCGGACGGGCTCCCACCATCAGGCAAACAAACATTCGTACTTGCTTCAACCAACTGGCCAAGCCCAATCGATATCGTATGCCGAGATAGGGAGCGATCCCGTCAGCGGTTGGGATCGCAATTGCATCCGGCTTGAGCTCTTTTGTGACCCTCTCGAGAGCGGTCGCGGCGCTTTTTGCATTTCCTAATCCTGGCCCAGAATCGGGGCATTCAAAATGCCATCGTTTTGTTTCCGGAAAGTACTCATCCAGCGCCGCATTGTCACGAAGCTGTTCAGGAAGCGCAACTGTAACGTTGGTCCGATCGAACGAACGGGCGACCAATCCAGCGTAAGGTAACCGGTGGCCAACGACTCGTGTCGCATTGTCGAAAACGACAATCGTTTTTTTTGTTTGGTTTGGACTCGTCAAGTTTAACGATTTCAGTCGGCGAGGTGGAAAGCGCAGTCAAGGATAAACATCAGTTTGAAACCAAACTTGATTCTTTGATCCATAACGCATCTGTTTGGAGGGCACGACCGCTGGCGTCCTGGTAACAGGGATAAATATTGTGCAGAACAAACCCCAGTTCTTCGGTCAACCGTTTGTTCATTTCAAAAAAGTCGATTTGCCCTTCGTACATCGGAGCAATCTGGGCTTCACTGTAAAACGCTGAGACCTTGTTTTTGAACGTGTCCGTGCCACCCTCAAGCAACAGTCCTTCAGCGCCCTGAACGTCACTTTTGATGATGATCGAATCATTGATTCCAGTTTCGGCAATCCAGTCATCCAGTCGCATTGTTTTGACGTCTGTTTTGCCGGTGTGCGACGTGTGGTTGGCTAGAGATTCATTGTTTCCTTTGGCGTTGTCCAACAAGGAGTTGGTTTGTTCGTTGTTATTAAAAAAGAACTCCATCGTTCCGGTTTGATTGGAAAGCGCGATGTTGTGGATCGACACTCGCTGCTCTTCGCCAAATCGTTTCTGCAACGCTTCAAAGGACTTTGGAGTTGGCTCAAACCCATGAATCGGAACCTGGTGTGTTTCCAGGACACGGGCGATCGTCGCGCCCACGTGGCTGCCAATATCGAGGAAGCACTCCGGTCGATGCTGACGAATCAACCTCCCCAAATCGTCGTACGCGTCAGGTACGCTCAACGCAGATTTGGCTTGTTTGACAACGGCTCGTTGTAATCGCCGAGTCAATGGATTGGAAACGAGAAGATGATGAATTTGTCGAATCATTGGCTGCTGCGCGATTCCCAATACTGATTGAAAGCTTGAATATTATGAAACGATTGGTGATTGTTGGCGAGCTCTTCGTGGCTCAACTCCCACCACTTTGAACTAAGAAGTCGCTCAATGGTTGCCTCGTCAAACCGTTTTCGAATCGGCGCGGCAGGAACACCACCGACGATGGAATAAGGCTCAACGTCTTTGGTGACAACCGCACCGGTTGCGAGGATGGCACCCGTGCCGATGGAAACGTTCGGAGAAACAACAACCCTGGCTCCAATCCAAACGTCGTGACCGATGTCGATGGTTCCATATTCTTCGAATGCCTGGTGGTCTGCAAATCTTGTTTGGCACGGAAACGACGTTGAATAGAAAATTGGGTGAGTCGAAACAAAATCTTTGGCGGGGTGAATGCCAAGATTTATGAGGACGTCCGGTCCGATCGAGCAATAGTTTCCAATCGTAGCTCCCGAAATCTTCGAGCCGATCCCAACGTAACTAAAATCTCCCAGTTTGGTATTCGCCACTGTCGCCCGTGCACAAATCATGTTGTAGCGTCCGAACGTTACGTTCCGTGCGGTGACGCCTTCGCCGAGGATCAACCCTTCGTTTCGCCATTTCAACAGTAGGTTCGAACAGCCTCCTCGGATACTGCGGAAAAGCGGGTTTTTTAAAATGCCAGTCAAAATTTCTTCTGCATAAAATAGCGTGCCAGGTTCAAGCCGATCGTCTTCAGCGGAACGAATCCGTAGAAGTAATCGATAAAACGAAAGTGATTCAGGTTGATTCGTGATTCCGCTGACACGTGTTCCCGTTTTGCAAGAGAAAATGTTGTGTCGGCTGAATTTTCGGCAACTTCCTGGAAGTTAGCTTCGAATGGTTTTTTCGTAAGCCCAAACTCAAGGATTGGTGATGTAGTGACTTTTGAAGTCAACACATAAGGGCGCTGAAGCTGGTCACATGTTTTCGTTCCAAACAGATCCACGTCAAAATCATATTCAGCCAAATGAGGCGCGATCTTTTTAAGATTTTCCGGCGCGATCTCAAAAAACGAATCGTAACGAGAAAGCGACTGATCCAAGCTTGAGAACGAGAATGGTCTTTCGCCAAACGCCAGTGGCACTTGCCAGACGGTTGAGACCTTTTCCATGTGGGTTCCAGAATCCGAGTGATTCGTTGAGTGAGCTACGTGAGGATACAAGAAGTATTTGTTTGTTTCGGCCAAATACCAAATGCAATATTTTAACCACGACGATTTCGGCCAGTTGGCCACCGATTTTGGAATGGGAGCGGTCGGGGGAATCGTTTCCATTGCTTCCGGTTGGCTTGCCAATTCATCGTACCAACTTCTAAAGCCGTTCCACTGGCTCTTAGTCCAGGCTTGTCCCCATGATTGAGCGATCTGAAGATAGTAATTGTCGTAGCCGTCATGAATTGGCGTGAACGGAAGACGATTCAAAAAGTTGGTGCGATGGTTGTAAAGAGATACGCCTCCAATGGCATCATTGGTATCCGTAAAGCCAAGTGCTTCGGTGGCGTAGCGGTAGAATGCTGATCCGACGGACAAGTCATCTTCCAACACAATGACGGCCCCGTATTCTCTCGATAAATCACCGCACGACAGAACGTGTTTTCGCAAGCCTAAATTTTGATCGTGAAAGATCAGTCTTTTTTCACCGTGGCTCCAGTGAAAGTCTTCCGCTAGTTTGCGCACTTCGTCGCCGGCATTTGAATCGCAATGGTCAACGCTGATGACCAAGCACACATCCGAGTACGAATCGGTGCTGGGAATCGAGTAATCCGCCTGTTCCAATGAAGAGAGTAGTCGCTGCAAGGAATTCGGCCGATTGAATCCGATAACGATAATGGCTGGTTGAGAGATCATCTGTGCTTGTCGTTGACGTGACTGCTTTCTTAGTTACTCGTTGTTGGCTACGAGTTGGTTGGTACTGAGTGACTTTTTGAACTCGTAACATCCAGTGCCGTATCCAGAGCGAGGCGTTCGCAAGAAATCTCGTCCAAAGATGTAGGCCTTGTCGATTAATTCAAGCGGCTGACACATTTCTAAAACGGTATCCTCGGTGAACGCCCGTTGCCCATTGAAGAACGTCTTGTTCCGATCGTCGATCGGAACCGAAATGTAAAGATGCCCACCGGGAGCAAGAATTCGAATCAATTCGTCGAGCGATTTGGTGGTTCCATCGTGGTCAATTGGATCCCCGTAACGCCCAAGTCCAATATGTTCGACGACACAGATGCTGGAAATGGATTCGCAACTTCCATCTTCGAATGGCATCTCCAAAATACTCCCTTCGACGAACCGAAGGCTGTCCAGCGAAAGCGAAAGTGGGCGAATGTCGACCATCGTGGTCGGAATGACTTTGGAGAGTAACGCGACGAATTTGTTGTGCGAACCAACATCGACGTGCTTCTTGGGCTTTTGTGCGAGAATTCGTTCGAATGCCCAGGCATCCTGGTAATAGTAAATCGGATCAATGGGCGTACTGGAGGTCTTGTCTTCGATAAGCGGCTGCAAGACGATTTCTTCACCATCAGCACCGGCAGAGTATTGTTTGTAGTCTGCCCAAAACATCGACCAGCTACGCAAGGTGGATGGGATTTTTTTGATTCGCCGCAGGTGAAAACTGAATTCGCGCCGTGCGAAGTACCAGGTCTTTGTGAAAATGTTCATCAACGAATGAGGTGAGAATTCAAGATTGGGTTGCGTGACTATTCACGGCGTTACCGCAATGCCATCGCGAAAAACGGTTGTCTCTTTGATGCCGTTCCACTGAGCCGCTAATTGCGAAAACGTGCTAAAGTAGGAGCCGAAGACTTCTTGCGTCTTGGATAGACATAGCAAGTCAACAAAAGCGTTCTTGATGTTTTCCGGCGAGTCTCTGGCGTAGTCGGGTTGATCGAAGAAGAATATTTTCGATCCATATCTTCCGATGAGTTTCTCTTTGACGGTTGGCTCATCAGTAGCCAGGAAAAAAGAAGCGTTCGAATCGTCATCCACGATCTGTTGCATTTGGTCTTCAAAGGCCTGCAAACTGCTGTACTGTTTCGCGGTGACCGCATCCGTTCCTCGGATGTGGATTCCATAGGTACTGTCGGTGAACGGTTCTGTTAGCCGAGCCACTTCGTCAGCGATTTCAGTTGCTGGTTGAAAATTCTCGCCATACGTCGGGCCGTCGATCATCCGCCAGCAGGTTGATAGAAATGGGTTGGTGCGTTGTTTCAGTTCCGACACAATCGGTGAAAAAACGTCGAACGTGTGAGAGTCGAATTCACTGACGTTGCGATATTTGTCGGGCGTTGTCGGCCGAAGCGGTTCTAGCTTGTTCGACAAATCGTCAAAGAATGTGGTCGAATCTGCACCGATCTTCAACTTCGTGATGCCAAACAATGTTCGCTTAAGAAACCCTCCGGGGCGGGTGCTGGGGAAGTACCGGAATACTCCGCCAAACGGTTGCTGAGTTTCGATCAAATCAAATTGATTCGTTGGTTGAAATAGGTCGTTATAGGCACAGTTAAGCGAGTTGTTTTTCTCCCAAACGACCACCAGCCTTTTGTTGGAATCAGCAGCGATTGATAGGAGAGAATCAATCGCGCGGATACGATTGCAAAGCCCACCAACCGGTTTTAAGTAGATTTTACTCATGAATTAGTTGAGGTTCGCTGGTAAGTCTAAACGCCAGCAAAGATGTCCGAGTCGGAGAGAGTCGTTGCTTGGTAAAAGGGCCTTGGTTCGGGCGACGAAACTAAAACGTGGTGGCGTGTTTGTACTTTTCGGTCGCAATCACAAAGACGGTCGCGTTGCCTTCGTAAATGCCTTGGTGAGTTTTGATCTGCTTCTGCTCAAGTATCGCCAATAAGTCTTGGGCTGATTCAAATTCACCTGGGCGTTGGTAGTCGTCCACGACCATGATGAACTCATCACCCGATTGAAAACTTTCGGCCAGTCGAACCATGTCGTAACGCGAATAACGGGGGCTTCCGAACGGCCCATCAATCAAATAAAGATCAAACTTTCGGTCAGCGAAAGCCTCAATGCCGGCGTAACAGTTCGATGAATGGCCTTTGACTTCCTTCTGAGTCAACTCGCAAATCGTGACTTCGGAGCGATCGGAAAGCTGAAACCTGTCTTGGAACGCGTCTCGCCATTCAGTGCTTTGCTCAATGACAACATGTTTCGAATCATGCAGTGTGTGCTCAAGAAACTTCGAGACGAATTTGCTCGACTCACCCAATCCCATCTCCAAAATGGAATTGGGCCGGTGCTCAGCTAGAATGCGATTCAGGATGTAGAAAAACGCGTAGGATCCTGCCCAGCGGCCAACGTTGAGAGGCAATCTCTCGAGCCAATCTTTTCCTCGGATACTGTCATGGTAAACGTGGGCCCATTCCAGCTCTTTGTTTTGTAAGAAATTGCGGTTAACAATCTCTTTAAGTTTTTTGAGAAGTCTTGGAGTCATCTTTGTCCTTGAACGCGGTTCTCTAATTCAATCACGAACGGGCTAGCTCTTCGACATCAAATATTGATACGCGGTCGAAGTGGCTGCCCGTGGTGAATTCATCATCAACTTGAAATTTTGCTGCGTCGATCGTGTCATCGCATCGATCACGAACGTTGTTACCGAGAATGACAAGATCGTTGCGATAATCGCACCTTTCGCACCCAGTAAAGGAATTAGCAAATAGTTCGCGGCGACATTGACGATCGTGCCAGCGATAGCCGTAATCATAGAATATCGGAAGAGAGCTTCGTTGGTGATGAATACTGTTCTGGCGTAACCATAGTTGGTAAAAAGCAAACGAAAAGCCATCAATGCGAGGAGTACGCCGGCCTCTGCGAAGTCTGGCCCGTACAAATAAAACACCAATGGGCTGGCCAAAAAGAAAACGGGAATGCCTTGCAGCAAAAAGATCCCAAACATCAATTGATAAAGTTGACTTAACCTTTTTTGATATGCCTCTTCGCTTTTTTCCTTTGCGGCCGTTACCGATGGAGCCCATGACCTTTGCATGATGATTGGCAAGAAGGCAATGGCTGTAATCAACTTCATTGCCACTGAATACTGACCAACGCTTTCATCTCCGAGCATTTGTCCCAGCATTACCTGGTCGATGGACGCCTGAATGACGATCGCGAATGCGGTCGCGGTTAACGGCCAGCTTTGTAGAAGCAATTCCTTCGACCGGGCCAGCGAAAATTTCCAGTGGAAAAGTTTCTTTCCACTGAGGCGATAAGCAAACCACAGGAACACAACGATGAAAACTGTTTCCAAGGCAGTGGCGATGGCGAACATTGTCAAAGAGGCTTTGAACCAAACCATTGCCAGTTTGATCGTTGCCACTAACACGGCCGCAATCACCCGACCGGTCGCCACCGAATGCGAGACCACGATCGCTTGAAACCAATAGTCGATCACCTGAAATGCGGCGAAAATGTTTCGCAGCGCAGCAATCGCGACAACCCACTGCACAACGGTCTGGCCGGGGCGAAGATACAGTACTGTCACGATCGACAAGACAGTTACGAGCGTGGCCCCGATGAACTGCATAACGAACGAGGAGCCCAGTGTTTCTTCGGTGCCATGCTTTTTTCGAACCAGGTCGCGAACGACAATGTTGGTCAGCCCAAGCGTCGCCAGTGGAGAAAACATTCCAACCAAAGAAGTTGCGTAGCTGAGCGTGCCAAGTTTTGTTGGCCCAAGATACTTCGCGACGAGAATCGAAACCGGCAGAGCGATCAGCGTTTTGCAAACGTGTTCTCCCGAAAGCCAACTCAGATTCTTGAGAATTTTCTTGCGTGATGAATCGCTCAACGATTGCCTTTGACGATTTCAATTTCTAGAGGAGAACTGGCAATCGTGGTACCGTTGATCGTCGACAAAGCTCGCAGTTTTGATTTGCCCAGCCCCAACAGCCGAGAATCGATCGAAGTTGATTCACCCGGTTTTATACTGCCGACGATACGGTAGTTCTGGACGATGTCGAGTTTCTGAGAACCCGTTGAGCTGGCCGCTAAGACCAAATTTTGTCCCAGCTTTATTTTGGCTTTTTTTGCGGTCAGCTGTGCTGACTTTCCGTTTCGATTGAGTACAAAACCTAAGGATTGGCTTTTCTTGACAGCCACCAAGGAATCGGCCACGGCAACCACTCGAACCTCGTGATAACCATCGGCCATCTCATCTGTCGCGATGCGAATTTTTCGGGCGCGGTTTACTTCCAAAAGATATTGCCCGTCAAAGAAAATTTCATAATGGGCGACGGCGGGCCCCGTCGCGTCAGCAATGATATTCAGATCGAGATCGCCGCTGATGCGGGCGTTTGATTCTATTCCAGTAACTTTGAAACGAGGAAAATTCCCGTAGGGTCGGCATAGCGGATCGCCCACAATTAATAACTGAAACGGACTGCCGATGGATTGGTAAAACGATTCAGCCAGCGAACAGCCGCGGGCATAGTGAACATGTAATCGAGCGTCAGGAAATTTTGGGGTGATTGTCCAGGGTTCATAGACCGTTCCCGTAGCCCCCGCCGCACCTGCATGAAGGTGATCGGTCAGTTGTGTCTGGGCGGCCTTGACCCACCAACCACCGAAACTGGTGAGGTTGTCACACAAGGCACCCGGCAGGAAACGGCTTCCCGAGTCATTCCACTTGATCACTGCGTTTCCTAGCGTCGCTCCCGCTAGTCGCTTGTTGTTTTTTGGCCAAGGTTGATCTGAGACGACGACGTCCATTCCCATGGACTTAAGTTCCTTGGCCGCGAAATCAATTTGAGCATGTCGGATTTTCGAACGGATGTCCGAGTGCTTAGAAAAGAAGAACGTTCCGACGGGGTGGGTTCCATCAGATTCGACACTGGATTCGATTTGGGCTAGTGCCTGAGTAAGCGTTGATTGGTTTTCACCTGTTACCGCCAAGACCGTTGAAAGCATGAATCGCTGGCCTTGATCGCTGTCGTCCGGTCGCTTGCCCCGTTCTTTGTCTCGTTCGTTGTTATTGGGCCAGCCGTTCTTTGACCAGTTAGATCGTGCTGAAAACGATCGGCTGGGTAACATTCCCAGTGGAAGGTCAAGCATGCCGTCGAGGACTTGTTGAAATTTTGGGTCTTGGCGGATCGGCCGGAAGTCGTTGTCTTTGGACAAAACCGACCGATAGCACCAACCTCGATTACGGCAGATTGCCAACTGGCCAATTGCTTCTTCCAAATCACCATTCATGACCAGTGATTTGGCGAACAAATATCGGACAACAACTTGGTTCGGATGGTCGTCATTCAGCTTCGAGAAAGCCGCCGTTGCTGCGGCAGAGTTACCGTTCTTCAGTTGTTGATGTGCTTGGTCAAATTCACGCGAGGTGTCGCCATCGAACGGATTGCTCAATAGACTGCGGGTTTGTGGACGGGCATAGCGGTTAGCATCCAGGTCAACGAACATCGGTTTTGTCGAAAATACGTTTTCTTGAAAGTAAGTCAGGCTGTTGATGGACGCCCAGGGAGCGTGCAATCGAATGCTGTATTTTTTCCCGGTGTGTTTGAGGTAGTTATTCAATTGGGTTTGAAAACTGATCCTTGTTGGAAATCCAGCCGAGTAAACGACACAATCAATTTGGTCTTCCAGCCCGCGCGCTGAAATGGCCTCCGAGATTGGTTTGATAATTTCGGATTGAAAATACTTGGAGTGTGCCGATTCGGCATCGATACTTGGGAGCAAGGTAATCTTGTCCAGGTAGATAACGTGCGAAGGTGGGATGTTACGCAGGTGCACGTAGTGGTTGGCGATCGCCAGCGAATCTGGCGATTTCGCATTGACGACCAAGACCGTGTTTTCCGGGCCCTGGGCACGTGCCAATTGAACGCACGATCCAAGCAGCCCAACAGACACGGCAAAAGCCAAGATTAGATTTCTGGCCGTTAGCGTTGGGTTCAAATTTGTCATTGGTTGGGAGAACAAACGTCAGGCAGTTATGGGCAGGCAGTGCTGCCCTGTTCTGATGGGAATCCAGCTTGTTCCTGCGGAGCGGCCCAAAGGCTAGTGCATTGTTCCAATTTGATTTTAGGATGAGCCGTTTTGGCGCTAGCCACGGATTCGTCGGAAAAACCGGGGCTAGCGCCCAAACGGCTCACATGAAGAACCGGAACTTTGAATTGGAACAAAGCACTAGGTTGGGTGTTCATCTGCATGAAACAACTTCTATACTCAAGCCAATCGCACGGCTCGCAGACGGTTCTGAGAACCGAGCGACATTGTTGCTCAGCTTTCCAAGCTGATAGCGTGCCTTGAAAGACACGGAAGTTATTTCGGGATTGTTCCTTAGCCATTCTTGAGGCTGGACTGAGCCGCTTCGTTGCGAGCCAGATCCATGTCGTGGTCGACCATCAGCTCGGCAAGTTCTCGGCAACTGGTTTTGGCAACCCAACCCAATTTGTCTTTTGCTTTGGATGCATCACCCAACAGCAAATTCACTTCAGTTGGACGGAAGTATCGTGGATCGATCTCAACGTGCTTGTTCCAGTCAATGTCCAAGTACTCGAACGTGTAATCAAGAAACTGGCGAATCGTTTGAGTTTCACCCGTCGCTAACACGAAGTCCTCTGGCTTTTCATGCTGCAGCATCATCCACATGCCTTCGACATAATCCTTGGCGTAACCCCAGTCGCGTTTGGCGTCCAGATTTCCCAAGAACAATTTGTCTTGAAGTCCAAGTTTGATTCGTGTCGCTGCTCGCGTGATTTTTCGCGTCACGAATGTTTCACCTCGGCGTGGTGATTCATGGTTAAACAGAATTCCGTTGGTCGCAAACATGTCGTAGGCGTGACGATAGTTGACGGTTTGGTGAAACGCATAAACTTTGGCACAAGCGTAAGGGCTTTGCGGTTGGAAAGGTGTGGTTTCCTTTTGAGGCGTTTCGATCACATCGCCAAACATCTCGGATGAAGAAGCCTGGTAGACGCGGACTTCTTTTTGTTTCGTCAGTTGTCGAGCGGCCTCGAGTACATTCAGTGCGCCGATGCCGACCGTTTGAACGGTGTAAGCCGGAGCATCAAACGAAACTCGGACGTGGCTTTGAGCACCCAAGTTGTAAACCTCATCTGGCATCACATCCAAAACCAGATTGGTTAAATTTTGACCATCGGTCAGATCGCCATAGTGCAAAAACAGTTTGGCGTCCGTCTCGTGGGGGTCACGATAAATGTGGTCAATGCGATCGGTATTGAAACTGCTGCTGCGGCGGACGATCCCGTGAACTTCGTAGCCCTTTTCCAAAAGGAGTTCTGCCAGGTACGAGCCGTCTTGTCCTGTAATACCGGTGATCAATGCTTTCTTGGTCATTCTCTTCCTCTAAGTACTCGAGTTATTTCTGCTTCGCCTGTTGTCAGTTTGTCGTTAGACTTCTCGCAACACGCGATCGTTAAGTTCTTGAACAAATTTTTGATAGGTTGATTTGATGCCGTCTTCGAGGGCGATCTTCGGTTGCCAACCCGTCGATTCTATCAAATCGATGTTGGTTCGCTTGACAGGAGTCCCGTCTGGTTTGGAAGTGTCTTGAATGATCTTACCAGTGTAACCAACGACGGTCGCGACCAGTTTCGCCAAATCGCCAATCGTGATATCGACGCCTGTGCCCACGTTGGCCAAATTGGGAGGATCAGCTAATTGCACCAAATGTAACAATCCTTGGGCCAAATCATCGACATGAAGAAACTCCCGGCGCGGTGTTCCGCTTCCCCAGATCACGACTTCAGCCGCGCCCGATTCTTTGGCTTCATGGAATCGCCGTATCAGTGCCGGAAGCACATGTGAGTTTTCTGGGTGGTAGTTGTCTCCCGGGCCGTAAAGATTGGTTGGCATCGCGGAATGAAACATGACTCCGTACTGATTTCGGTAGTGCTCGCACATCTTCAAGCCAGCGATCTTTGCCAACGCGTAAGCCTCATTGGTTTTCTCAAGCGGCCCAGTCAACAGGCAAGCTTCGTCCATCGGTTGGGGGGCCATCCGCGGATAGATACAGGTCGAACCTAGAAACAAGAAACGTTTGGTTTTGGATTGGTAAGCTGCATGGATTGAGTTTGCCGCCATCATCAAGTTGTCATAGATGAACTCGGCGGGATACGTGTTGTTGGCGTGGATTCCACCAACTTTCGCGGCAGCAAAAATGACGACCTGGGGTTTTTCTGATTCGAAGAAAGTCTGCACTTCTGCTTGGTCGCAAAGGTTAAGCTCCGAACGAGTTCGCGTCACCAATTGGTCGCAGCCTGATTGTTGCAACGCACGGACGACTGCTTGGCCGACCATGCCACGATGGCCAGCAATGTAAATCTTTTTGGAGTTAAGGTTTGTCACTTTTATGAACTGTTTTAAGTTGGGAGGACTACGTTCTAGTTTTGCAAATTTTGCCTGTTGAAAAACGAGCGCTACTTTTGGTTGAGTTGGGTTTAATAAATCATCGGATGTGTGGAGCCGTCTAGACTATGAATAATTTTTCCGGTACAGCTCCGAAGCAGCGGTCGTACTTAGTAACGCGTGAAAAATAGCTTTGGCAAATCTTTGTTAAAACCGGCGCCGGAGACGAGGTTTTTTTCGAAGAAGTCGAGTGAATGCCTCCCCTTCGGGATCGGGTTAAACGTAATGCCGTTCAATTAAAAAAGACTCCGGAGTTTTGTTGCCGTCGCTACCGTCGCCAGACGGTGGAAAACCGCAAATTCATTTCGATCAATCCACGCTC
>CAZPTT010000167.1:0-13510 GCA_964589435.1 uncultured Pirellulaceae bacterium
TGTCGTTTTTCAGTTCTTCCGGGTCGATTCGGGAGCTTGTCCTTGGTCGCGTAGTTCTACGTTTGATTCGTCGTTTCTCCGGCAGTGTTTCTCCGAAGGAGCGCATGCGGCCGAGGCGGAACACAGCCGGGCGAATTCCGTCGGGGTCATGTAGTCGAGCGAGCCATGCGGGCGTTGCTCGTTGTAATAGACCGGTGGGTGGATCCTTGTCAGTGCTTTGGCAGCCACCAGATTGTCGAAGACCTCCAATGCCTGGAACCCGTCGCGAAAGCGAGGGTTGAAACTTTCCGCGTATCCGTTTTGCCAAGGCTTCCTGGCTCGATGTACAAGGTTTCAATTCAAAGTTTGTCGAAAACTCCAAATTTGCCGAACCAATTCTTCAACACTTTGGCGATGAACTCAGGGCCATTTTCATTACGAATATGTTTGGGAAACCCTCGCGTCTTGAACAAGCCAGCCAACAGGTCAATGATGTCTTCGCTGGTCATGTCATGCTCAACTTCCAAGCAGAAATTCTCCCGAGTGAATTCATCGATGATCACAAGCCACTTAAGCGGACGGACGCTGACAATGCGATCGAAGATAAAATCCCAGCTCCAAACATCGTTGATACTTTCGGCTTGCCGACGATCAGTCGAATTGGAACTGTTGCTAAGCCAACGCTTTTTATGCTTTTTCTGTTTTTTTACGCTTTGAGGCCTTCCTGATGCCAGCTTCGACCAACACGTTTTACATTTAGCCGCTGCCAGCCAAGCTGTTTAAGCTTGCTCCAGATCATCCGGTTGCCGCAGCGGGGCACTGACGAACCAGCGAAAGGATGTCGCAAATCAATGACTGTTCGTCATCGGCAATGGTCGGTTGGTAGCGTTGTGTTTGACGGGGCTGGTCAACCACGCGGCACGCCCTTCGCTGAGAAAAGGTGAACTTGCTTTGGAGTTCGTTCACCGCGGCGCGTTTCCGATCAGGGCTTACCAGTTTCCCTCTTGAAGGTGCTTTAGCATTTTAATATCGAGTTGTTGATCCGCGACGATCTCTTTGAGCTTGCGGTTTTCGTCCTCAAGCGATTTGATACGCTTGGCTTCGTGGGCTTTCAAGCCGCCATATCGATTCTGCAAGCTCCTTACCAGCGTTCTTAATCGCCTCGGCATCTCGAAGCTTCTTAACTATCTGCTCCGGTGTGTGCCGTTTTCGTTTCTTCGTCATTGAGATTCTCCTTGCCACAATGGCTCTAGGATACTCTCATATCACATGGAACTGAATAATCTGGCGAGCATTCCACTTTCAAGCCGCCATATCGATTCTGCCAACGATGGCACGTCGCTTCGCTGATCTCAAGCGTCTGCAACACAGCTGCAAGCTCCCAACCAGCGTTCTTAATCGCCTCGGCATCTTGGAGCTTCTTTACATTTTTCTCCTATCTACCGAAAACGTGGGCATGCGAAAGAGATGTCAACTTTTCTGACCATCCAGGAGCTCGCGTAGTCTCGCTTGTAGATGGATCAGATTGATGGATCTGATGAGAAAACTTACGAAGACGGCCGATGCGTTGATCGTCAAGCTTCTAACGCAGCGTTACGTCTTGGATTTAGGGTTTCTTTGTAGCGGTTAAGGCTACCAATCCTTCGGTCGTCTGTATTTCTTACCTGCAACCTAGTTTCGGTTCAAGTTTGCCTCTGAAACCTCGCGTCGCCAACTAGGAGATTGCTGGCGCATCCAAGCTAGGATCAAAGTCTCGATAGAGCTTCGTCAGCATGTGAATTGCTAAACCTGACACCAAACAAGTGGAGACCCAAACACCAATTCCAAAGATTAGCCCACCCGCAAATGCTGGATCGGAGAATTGCCCACCTACCGATCGGCAAAGAAACGCCCACGCGAGTGTGCCCGCCAAAGCAACGGCAAAGAGAACCCCTTTCGCTGTGAACGTCAAAATCGTGCGCAGGAAGACATCCAAGCCTTCTTGGTTTCGCCGGTAAGGCGCGACCATAAAGATCAAATTCTCGATAGAGAAAATAAGCACGCACACCGGAAGAAGCAAAAATCCTGTCACGATCATGTGTTTTACAGAAATCGCTCCCATCGACGCGGCGACACCGAGAACGATCCACTGATAAGCGGAGCACAATAGCACCGGAACAGCAAGTTGTCCCAGCGTTACCGCCAATGGGCTGATTGGCAACGACTTAAGGACGCCCAATCGATCGACGTCTCTGCGAAAATCGAGCATTAACGCGGACGGCAAGAGGAGAAACGAATAAAACACGACCCCGGCAACTAAATTCAGCAACATTTGCATCTGGCCATGCTTCGCCAACAAAGGCATGCCGCAGAGTATGACCGGTACACCAAGACTGACGACCAACGAGCCGCGATAATTCCACGCTCCCAGCATTTGACGCCAGCCAATACTCCCGGCTCCGCGCCATCGAAACGGAACGGCCAACGCTTGTTGTCCTATCCGCCCGCCTTCAGATTTATCGAAACGTTTTCCGATGGCTATTGACGCCAGCCACTTAGCATCGCGTTGGTTTTTACGAGCCAAGACAAACCCGTCTAACCAAACTGCCATAGCAACCAAACCAGAAACCAGTCCACAACTTAAGCCCAGATCGATTATAACTCCGCCATGGATCGATTCGGCCATGATCACATTGGTGGCCGGCATGAACGGGGTTTTCAATAACCAAAAGTAAGTCTCAACGTTGCCGATGAGTGCCTGTCCGTAGTGCAGGGCAAACAATAAAGCACCAGGGGTTGCCAGTTCTTTGCCTGCTTCTTGCGAATTAAGGCAACCCACAAATGTCACAACTACAACACCGGCCACGGTCAAAAAAACAGCCGCGCGAAGGATCTGTAATTGCAGCTTTGTCAATCCATAGCAAACAAGTTCAATCAAGATGCGAATTAGATCAACTAGCAATAATCCCAGCAGCATTCCGACAAAGCCAACCACAAAGAAATGCAGGTCAGGAATCATCAACACTGAAAAGAGCAATGACTTTACTAAGGCCGCACTAAAAATGGAAACCAGTCGATAGGTGACCAATTGCCTTCTAGCCAGCGGAGCGCCACACAACAGCTCAAGTTCAGCTGGCGTCCAATCGAATGGCTCGACCGGCTTGACGCTGATCGTCTTGATTAGATGCCAGACGCTGTAGCCTAGAAAGCTGAGTGGAATCCAAGTTGCCAATCGACCAGGGTCTGCTGCTTCGCGAAACACTACGCTGAGAATCGCTTGTCCTAGCCACACCAAGCCCAACACAACTGCCAACAGAGAAAGGATCTGCCTGCGCGGCGATTTAAACATCGCCACAACTTTCGCAAAGCGGGCGTTGGTTTGTTGCCTAAGCAATCGAGAAAGAGCTGGATGGATTAGGTTCGAAAACATTTGTCAAACGAGAAATGAACGGGGTTTGTACGAGTGAGGTCGGCAGAAACGTTTGGGGCAAGACGTTTAGACCGAACTTGAGCTACTCTCCAGATCGGCAGCGTCTTTCCTTATTCCAAATCTAGAGATTTCGTCGAGATCGGTAGAAATTGCTGCGAAGTAAGCTTCCTCCAGCGTCGCTTGCTCGGAGGACTCCGAACCGCCGCGAAATGCATCTTTCATCTCGGCAAGCGTTCCGAAAAACTTTGCTTGCCCTGAATCAAGAATTAACGCGTGGGTACAAATGTCTTGAACCATCGCCAGCAAGTGCGAGCTGATCATCACTGCTCCGCCGGCTTTTGCGAACTTTGTAATCGAGTTTTTCAAAACACGAATCGCTTGAGGATCAAGGCCCGTCATTGGCTCGTCCAAAAGCAACGCCTTGGGTTGACTCAAATAGGCACTACAAATGGCCAACTTTTGACGCATTCCACGCGACAAACCAGACGCTGGCGTGTGGCGTTTTGACTCTAATTCAAACATCGCCAGTAATTCCGCGACGTGCGCGCCAGGTCGTTTGACGCCATAAACACTGGCAGCAAACTTGAGGTGTTGTTCGACGGTTAAGTCTTGAAACAGTTGCGGGTCATCTGGGACATAGGCGGTGCATGACTTCGCCAGTACCGGTTTCAAAGCAACATCGAATCCGTCCACCGACAAAGAACCTTCAGATGCCGGAATGATTCCGGTCAAACTCCGCAACGTCGTTGTTTTCCCCGCGCCGTTCCTACCAACCAGGCCTAACACTTGTCCAGGCAAAACTTGAAATGAGAGAGAGCGAACGGCAATCGTTTCGTCGTATATTTTGCTGAATTTTTCGACAACGATCATGTGAGGTTCTACCTTAAATTGATGAGCGTCGGGTGCTGCATTCGGCTTTCACAACACGCTCGAGATGGCTAGATTGCAGATTCTCCAACGACTTATTTGCCTTGGAGTTGGTCGCCGAACGAAGCCTTGAAACTCTCGTAACTGCTGAGCGATTCTTGATCATCTTTGGTCTCAGGACGAGTTTCCATTTCGTCCAAGCTCTCGTCGTTCCAAGTGAACAATCGATTTCGCCCTAGGGCTTTTGATTTATAAAGTGCTTGGTCGGCTCTTTCGTAGATCGACTCGATCGTGTCATCTTCGTTGACGACCGTTAAGCCCATACTGAGTGTTACGACGGTTGACTGACCATTGCTATTGATACTGAAATCGTAAAGTTCGATTGTCGAGCGAATCCTGGCTCCAACTAATTCTGCGTTTTCTTGGGTCAAGCCTTCCAGCATGACAACAAATTCGTCGCCACCGAGCCGGCCAACAAAATCTTCGGGACGCACACATTCTTTTAATGCAATTGCGATGCTCGAAAGTACTTCATCACCTGCCGCGTGTCCAAACGTATCGTTAACACGTTTGAAATGATCGACGTCGATAACCATCAAACCAAACGTAACTTGATCCGCAGATTGATAACGAGAGATCATGAATTGCAAAGTCTCGTCGACGGCCTTGCGATTTCCGATGCCACAAAGCACGTCAGTTCTAGCTTCCAAACGTGTCCGATCCAGCTCTTGAGCCTGATTCTCCAATTGGTATTTGGAAACGACTAAGTCATTTTCAAGTCGTCGATTCGAGGACACAACGCGGGCAATATTTGACAAGAGCGTCGAATGAAGATCTTCACAATCGTCGTCGGCTTGAATTGTTTCTAATTCTTGCTGAGCCGAAGCCAATGCACTGTTGTGTTCGTCGACGTCAACATTAAGTTGATCGGTGCTCGACATAAGCTTTAGCAGGGAAGTCAAAGTCTCTTCACGGTCATTCTTTAGCTTTTTGGATTCGTTCGACAAGGTGTAGAAACGTCCCATGAAGAAGCCACAAACCAATCCACCCGTAACGGCGGCCAGTGACCACACGCAGATGAAGATTAGTGTTGATACGTCTTCTGGTAACATCGAACTTCATTCAAACATTTCGAACGGACAAATCTCTCCCATCGGTGAGACATGAAAACATAGTTCACCAACAGAGCTCCGCCGCATACACAGAAAAATTCCATCAACAGGATGAGTGAAACCGTCTGGCAATAACGATTGCACCGATTGCGAGACCTAGAAAAGTCCTGAGAGGCAATCGTTTAAATGTTCATCCGCTGAAGAAAGAGATTTTGGTCGCAAAACGAAAGTCGAGCCGACTCAGCACTCAAAAAACGGCGATGTCCTTATGCACAGTGACGCGAACGTGCCTTAAATGCGGGGAAATATCAGCTTATGCACCGAGAACGACTGGCAACGAGGGATTGTCTTACGACCTATTGCCGGTCGTCTCTACACAGTCGCTTGTTGGTTTCGCACAGATGGTACAACTGGCATCTCCGTCATCATTCTTCATACTCGACAATCCACCGCACGAACCTTGCACTGGCTTGTTGCCGAAGATTGCACCGACCGCCATCCCAAGAATTGCCAGCGAGAAAACAACAAGCGCACCGATAAACGTGGGCCAAATCGAACGAGAGGCATCTTGATCAGCCTCGGCAACCATACTTTCGGCACCGCTAGCCGGAAGCTGACGAAAAGGGAAGTTTGGCGTGGCGTCGTGCTTAAATGACTGTCCAAAATCGAGGTCTCGCTCGATGGTCGCCAGCTCGAAACCAAACTCACCAGCAAGTTCCCTTCCCTTCTCAGTACCCATCACCATTATTGCAGTTGCGAACGCGTCCGCAGTCATACAGTCTTTCGCAACGACGCAAGCCGATGCCAACAAATGCCGAACCGGCCGGCAGGTGGCTGGATCAATCGTATGCGAAAACCGCTTTCCATCGACGGATTGATAAATTCGGTAGTCGCCAGACGTTGCCATCGCTAGGCCTGAGAGCTCAGCCACTTTGCCGATCTCTTGAACGAGTTCATTGGGCGACTCGATTCCGATTCGCCAACTCCCTCCACCAGCCCGCTGCCCCCGAACAAAAACCTCGCCGCCAACTTCGACCATATAATCCTTGAATCCAAGCTGATCGAGTGTGACCGCAACTTGGTCAACCGCATACCCTTTGGCAATCGCCGACAAATCAATGGACACAGAAGCTTGCTCCTTGAAAAGAGCCGGAGGATTCAAACGAGCTGCCAGTTTTTCATATCCAATCTGAGATTGAACTTCTTTGACTTGGGCAGCCGATGGCACTTTAAACTCGCCAGTCTTCTCTGGCCCGAAGTGCCACAGATTTACAGCGGGAGCGACGGTGATATCAAATGCGCCCTCAGTCAATTTGCTAATCTCAATCGCACGCGTCACTACCCTAGCCGTTTCAGCGTTGACCGAAATCCAGTCGCCAGCCTCGGCTTGATTAAAGCGCGTAATGTCCGAGTCCGATTGATAGGTTGACATCAAACCGTTGATGCGATCCAAAGTCGATTGAACTGCCGACTGAATTGCGGACTGCGAGGATTTGACTGAAGCGTTTGCAATCGTAACGTTGTACTGAATCGGACCCATCGTTTTGCCCGTCAGTTTCAGCGATGAGTCACCTGAAGCGGTCTCTTGTCCCGATGCAACTGCAGGCACCAACACCCAAGCGATTGAGAGCAAGCAGCAAAAATAGATCAACGGCGAATTCGAGGTCAACCGCGACTGTGCCGTGACCGAAGAATACGATTGCCTTAGTGATCGAAACACAACAACTCCATAATTAGCAAACAACTCGGACCACTGATTATCTACTTGCCTTCATCTTTGTTTGCTGCGTCGCCGCCGGCTTCAGCCGCTTTTGCTGCCAACTTCTTCGTATCCAAACGAGCACCGTTGAACAGGCCAGCTTTCAAGAAATCATCAAATGTCATTTGCTGCTTGCTAACCGTTTCCCACGCCTTGCCAAAATCTTTTGCGACTTCTTTTTCAAATTCCTTGACCGCTTCCTCACCGGCTTTCTCCGCGACCGCAAATTTCTCAGAAAGGTTCTTACCCTTGAGTTCTTTGTGAATTCGATCCGCAAACTTGGTGCGGATTTTTCTGTTGTCGCTATCTGGATGGCAAGTCTTACAAGAGAATGATTTGAGCGTGTATTTTTCTTTTAAAACATCCTGAAACACGTCATGGGCTGCCGCGTTGGAGTTAGAAAAAAGAATAAGACCAACGAGGACAAGACTGAGAGTGATATAGTTTTTCATTTTGGATCCGTGGTTCAATTTAGCTGGACTGATTTAAACACGAACGATGCCAGAACGACGGCAACTACATTCGCTTTGAATAACTCATCTTAAAACCGTAAAGATCTAGCGAAGGCATAACAACTTTGCACGCGATCTCGACCACCAGAGTTATCCGCCTCCATGATATTCCATGCTCAGGTCGAAGTGAATTCATGCCTCCACATTTCATTGCCGAAGCACCATAAAAAAAGAGATGACCGAAGCCATCTCTGTTGAATTTAACGATTGTTTTTGAGCAACACTTTTCGAAGTGAAGTTCTGCAGAAACTAGCCGCCAAAATCATCAAACGCGACATTCTCTGGCTCAACACCCAAATCTTCGCACATCTGCATGACACACTTATTCATCATCGGCGGGCCGCAGAAATAATACTCAATATCTTCTGGTGCTGGATGATCCTTCAAATAGTTGTCGATTACGACCTGGTGAATAAAACCGACGTAGCCATCCCAATTGTCTTCGGGTAGCGGTTCGGACAAAGCCAAGTTGAACGTGAAATTCGGAAAGTCTTTTTCAATCTGACGGAATTCGTCAATGTAAAACAACTCCCTTAAGCTTCGACCACCGTACCAGTAGGACACTTTGCGTCCCGTCTTCAATCGCTTGAACAGTTCAAAAATGTGACTGCGTAGCGGAGCCATTCCGGCACCACCACCAACGTACATCATTTCCGCTTCCGAGTCCTTGATGAAGAATTCACCGTAAGGCCCAGAAATCGTCACCTTGTCACCAGGCTTCAAGTCAAAAATGTACGACGACATTTTTCCTGGTGGCACGTCGGGCATGCGAGGCGGCGGGGACGCGACGCGCACATTCAACATAATGATGCCTTCTTCGCCGGGATAGTTGGCCATCGAGTAGGCACGAATCACAGTTTCGTCGACCTTGGATTTGTACTGCCAAACATCGTACTTATCCCAGTCCTCTCGGTACTCTTCTTCGATGTCGAAATCTTTGTAGTCAACTTCGTGCGGAGGTGCTTCGATTTGAATGTAACCGCCGGCTTTAAATGCGACTTCCTCACCCGCTGGAAGTTCAAGCACGAGCTCTTTGATGAATGTCGCTACGTTATGATTGGAACGAACGACGCATTCCCATTTCTTGGTTTCGAAGGCTTCTTCGGGAACTTCCACGTTCATGTCTTGCTTAACGGCAACCTGACATGAAAGGCGGCAACCTTCTCGGGCTTCTCGTTTGTTGATGTGTCCTGTTTCTGTAGCAAGAATCTCGCCGCCGCCTGAATGAACTTTGACAAGGCACTGAGCACAGGTTCCACCGCCACCACAGGCTGATGAAACGAAAATCCCGGCGTCAGCCAAAGCTCCCATCAGTTTACCGCCTGCGGGAACTTCAATCTCTTTCTGTTCGTTGACCATGATTTTCACGTTGCCACTGGACACCAAGAACATCTTGGCAAACAGGATGACACAGACAAGCGCCAGTACGACGATCGTGAAGAGCAAAACGCCTAATAAAATTTCAGCCATAACTATGCTTCAAATTTCAAAGAGTAAAAACTGTAAATGGTTGCCGGCAGTAAGCACCAACAACATGCTGGCTTTCGCCTTCCGGGAAGTTTCCGCCTTTAGATTCCGCCGAAAGCTTGAAAACCCAGAGCCATCAGTCCAACGATGATGAACGTGATTCCTAAACCGCGAAGACCAAGTGGAACATCACTGTATTTGAGCTTCTCACGAATTCCTGCCAAAGCGGCGATCGCCGCTGCCCAGCCAAAACCGCTTCCAACGCCGAAGACACAACTTTCAGTGAATGTGTAGTCTCGCTCAACCATGAATAACGTTCCGCCCAAGATCGCGCAGTTAACCGTGATCAACGGAAGGAAAATTCCGAGCGTGTTATAAAGAGCAGGGAAAAACTTATCGAGGGTCATTTCCAAGATCTGAACCATCGCCGCAATCACACCGATGTAACAGATCAATCCGAGGAATTCCAAATCAGCTTGCAACAACCAAGCACCCTCTTTGAGGATGTGGTTATAAATCAAATTATTGATCGGCACGGTAATTACTTGAACGACGATTACTGCGACGCCCAAGCCCAAAGCCGTTTTTACATTTTTGGAAACCGCCAGGAACGTGCACATCCCGAGGAAGTAAACGAGAGCGAGGTTGTCGACAAATGCCGCTCGCAAAAACAAATCGATCATATCTCGCATGACTATGCTTCCTCCATCTGATCGGGATTAAACGTTCGCAAGATCCAAATGAATACGCCGATAATGAAGAACGCACTCGGAGGCAACAACATCAAACCGTTGGGTTCGTACCAACCCGTTTGAACGCCATCCACGATTGCCTTCTTCGGCAAAATGGTCATGCCGAAGAATGTTCCGCTGCCAAACAACTCACGGAAGAAACCGACCACGATCAGAATCAAGCTGTAGCCAAGACCGTTTCCAACGCCATCCCAGAAACTATCCCGAACGGAGTTTTGCATTGCAAAACCCTCGGCTCGTCCCATCACGATACAGTTGGTAATAATCAGCCCGACGAACACAGAAAGTTCTTTGCTCAATTCGAATGCGTAAGCCTTGAGAATCTGATCAACGACAATCACCAATGAAGCGATGATCGTCATCTGACAGATGATGCGAATGCTGCCAGGGATACGATCTCGAATCAATGCGACACCCGCACTCGAAAATGCAGTCACGACAATTACAGCCAGCGACATCGTCACCGAGGTCGAAAGCTTGGTCGTTACCGCCAGCGCCGAACAGATACCAAGAATCTGCAGAGCGATTGGATTGTTCTCGAAAATCGGATCAAGAACCAAATCCTTAACCGATGATTGTTTAGCCATTGTTGACCCCAGTGTTATCTATCGAGGCCGATGACGACCCAGTTTTTTGTCGCTCAATGTAGGGACCAAATCCATTGGCACCCATCCAATATTCAATCATGTTCGAAACGCCTTTAGAGGTAATCGTGGCCCCTGAAAGACCGTCGACTTCGTACTCATTCGTTCCGGCACCTTTGACAACTTCTAATTCGACTTCGCCAGCGTCGTTGTACACTTTCTTATCGGCCCACAATTTTTTCCATTGTGGGTTTTGAACTTCGCCACCCAAGCCAGGTGTTTCTTTTTGCTCGTAAAAGGTCAGTCCAGCGACTGTCTTGAAATCGGGCTCCAAAGCAAGGAAGCCTCGCATCATCGACCAAAGTCCGTAACCTCGGACTGGAAAGACATACTTCTCAGCCTTGCCACTGGCGTCTTTCAGTACAAACACGTGTGAGAATTTCTCACGGTATTTGACCGAAGCGATGTCCTCCGTCTTGTCGATCTGATCACTCAAAGAAGCTTTCTTCGAACGGGACGCCCAAAACTGGTCGTACTTACCAAGCACATCGTCACCCAGATCCTTGCCCGCAACTTTCAAAGCTGCGGTCAATTCTTCCAAGCCGTCCTGTCCGGTATCCATGACAATGACCTGCGTCTCAAATCGATCGTCATAGAGTTTTTCAATTCCGCCTGCAGAATCAATGTCATCTGCGGTAAAACCGGTCACCTCAAGAATGTTCTTCTTTCGGTCAAGTTCAACATTCGTTACCTGCCGCGCCTTCAATCCGACCGCAGCAGCCGAAACGAGAAACGAGCAAACCAGGCACAGCACAAGAGCTGTAATAAACGTGTTCGCAATACTGTCTTTATTACTAGCTGGCATAGCGAGCGGCCCTCCTCTTCACGTTGGCTTGAACGACAAAGTAGTCGATCAGCGGGGCGAATACATTGGCAAACAGAATCGCCAACATGATGCCTTCTGGGAACGCCGGGTTAACGGATCTGACGAGTACCGTCATGAATCCGATTAATCCGCCGTAATACCACTTCCCCGTTTTCGTCATCGAAGCCGAAACAGGATCCGTCGCCATAAACACGGTTCCGAAAGCGAACCCACCGATGACCATGTGCCACCAAGGCAGAATGTTCATCACAGGCTCGTCGCCTGTGGGCAGCAACCAAAGAAGGGCGGAAAACAAAGCCATTCCGATCATCGTTCCCGACATGATTCTCCACGATCCAATTCGCGTGGCGATCAGGATCACGGCACCGATGATGCAGCATAGAGCTGACGTCTCACCCATCGAACCATGGACGTTACCGATGAAGAAGTTCCACCAAGATGAACCCATTCCGCTGGAAACGATTGTTGAAATTGAACCACTCGTTGCGGCGGCTGCTTCACCAAGAACGGTTGCTCCTGTGTAACCATCCACTGCAGTCCAAACAGCGTCGCCACTAATTTTTGTCGGGTAGGCAAAGTACAAAAAGGCTCGACCCGTTAAAGCTGGATTGAGAAAATTTCGCCCTGTCCCGCCGAAGATCTCTTTACCGACCACTACGCCAAACATGATTCCCACAGCCACCTGCCAAAGCGGTATCGTTGGCGGCAGAGTCAAAGGGAACAGCATCCCGGTTACGAGAAAGCCTTCGTTGATCTCGTGTTTCCGAATGACACTGAAAATCAACTCGCAGTGACCGCCGACTGCCATACAAACAATGTAAACCGGCAAGAAGAACAGGGCTCCGTGAAACATGCAGGGGAGAATACTGCTCGGGTTTAAAAACGACCCCCGATCGGCTGTGTAATCAACACCGACCATATCCATGAGGTTGTAACGCCACGAACCGCTCCAGACGGCTTCCAAGAGCGAATGTTCCGGCTTCACAAAACTGGAACCCTCCGCACTGATGACTTGCTCAGCTTGGTAGCCCGTGTTGTACATCGCCATGAAAATACATGGAAGCAAAGCGAGAATGACCATCGACATCATACGCTTTGTGTCGATCGCATCTCGAACATGCGTCTTGCCCTTGGCGACTTCGCCCGGCGTATAAAGAAACGTATCGTTGGCTTCATAAAGCGGGTAGAGCTTTTCCAGCTTTCCACCCGGCTTAAAAAGTGGCTCGACACTATCAAGCAATTTCCTCAACATTGTGGATTATCCCTCTTTCTCAATCTGGGTAAGGTTCTCCCTCAGAATCGAACCGAAGTCGTACTTGCCCGGGCACACGTAAGTACACAAGGCAAGGTCTTCCTCATCCAATTCCAAGACACCCAACATTTGCGAATCTTCCGAGTCGTGATTGACAATCGCTCGCAACAATTGAGTCGGCAGAATATCAAGCGGCATCACTCGCTCGTAGGTTCCGACGGGAACCATCGCACGCTTGCTTCCACCTGAACTGGTCGTCAGCGGAAACAGCTTATTCTTAAGCCACGTTCCACCGTAAATTTTCGTGATCGAGAATTTGTCGAAGCCCGGCAGTTGCCAGCCAAGAAACTCTCGTTTGAATCCCTCTTCCAACACACACAATTGATTGTGGTATCGGCCAAGATAGTCCTTGGTTGGCTCGGAAGTCCGACCGGCCAAAATCGAACCGGAAATCACCCGAGTCGTTTTGGGGTCGATCTTGTTGCCCGCAAGTAGCTCCGTCACTGACGCACCCATTCGAGTTTTTACCAAACTAGGTTCGGCAACCATCGGGCCTGCTATGGAGACAACTCGCTCTGTCATGATTCGACCGGTCGTAAACAGGTGACCAATCGCGATGATGTCTTGGTATCCGATCGTCCAAACGGTTTTGTTTCCGTCGACTGGATCAAGATAATGAATGTGAGTCCCAGCTAATCCGGCCGGGTGTGGGCCCTGAAATTCTTCGAAGTGTACTCCCGGGATGTTACTGCCAGGAATTCTCGAATCAGGCCGAGTACACACGAATGTCTTACCTTCGGTAAGCTTCGAGATCGCTTGCAAGCCACTGACGAACAACTCCTTGTGCGCACCGACAACCAACTCAGGCTCGGGAGCCAATGGATTGGTGTCCATCGCAGTCACAAAAATCGAGTTTGGCTCAGTGCCAAGC
>CAZPTT010000168.1:0-3856 GCA_964589435.1 uncultured Pirellulaceae bacterium
ATCCACCACCGGCAAATAGAACCGGCATGTTCTTGTTGCTGTGATTGGAAGCATTGCCAAGATTGCTGGTCAATAGAACCGACGTTTGGTCGAGTAACGAATGTCCGTTGTCGTCCGTTTCGTTGAGGCTGCGGATGAAGTCGCCCCAAGCCGCGACGATGGCGGCTTCGACGATTGCAAGTTGCTCAAGCTTTTCTTCGTCGAGTCCGTGGTGGCTGAGGCTGTGGTAGCCTTCATCGACGCCGTCAATCGGAACGACCCCGCCGGAGCCACCGAGATGGAACGAAACGAACCGTGTTGAATCGGTTTGAATGGCCAATCGAATCATGTCAGCCATCAATTTTTGGCGGCCGATGAAGTCTCTTGAGTCGCCAATGTCGATTGGTTTTTTTGCGTCGACTTTTGGCTTGGGACGATTGGCCCAAGCTGCGGAAGCTGCCATGCGTTTTTCCAAATCACGCACGCTGGAGAAATAGGAGTCAAGCCTTTGTTGATCGCCAGTTCCCAGGTCACGCTTCAGCCGCTTGGCGTCTTCGGTAACCAGATCCATGATGCTGCGGCCTTCGTTTACGCGTTCTGCGTTACGGGTTCGTTCGGCAGGTGAATCGTCAACGAAAAGTTGTTCAAAAAGTTTTGAAGGTGAAGAGATTGCCGGGATCATCGATCCATTTTCTGTGTAACAGGGGCTGCTGCTGCCGGAGCTACCAAGAACCAACGAAGGGAAGCGAGTGTGCCCACCGAGATGTTTGGCGAGTAGCTGATCAATCGAAATGGTATTTTTCGATCGGCCTGAACTGCCGACTGGGTTGGCAGTCAGGATACTGGCTTCGGCGCGGTGGCCGCCGCCGACGCCGGGATGAGACGAGCCTGAGATGACGGTGAATTTCTCACGCATGTCATCGATGGATTTGAGGTATCGACTGGGTTGGTAGTCGGTACCGGATTGAGCGGGATTCAAGTTGGGGCCGTGCAATCCGAGCCCCAATGTCATCGCGACGAAACGTTTGGGCGTTGCGGAATCTGATTCCTTGGCGAAGGCTGGGTTCATCGCACCAAGCCAGGGCAGGGCGAGTGAAACGCCGGTGCCCCGAAGGATTGTTCTACGATTGACGGAGCGCCCGGAATTGAAGTTGATTTTTTTGTTCATGTGAATCTCGAAAGTTGCGGTTCGCTATTTTGACAGGAACATCGAGCTGGTGACGACTGATTTAAGTAGCGACTTGAATCCGTAATTGTTTTCTTCGGCTTGCTGGACGCAGGTTTGTACCGCGTTTCGGTCGGCGAATTTTACTGTAGCGCCAGTTCCATAGGCGACGAGCTTCTCGACGATATTTCGGGCCAATTCTGGCTGATCCTTGAGCACGATTGCTTTGAATTCGGTAAGCCCTGAGAATGCTTCCCCTGACGGCATTTCAAAGCTAGGGTCGACAGCCAGTTCCGTTTGTTTCGACTTCTTCTTATTCTTACGTCCTCTATAAGTTTCTCGCCAACGTCCAGACGGATCGAAGTTCTCCAAAGCGAATCCTGGCGGGTCGATTTTTCGGTGGCACGCAGCGCAGTCCCCGTTCTCTTTGTGTTTGGCAAGCAGTTCGCGAATCGTCGTCGCGCCGCGAATGTCGGGTTCGATCGCCGGAATGTTCTCAGGCGGTGGAGGGATTGGCTGACCCAGCAATCGCTCTGAAATCCAAACGCCTCGAATGACGGGCGAAGTGGTTGTCCCATTGGCGGTAACTTTCATGATCGAGCCTTGTGTGATCAGGCCGCCACGCGGATCCTCAGGAGCAAGCGACACTTGCTGGATTTCGTCACCTTTGACGTTTTCGATTCCATAGTATCGAGCAAGCCGACTGTTGAGGAAAGTGAAGTCGGAGTCGATCAGGTGCGAGATGCTTAAGTCTTCGTCGAGCATCTTTTGTAAGTACGAATGCGTTTCGGCTAGCATGGCGTTTTGGACGATGGGGTCGAAGCCCGGGTATAGTCGTTGATCCGGTTCAGTAAAATCGATCAAGTTCATGTCGAGCCATTGATTGGCAAAGTCACCAACAAATTTCTTGCCGCGCGGGTCGGCGAGCATTCGTTCGACTTGGTCATTCAAGACCTTTTTGTCACGTAGTTCTCCGGCAGCCGCCAATTTCATCAGCGGTTTGTCGGGCATGCGATTCCAAATCAAATAGCTCAACCGGGAGGCGACCGCAAAGTCATCTAGTTGTCTCGTTGGTTCTTGCAGGTACAAAAAGCGAGGTGAGCAAAGGATGGCACGATAGCCCATCTGCAGTGCTGAACAGAAGTCTTCGCTATCGTCAAACGTCTGTTGAGCCAGTTTTACGTAAGGCGCGATCGCATCGCTTTCGATTGGTCGACGAAGGGGGCGACGAAAGGCCCGTCGCGCGAAGCGGTTCATCAATTTGCGCAGGTCAGCCTTGGTGGCGGAAGCGAGGGCTTTCGCGATTGAGTTTTCGTTTGCGTTTTCTTTCGCCAAGTCGCCCAGCAACATGCGGCGAATGGTTTCGTTGTTGGGGCCAAGGTGAATTCGTTCCATCTCGATCCAGTCGATCGCGACACCGCAGACTTTTTGGGGTGCGCCTACTCCGTTGCCGACTTGACCGCCTCGAAACTGAGCTTTTCTTAGTGTCTTGTCGCCGGGTCGGATTTCAATCTTGTCTTCTTTTGAAAGCCAAGCTTCGAAAACAAATTCTTTTGACTGATCATGGATTTCGAATGCTCCGATCCACGACATCAACGGTGAGCCAGCAAAGCACTGGCCACTGCGAACAGTACACCAGATGCCATGGTCGTCCGGAACGTTAAGTCCATTTGCGCGGATTTTGAATCGGTACCATCCATCCTCTTGGGCGGTCGTCGATTGAACTTTTCCGTAAAACGGAAGTCGTCCCGTCCACACGACGGCTTGTCCCTTGATGAGTTCAGGTTCGCGATTGCGCCGTTGTCTGCGCCGCCGCGCGACGTTTTTGGCAGCCAATTTCTTTTTCCATAAATCCGATTTTCCCAAGACTCGACGAAACGCTTCGTCAAGCGCTGTGTCGACAACATCAACGTGTTGCTCGAGTTGAAAGTGGGACATGGGTTGGCCGTCGGCCACGGTGTTGAACCCTTCGGTTCTAGGTTCGTCAGGCATGCGATTGGCCAGCGGGATGTCAACGCCAAGTAAGTCATGCAGTGTTCGCTCGAGTTGCAAGTTTGTCAGTCGGCGGGCTTGGACGCGCCCGACCTGGTGCATTTCGTTTCGCTGAACCGTCGTGATCCAGTTTTCAGTTTTGCTGAGAAACGATTTCAATTCTTGTGCATCTGGAGTTCCATAGTCCGCCGGTGGCATTTCCCCGTCATGCACTCGATCGAAAACACGAACCCATTTCTCTGAATTGGCGATCGTGAGTGGTTCGGTTCGATCGGCGAGCGCCGCGAGATCAAGTCCAGCCTCGGATGATTCGCCTTGATGACAGTCGAAGCAATTTTGCTTTAGGAAAGTTTCAACAAAGGCGGGCGGATTGGACTTTTGATTTGAATCCTGTGCCGGTGTAGCCTGGCCAGAGGCAAGACAAATTGAAGCGGCAATCGCCCAAGTGAGGAGCCGACCGGTAGACAATGTGACGAGATTGTTAAAAGGCATTTTGGATTTGATTGAATGGCAAAAAGCGAATTCTTCTGAGCCGATTTATAGTGCGAAGGCGGCCGATAACTTAGTATTTTACTTCAACTAAAGTTTTGGGTAGTGGAGGAGGTTGCGAGTCCCTGAAGTGCCAAAGGTACAGGGGCTCATAGCCTCGTCTTCTACAAATTCTCGTCCAGATTATTGAGCTCACAATTAGAAACCAATGGCCGTCAGAACTGAAATGAT
>CAZPTT010000168.1:3956-13313 GCA_964589435.1 uncultured Pirellulaceae bacterium
TGGCGTCACGCTCTCGCAAGCATGCCCACGCAAGCGAGGGCATGGCACCCAAGAATCCGATGGCCCGTCAGCACTGAACTGATTGGCGTCACGCTCTCGCAAGCATGCCCACGCAAGCGAGGGCATGGCACCCAAGAAATTAGTCATCTCAGCGTTGAAGAATCACTAGTTTAGATGTTGGCCGGAATTCAGCAATCAGCAATTTTGCGGCGCCCTCGGAATCAGATGTTTCAAGGCTGCTTATTATTGCCAATGGAGCCAGGGAATGTGGAAAGATCCGGTATTTGGTTAGAAACAGGACGTTCGATTGGCAGTTGAGCCCAGGACAGTGGTTCTGAGCCGGAAAATTGCGGGTGGAATGTGTGATGTTTTTTTTCATTCGTGAAGCTCTTTTGGCAAGAAGCCTTTGGCGATCGAAAGCCCTTCCCGTGCCTGAGAGCACAACCTCCCGCAAGCAAGAGGTTGGACTGCGATTGCCAACTGTGACCGGCGGGCTGCTTTGCCAGAGCGTTGTTGCTACTCTTTCGGCGGATCGACTTGGCGAATGATCGAACCGTGTTCTTCGCTCATAATCAAGATAGAAATTTTCTCGATGCGGTTCATCGAATGGTTGCTTTGCGAAACGTAATCGAATCGGCCGCGCAAATCGGTATAGCCATCCTTGTGGAATTCCATCGAGCCATCGCTCCGCTTTGAATAGACTTTGACGTATGCCTTGGAAATAAATTTTCCGTCAGTAACGTCGGTGACTTGAAGCTGGCCGTAATTCTCAACGATCTGCACGTCGAGGGAGTGAGCAAAGTAAGGTTGCGATTTTGCTTGATCACCAGCGACCAGTTCGACAAGCACATTTTTGTTGCCTAGTTCTGCTGGCAATTCGAAGTCATGTCTGCCTCGGCCCTTCTCGTCGGCCTTAAGTTCTACCGGTTGAGTCACGTTGGGGCGAATCATGGAGAATCCATCGAGTTCGTCTTGGGCGAAAGGCGAACGGCTGAAGAGCAATTCAATATCCATTTCGTAAAAGTTAACGACAACGCTTTTCAAGTTTTGGTGATTGATTTTGACGGTGCCCGACTCGACCTTGAAGTCAAAGCTCTCAGCCGATGAGGCGAGCTCGGTTTGCTTTTGGGTTTGGTCTTTCTCGTCAATTGTTGTGGTTTCACCACCGCGAATTTCTTCGACTTGAGCAAGGATGTTCTTGAATCGGTTGCGCCAAAGATCGACGGGGTAGTCGGCCCAAACTGCGGCTTTGTCTGCTGCGGCGTCTGGATCCTCGCGGTACATGTCAAGATACGCGTCGCAGTAAGCGTATTGGATCTTACTTTGCAGCGAGTCTTCGTTGGCAGATTCAAAATGTGCAAGTGCTGCCTCAATTCGATCTTGTAACAGCAGGTAGTACGTCACCACCAAGTGATCGTCGGGCGAGAGTGTTCGCCGATAAGCGAGCACATTCATCAGCTGTTCATATTGGTTCGCGAAATTCGGATTCAGAATTTTTCGCTCAGGGCCAAGCTTATGACTGCGCGCATTTATCAGCGGCCAGTACTCGCGGTGCTGATACCAATTTCGCTCGACTGGGTTGAGTGTCAGCAATTCAGAGTTCAGGTAAGGCCCACTTTGGCTGGCAATCTTATCAGCATGAACAAGAAACTCGCGTAGTGATTCGGGGTCATTGTGCTTGGTCGAATAAGACCAGAGCGTGTGATTGTAGGCGTACCTGTTTCTTAGTGTCTCTATTGTTCGCAGAAAGAAGGCTTTGTTTTTCATGCGGAAGGCGATTTTGTCCAGCTCAAGCCGCAGCACGTTTTTCTGTTTGAGGAAATCGATCACTTCTTCATCGGTGCCGTTTTGAGAAACGTAAGCCCATGAGGTCTTGTCGAGTTTGGCCGGTTGGTCGGTGACGAGGAAGCCAACCGGATCGGCGACTGCAAGAACTTTTTCGTCCGCCGAAACATGTGCCGGATAGTGGCTGAACTGTCCTGCGGTCGGAAAGTAAAACGAATAGTCAAACGTCTTGGTGCTGAACGCGGTCAGGTCGAGCTGGATCGTTTTGGTGTCTTGCGATCCACTGCAAGCGACAGAGCCTTCTGGAACTTGAATCAGCAACTCCACCGCTCTGGGTGTTGATGTTGGGTTGGTGATGACGACCTGGCCACCGTACAGTGTGTGTGCATGAAATTCGTCCGAGACAAATTTGTCAAAACGAACTCCATCTTCATGTCGGTAGCGATCGTTCTTTTGGTAGAAGTTCTCGCTGACTAGAACCGTTGTATTGCCATTTTCGATGATTGCGTTTTGGACTTGTTGATGAAGTGCGATGGTTGGCCCGCCCGCCGTGTAAGTCATTTTGTTGTCAACGAATTCGGGTTTCTGTTGAGGACGTTTCAGTGGTAAATCCAGAACGGCCAGTGCGAACATGATTTCTGTGAAGTTTCGATTGGCTTCAGAAAAGTAGGGCGACAAAAAGGTTCCGCCATCGTGATTGGCATAGTCGCGCCAAAAACGATTGGCTTCGACCAGTTTGGCGGTCTGCTGCTCTGGAAGTAGCCGATAGTAATTGTTCTCCATCCATTCCTTGGTTGGATTGAGGCGCCGATAGAGGTTTTTAGTTTCTTCACGTAGCTCGCCAAGTTGCTCGCCGTCGAAGTAGCCAAACTGGCTTTGCTGCTTCATCGGGACGGCGAAGTTTTCAACGGCGCTTTCCGCAACGGGAGCGTCGACGGCGTAGCGCTGGGTTCTGCCATCTGATGCGATTCCTTTTCGAGTGCCAAAGCTTTTGGATTTCTTTGACTTAGTCCGGCGTTCCAATTCCATGATGGTGCCACCGGCAGCGAAACCACGTCCGCCACGTGATTGGCCAGGTGCTGCGGGAGCGGCGGACTTTTCAAGCATCGCGAGGCCGGCAATTTCTTCACTAGCCTCTTCTTCATCCATGGCCACGCCAAGCTCGTCGTTCAATCCGCCGCTGCGACCTCGGCCTAATTTGCGGGAGTATTTCTGCTTGGCTTCGTTCATTGCGATTCCAAAATCGTCGTCGAGCGACATGCTCGTGATCGATGTGTCGTACAGAGCGTCGAATCGAGAGCGAGGTGTGGGCGACATCATGTACATTTCTGTCACATTTCGCACGATGTCGGCGGCACGGTTTTCCAGTCGTTGAGAAAGTAGAATTCGTTCGACCGCATTGAGACGCGCGTATTTCCACGGATCGGTATACTGGTCAAGATTGTCTTTTAAGAGCCAATGATCAAGGAACGTTTTGTCTCGTTTATTGCGCAAGTGCGGTGTGACGACATCAGCGAAGAACTTCGAGTCCTTTTTCGAGAGGAAGAAGTTCAATTCGTGGCAAGCGTTCTTGGAATACAGTTCCTGCTTTTTTTCCTCGGCTTGATCAAGCCAAGTCAGGATGAATTCGAACTTCTTCAAATTGGTGTCGTTGTTGATCGTTGTCAGCAATCGATAGACGTCGCCAAGGTCATCGTAATATTGAAATTTTGAAGAAACGATGTCTTCGATCAATAGCTGATCATTTTCGCTCATGACCTCGATTTTCTTGCGTTGTGTGAAGTGGCCTCCGGCATCCAAGACATTTGCCAAGCGTCCGTCGCGTGGTTTGAGCGGACTGAGGCCGGCATTGATGGTGCGTTGGCAAGTTGATTGTTCGTCAACTGCAACAACGCGAATGTGTTGAGCCAAGCCAAATTCGGAGCGATCAATTTTGACTTGACCATTTTTGTCTACAGCTAAATTAGCCAGCATGACCGCACCGCCGCCGAGGAAATCCAGATTGGCAAAATCTTGGTTGCCATCAGCACCGGCAGCTTGCCGTCGCATGCGATCCATCCGGTCATCAGCTTGAGCCCCGGCACCGCCGAAGCTTGATCCGTCCGCGGCGTCTTGATTGCCGTTGTTCGTTTGTTGCGTATCCCAAGGGTTCAGCAACAGTGAAGGGCGTTCAAGCATGTTGCCCGGATAATGCTTCGCAAATTTGCGATCTAGGATGTACTGATATTCGTCGCCAATTTTTCGGCCCTGCATGTAGACAGATTTTCGAATCGAAGGTCGATAGATCCAGGGCTCGTTGTCTTGGACTGTGGCCAGCAAACCGAATGCATTGAACGCCGGTTGGTAGCGATTTGCGAAGACGTGAACGCGAGCGTTCTTGCCGGCGTTTGAGAGATTGATGGTGACGGTTTTATCGTTGGCTTCAATCGTTGAGATTTGCAGGGGATTGCTGACTCGTTTTTCGAGGTGGCGATGCTCACCGACCCAAACATTGGCGGCTGATGTTCCTTCCGTGACTCGGATTTCGATATTTCGATAATGGCTGCGGTTTGTGTCAGCAACATAATGAAGCCGGAATGTGTAGTCGCCGGCTGCCAACTCGTTGATGATAAACATGCCGTCTTCGAGCGACAACGCGTTGAGATGGTCGCGAACGAAAGTGCCGCTACGTTTTTCCAGCAACGATACTCGAGTCGCATCGATGGCTTGAAGATCCGCCGGCGCGGCAATCAAAATGGGTTCACCGGCGAGGCTGTTAATCGTCTGTGAATAAGTTTGGTCGTCTGTGGTTAGGTACCACGACTTTTTCGATCCACCGGCAATCGCAACTTTGATTGACTCGACATTTTTCAGCTTTCCTAATTCAACGCGACCCTTGGCGTCGGATTGCAGGTCGACGTCGACTGAGTTCTTGAAGCCAATGACGCTTAAGGAAACTCGGACAGATTGCTTTGGGCGGGCTTCACCTGTTTTGCCGGTGACTTCGAGAAAGTACCCGGAGTTGGTTGGCACAAGATGAACGTCTTGGATTTTGTCAGAGCTGTCGATTTGATTGATGTTGTACGTTTGTGTGGAGGTGACGGTTTCTGGCGCTCCGCGGCTGACGTTATCGATGGTTGCGGAGAGTGTCATGCTGAGAGTTTTTAGGCGTGGTGGCACAACAAACTCGCACAACGTTTCTTTCGACTCGGAAAGTTCAAGGTCATCAAATGTTTTTGTGGAAGGCAATCCGTCCTGGTTTTCCGAAGTGATCACTAGTTTTGTGTTTTTCAACAGCTTGAGTGGGACTGGATTTCCGCCAGCGATGCGAAGGGCAGGGCGGATAAGAATGTTGGCTTTGTTGCTGCGGGTAAGCGACTCGCGGTCGACGACGAGAGCAGCCGAAAACTGATACTTTTCGGCAACGTGATCAAACGTCTGTAAACAACTAAAGTTGCCTTGAGTGATGATGGCGTTGGCCCGTCCTGCTTGCGTTGAATATGGAACGAGAATGCGTCCGTTTTCGTCGGGTGAATAGCGGCTTCCCCCGATCCAAAGGTTGGCGTCCTCAGCAACGTTGCGATCCTCGTCGATGACTGCGAACAGTTGGCCAGCTGCAGTCGATTGCCCCGTGATTTGTAAGCGGCCTTTGCGAATCAAGGCGCGGCTGCTTTTTCCGCCGGCAATGAAGTCGACAATGTAGACGCCACGTTGCTCCAACTGCGGGAATTTGAAAGAGCGTTTGATGCGTAGAGCGGGCGCATCGTTGTAGGTAAACGTCTGTTCGAAGTTTGGAACCAAGCCATCGAGATTGATGTTGGTGTCGATTTCGGAGTTGTGTTTGCGATAGAAATTCTCAGTGTTGACTTCAAAAATCTTAACCAACAATTTGTTGACGTTCTTGAGATCGAGTTCCAGTTCGACCAAATCGTTTGGCGCGAAGTACTCCGGGTTCGTTTCCCGAAAATCCAAATCGATTCGCTTCATCAGTGATTGATATTCTTCTGGATTCAGTGACGACGCCCATTTCTCGCTGTCTCCAAGGCCATTGAGAATCTTGACGGTGGCAAACTGTCGCTTGAGATACTTACTTTCGATATCGGTATCGAATTTGGACGTGTCATTTTCTTCCAGTAAAAAGTGGTGGAGGAAGGCTTGAACGAGTGGCTCGTCATTGTTGATTGGAGGCAAGCGGGTTTGTTGGTTGAAGTTCGCACCGAGGTTGACGATGTGGCTGCGTGATTTGACGTTCTTAATGAGCGAACGATGAATGTAGCCAACGTTGCGCGGCAATTGGAGGTAGGTTTTGAATAAATCAAAATCGAATTTGCCTTGCGATTTTTCGAATTCCAGCTTGCGATAAAGTATGCAGGCTTTCAGCGAATTATGGGAAGAGCTCAGTCGAGAGGCGTAATTCCAAAGTCGATCGAGATATTGTTGTTTCTCTTCGGTGTCGGCTTGCCAATTGACATCGTTGGAAGGATAGAGCTTGCCGAGATAGATGTTGACGAAGTTGGTTTGGCCGGCAACTTTTGGTTGTTTGCGGGCCAGTTCATCCAGTTGTTTGATAGTGAGTGCTTTGTGGATTTGCATTTTGCCAAATCCGCCGCTGTCACGCTCTTTTAGATCTTGAACGATCAGATCAACGACTTCAGGAAAGTCAGGATACCGAAGTCGTTGCAGAAGGTGACGCCGTTGGGTCTTCGTCAGTTTTGTTTCTGCGAGCAAACGCAAGCCTTCTTCGGTGAATCCGTCTGTGTTTTGATACCGCGTGCGTGCGAGATTCGTTAATCGATTCGGATCGAGCAAAGAAGAAGCGAGCTTGGTGGGCAGGTCTCGTTGGGTCTGCGGAATTTCGCGCTGATGATTAAAGTTGAGATTCAGTTGTTGTGTCAGGTGTTTTAAAGTTGTTGCCGGATCATCACTGTATTTGAGGAGTGCCTGGCGGTTACGAATCTGATTGACCTGTCCGGTGTACCCAAATCGCTTAATCCAGGGTTTCAGAAGTGCGTCAACTTTGTCCAACTGCTGATTGTTTTGGTGATGCAAACAGTGGAAGAAATAGTAGGGCTGAGTGCCGGGCACCAGTTGCTTGAGTACTTGGTCGCGATCCGATGAAAGCGCAAATGCTTCGACGAATCCGATTTCCTGTGCGGCGGCGGATTGATTGAAGCTTCCTGAATCGCAGGTGATTGCGAACAGGAGGGCACAAAAGGCAAATCGACCAAAGTTTGATAACTGGTGCATGTAGTTCTCCCAACGAGTTTCTTGCGCTGATCTCATGGATGCAGTTGCCTAGCGATGAAATTGATGATCGGTTCGATCGAATTAGCTGGCTCGAATGCTTACGCCGCAGCGGTGTTTTGACGCCTGAAAAACTGGATTCGTTCGCCGACCGACAACGAAAAGACGGCCAAGCTGCGGATGTGTTAGCATAAATTTGGAAAAAACGTCACAATATGAGCCGGATCGTTTGTTTCGGCGAAGGCTGAATCGCCGCTTTGCTGGATTTCAAATCTATTTTGCCACCCCAATCACACCTCTTCGAGAGAATTGACGTTCCATGCTGCAGCGAAATTTGGAAACTGGTGGCCAGCATTCGTCTTCGTGGAATGACTTGTCGGAGGGCGCAGCAACGATTCTCGGATTTGCCAACTTGTGTAGTTTGGCCATCGCAAATCTTAAAGACATTACGGTTGATGATGTTTTTCTGGCCGATCCGTTGTCCGATGAGGCGAAAGCAATCTTGGCTGTTGCGGCCACGCGTGGCACGATTGATATTCGAGCGAATCGTGATTCGTTTGATTCTGCCGATCGGTTTTTGGCAGTTTGTGTTGAGCAGGAATTGAATCAGAGGTTGTTGTTTTTGAAGAAGGAAGACCCTGTGCAAACGATCAGGTTTTTGGATGGCTTCCGTGAGCTTTGTCAAAACGGTTTGGTTATTCATCACCTCAATAAAGACTTCTCATTATCGAGTCGTGGGTTTGAAATGGCACGACGCTTTTCTCAATCTGATTTTGCGTCGCTGATCGAATTTGCGACCGCCCTCGAGCATTGACTGGTCTTTATGTTTTTGCAATCAATTTTTTGGCAATCAATTTTTTGGCAAGTCGCTTTTGTAAGGCTGCCCTTGAACGTGGCAATATCTGTTGTGCTACTGGGATTGGTTGCGATGCCAAATGCGGCGTTGGCCAAGTTTCAGGATAAGCAGGTTCAGGGTAAGCAGGTTCAAAAAGAGCTGGCACTGAAAAATAGCGATGTCAGTCCGCTGGTGGAGTTTGAAGATTCTGTCGTGTTGCGTGATTTGACAGTGCTGCGCGATACGAGAGTGATTGACTTTAACGATGATCATGTTTTGCTTACCGGTGAACGTCGAGTTGGCTGGGATGAAATTCTCAAGGCCTCGGTGACTGATGGCTTGCGTGAATCGTTTGATGCGAAACTTGCGGAGTTAGGCTTGCCCTTGTTTCGGCTGAAGGTTCGATTGGCCAATGAAGACTGGTCGGGGATTGGCGAACTGGCAGAGCCGATGTATCAGCGGTTGAAGTTGCAGACTTTGGCGAGCAAGACTTCTTCCCGTTCGGATTATTTAGTCTGTATCGCAACGATGGAAAGCCGCATCTATCGAGGAGATCGTGCCGGGGCTGTGCTGCCCTTTTTGCAAGCGGTTCTCATGCAACGGGAACTGCGCCGAATTAGCTCAACGGGAATGCGATTCTATTTGTCCAGTGACGAGGAAGAAACGATGTTGTCGGAGCGGATCTTGCCGATCTGGTTTGACGGTTCCCAAGTCGGGGCATCGTTCGAGTCTTTGGCGAACTCGTTTGTTCCGACTTCTCGTTCGAAACAGCTTGGAGCCATTGTCTATTTGGCGTCGTTGGCGATCGAGAAACAACGACTTGAACTAGCGAAAGAGCTGATCGCTTTGGTGGGGGAGGGCGAAGGCGATTTTGTAGCGTGGCATGTTGTGTTGCAGTCGCAATTGAAGATTGCCAGCGGAGATTTTCGCGGGTCGGATTCGCTAATCAAGCGATCGATCGCTCGGGGCGAACTGCCAGAGGGCAATGCTAAATTGGTTGCATCCTATTTGAGTTTCGCTGAGCATTTTGTCGAGCCTGAGAGCGAGGCATTGGATAGGAAGTTCTCGGGAAATGATCGGGCGAGCCGTGCATGGCCACCGGATGGTAGCGACAAGCAACGCAAGAAATCAAATGGGCAGGTTTTGGAGACTGCCAACGAACGAGCCAATGTCATGTTGGGGCTGCTAAAGATTCCAGCGATCAATGGCAGCCGATTTCCAGCCTTGTCGGCAGCTGCGATTTTTCAAGCGACTCAAATCGCTCAATCGCTCCAGTGGCGGAAGGAACAGGTGATCTTGGAGCAGGAATTGTCGTACAGGTTTCCGACGTCTTTTCACGCTCGTCAATTGAAAGAGCGAAACACCCTTGAAAAGAGCAACTAATAAAAGAGCAACTAATTTTTGATCCCGAAGGTGTCACAGCTGGATTTGCTTCGACACCTTCCCGGGGTCGCCCAAGACGAGGCAATTTAGAGGAGGCCATTGTTGCCGGGGGAGTCAGTGTATTCAAAGCC
>CAZPTT010000169.1:0-1939 GCA_964589435.1 uncultured Pirellulaceae bacterium
AGTTCGGAACCGGACACGGATTGCAGATTGGACGCATCAAGCAGTAGTTGCCCAACCCGTCGCGCGGAGAAATTTGCCCACGGAATTGATCAGGTGGTGATGTCCAGTGGTCCGTCACTGTTGAGTTAGCTGATGTTGAGTTGACTAGTGTTTACGGGTGCCATGCCCTCGCTTGCGTGGGCATGTGTGGAATTGCGTGGAATTGCGTGGAATTGCGAGAAAACGTCACCGAATATTTCGGGTCTGCCGAGCCACTAGTTTTCATTTCTTATACTTAAGATGACAGGAAGAACAGCTTTCCGATTTCGTTTGATTCGCTTAGTCCCGTTTAACACGCAACAAAATGCAATGAACGTTTAAGCCGATTGATGTTCAACGTTCAATGAACGTGGCTACTCAACCTGCGCGTTTTCAAAATCCGCATCGCTATCAATCGACAAATGGTGGATCGTAAGATAGTAGGCCGTAACAAGTTTAGCGCAGTTACGGTGACTTCGGTTCGAGTGATAGACTCGAGTTTTGCCGTACCATCGTCGCTGACGCTTCTTGATAGCGGCCTACAATCGCTCAATTTGAGTAGCGTGGATTTATCGTAAGGAGTTTATGGTTTTCCACCGCCTCGCGAACAGTGGCTACGGTAGAAAAGCTCCGAAGTCCTTCTTCATGAAACAGGATTGGGTCTAAACAAAGATTTGCCGAAGTTGCTTTTCGCGCGTTCCCGAGTGGCGGCCGCATTTAGTCGCCCGGCATGAACCGCACGTCAATGCTGCGTTCTTGAAGAACGAAAAAATCGGCTTGCGGCTATCACGATTGCCGCAGCGATAAACCCCAAACCAGGTGTAAGCCAAACCGGCAGATAGTAATAAGTCGTTCTCAAAAATGTTTCGTTCGCGATGCTAAAAAATATTGGGCTGAAGAAGGAAAACAGAAATCCGGCCAGCACGATGTGACGAGGCTTGGCTCCGAGAAATCGCTTTTCCTGAATCCATTTCGATTTCGCAGTTGCTTGGTAAAGCCCCATCCAGCAACCAATCATCGCGCCCATCGCGATCGCTTGGAAATCCGGAAAGCCTTTCATTAGGCTTGGGATAATTCCACATATCGCAGCCACCACCAGCGTCGAGCCGGTCACGCAGTAAAAAAGGAAAGACGCGGGTTTGCCGTGGCGATTGATGACTTTCGACGTGGTCGCCGTCAAACCCAGAATGATACTCATTGCTTGAGCACAAAGAAGAGTCGCGAGCATGATCGGTACGACGGATGTGGATTCAGTTACTCGGTTACCAAGCATCCAAATGAAGAGGTACATCAACGCGACGGTAATGGTATGAATCAGAAGCGCGGAGACGTTTTTTTGACGCCAGTGCCAGAAAAGAAACACGAACCAGCTAACAGTGACGATGCCGATCGTTTGCCCCGAGGGAAAGTCCCATTCGTTTCTGAAGAGTTCCGGGAACTTGGCGAATGAGCCGGCGGCAAAAGCGCAAAGCGTTACCCACCAGAACATTTTCTTGATAGATACCTGAGACGAATCTTGGGCGTCGGGTTGGTCACTGAGGGTAGGGTCTTGGGCATCAAGATGAGCGTTGGCCATGATTCGTCCCACCGTTAAACGCAATGCGGTTCAATGAACGTAGCTACGCTCGCCAGAGCGTGGAATGATCGTACCAAAATTCGCGGTTTTCACCGTCTAGCGTCGGTAAAGTCCTTCTTCCTTGAACGGTATTGCCGTTAAACGATGCCTGATTAAGAGAAGCGACAACAAGAAACGTACTAGAAGTTAGACGCCTTGTTGTCGTCTTTTTCGAATGCGGGCACTGACTCGATCGAGAAGGGAACGTTCTTCTGGACTTAAACCCTCCAAGCCACCGTCAGCGTGCATCTTCTTCAAAATGTTGTCTGCAAGCCGTTCCTCTTCTTCTTCCAGTTCGATTTCGTC
>CAZPTT010000169.1:1949-13157 GCA_964589435.1 uncultured Pirellulaceae bacterium
TTCAACGAGCCACTGCGAGTAAGCCGTATTTTGGTGTTCGGTAGGAAAGTCGAACATGGATCCTTCGTCGTAAAAGGAATCGTACTCCACATTCGAGGAATCATCCCAATCAGCGTCGGAGATTCGAGTTTCTTCGTAGAAAGAATACCGCGCCGCAAATAGCAACGTGATTCCTGCAAGCAACATGATCAACCAATCGGGCTGGACAGGGCCGAGGCTTACGTCACGAACCATCCAAGACAGGCCCATCAAAGCAAATGCGACGGCGTGTCCCATGACCATGATCGCCGATTCGACTCTTAGTTTGGGCAAATCAACATTGATTGCTGTAATGAAGGAGCGAATGATGGCGGCTCCATCGAACGGGTAACACGGAATCAAATTAACCCACATGAGTTGGAAATTGACCCAAGTGATAATCTTGATCAGCGAGACCTGCCAATCGGTTGGCTTGATACTAAATTGGTGGGGAGTGAACGGGTTGGTGAGGGCCGACAGCTCAGCATTTCCAGATTGGATCAGCAAGGCCGAGCAAATCGCAAAGATGGCTCCATTGACGAACGGGCCGGCGAGAAAAACCGCGCCGCGTGCTTGACCAGTTCGCGGAAGGACAAAACTGGAATTGCCGCCCCATGGCATCAAGATGACGTTGTTAACATGTCCGCCAAGATTGGCAATGGTGAACAAGTGGGCCAGTTCATGAGCAACGATTGAACCAAGCAAAACCAGAATGGTGACAAACGCTGTGCCCGTTTGGACTTGGGGGAAAGTAAGTTCTACGCCAAAGACCGTCGCCACAAAAAGTAAGAGCAGCAGGTGGAGGCGAACCGGTATCCCTAACCATCTTCCTGCGTTCCAGCTCCAACTGTAATTCTCGTTCATATCCCACTCCGCTACGACAACCCGATCGCAAGACGCATTGAATAACGCGTTGAGCTTCGGGAAATTGCAGATCCATCTCCAACGCCAGTCTATATCGTAACGCGAAATCAATCAATGTACGCCATTGCCGCTCGCAAAAAACGGCGCAAGAAAGCTGGCTCGAATCGGTCAGATTCTACAAAAGTGCGGATTATTCAGACGACTGGGGCTTGGAATCTGGGCGACGGTAAAGCAGGGCTTCGATGGCATCTAAACTTCCCGCATTGGAGCCTCGCTCGTAATGCCAAGTTCGTGAAGTGGGGAGAAGCCCGGAGTCGAGCGGCCACTGGCAAAACGGGGCTTTGCCGAGAGTTTGAATCAATTTGTCGCAATTCATCGTCACATTGCCCGCGCGAGGCGGCACTGGCCCGGCGTCAATTCGAGGGCAGCCCATCAGCAAGTCGGGATTGTAACCGCCGACACGATTGACAATTTGAGCGATTTCATACAGCGAAAGTTTGACTGGGCCGCCGGCATGGAAAATCCCGCTTAGATTGCGAACCGTGGCCATTTCAATGACTTCGTTCAAGCAGTCAACATATGTTGGCGTGCGAATTTCATCAAAATACAAGGTGGCTGGTTTGTCTTTGGCAAATCTGGATTGAATCCAGTCAATCGCCCCGGCATGCCCGTTGAAGCTGATTCCCATCGGCAATGAAATTCGCAAAATGCAGCTTTCCGGATTTCGCGTCATCACCAAGTCTTCAGCGGCAACCATCGTTTTTCCATAAATTGTGACCGGATCCGTCATATCGGTCTCGACGTAGTCACCTTCGCCCACGCCTGAGTAAACCAAGTCGATCGACAGGTGGATCAAGCGAATTCCAGTTCCATCAATGGCGTTGAGCAGGTGGTCGACACGTTCGACGTTCAGCCGATGGGCCATCTGAGGGTCGAGCTCACAGGCTTTCAGCGCGCAACTGCCGCCGCAATTGATGATGGTGCGAATGTTATGGTCTTCGAGCAGCCGAGCAAATGTCGACGTGTCATCAAGATCGCAAGCAACGATCCCATCGACTTGTAGCGGCCAATTGCGGACGGTACGTTGACCGATGACTTGATCGCCGTATCGTTCACGGAACTGAAGAAAGGCGTTGTAGCCTGCGACTCCCGCGACGCCGGTGATCAAGACTGGCAGGTGTTCGGGCTCGAAGCCCGATAAGAGGGCAGCAGAGTCGGATCTCTCGGTTCCGGATGCTGTTGAAGATTTAGACGGACGTGACAAAGTTGCGTTTCAAAAAGGGCGTTGGAACAAGAGCGTTGATTGAGGTGGCTATCGACCGAGGGGTGGTCGTTGAATAAATTTGGTCGCTGGCAAAATGATCGTCGCTTGAGTTGCAGGTGGCGTGGCCAGTAATCGAAAGTGGCCCCATCAAGCTTGAAATGACTGGTGGGATACTCTCGCTTTCGCGATCATGCCCACGCAAGCGAGGGCATGGCACCGGTTGGCATTAGTCATACATTATTGATGAACCGCTGGTTCTTAGCCGAGCCATAATCGAGCCATAGCCAAGCCTTAACCGAGCGAAGTACTAATTGGAATGGAACGAAGATCTGCGCGATGAAACAATTATTTCAAATCAAAATCTGCGGGATTACAAGGCCGCTCGACGCACGCGTTGTGTGTCAGGCCGGCGCGGACGCCATTGGCCTGAATTTTTACGCGGCAAGTTCGCGTTTCGTAGAGAGGAAGATCGCGATAGAAATCGCTCGCACTATTGAGCAATTTGATTTGGATGGACGCCGGGTCAGCAAAGTTGGCGTGTTTGTTAATTCGCCTGTGAGTGAAGTAGTAGCGATTGCTCAGGAATGTGGGCTTGATTTCGTACAGTTTCACGGCGATGAAGCTGCGGATGTTGTGGCAGAATTCCGCTCAGCTTGGGATAGCCGGCAACGCTCGACCGAAGTTCCTCCTAAAGTGATTCGTGCCGTACGAACCAAGCCTGCGGCGAGAGCGGGGGAGGGTGGTTCAGTCGGGGGCGATCGCGAACTGAGTGAAAATTCTGCCGTTGAGAAAGTCAACCGGGAAATCGCTGCTTGGGTTGAAGCGGGAGTCGACGTGATCTTGCTGGACGCCGCCGCACCAGGACTATATGGCGGAACCGGAAAAGCGGTTGATTGGTCAGTCGTCCCAACGCTAGATTGCGAGGTTCCTTTGATTCTCGCCGGAGGTTTGACGGCGAAGAATGTTTCGGAGGCGATAAAGGTTTCTTGCGTTTCAATCGTGGACACGGCAAGCGGAGTCGAATCCAGTCCAGGCATCAAAGAACCCGAATTGGTTGCCGCCTTTGTGGGCGCGGCGCAGGAAGCCTTGCCGCGCGAGCATAATTGAAGCCAAGCCCATGCGGTCGCGGCCGGCAATTGTCAAAACGGCTCCCAATCTTCGTCGGCAGTGCCATCCGTTTTTGAGACATTTATTTGTTGGCAGCAAAATACCAGCAGATTGCAATTGCCAAAATTAAGACAGAAATCGGAATTGCAAGTTGTACAAACAGTGCTAACTTTACGTTCCCCTTCCTCCTCCTCCTTCTCTGGCCGTCAGCCCAATTGTTTATGCCTTGGGCAATGCCGGCAGCCAATCCTTCCGCAAACAGGCCCAGAAGCAATACGACACCAAGAATAATTATATAAGCGATATCCGCTCCCCCTTCGCTTATTCACTTCAATGGAATTGCTTCAACTGGACTGCTTGAACGACTCGCGCGATCGACCCTCTTTTTACCCATCCTAACGGACACTAAAACCGGGAAAACGTTGGTTTTATCCCCTGTTTGGATTGCCCGTTGTGAATTATCATGGATGGCGGTTTAAAACGGGGCGAATGACCTTACGATTTCGCCAAATTCTGATGGTAAGACATTTCGTTTTGCCTTTTCACTTTTATTGTCGAACACCCGGTGGGAGTCCCCATTCCGGTGAACGATCACATGAGATTAAGACAGTCTAATGAGCACAGTATCCGAACAGTACATCTTTACACCGGATCACAAGAACGGAATTGACTTCAAGGTTAAAGATCTGACGTTGGCCGAACAGGGCCGCAAAGAACTTGATCTTGCTGAGCAGGAAATGCCAGGATTGATGGCATTGCGAGAAGAATTCAAAGGCCAGTTCCCACTCAAGGGACAGCGCATCATGGGTTCTCTCCACATGACTGTTCAGACAGCCGTATTGATCGAAACATTGGCCGAACTGGGCGCCGACATTCGTTGGGTGTCCTGTAACATTTTCTCAACTCAAGATCCTGCTGCCGCAGCCATCGTGGTCGGCAAAGACGGTACGCCAGACGCTCCCAAAGGAATTCCGGTGTTCGCTTGGAAAGGCGAAACACTCGAAGAGTATTGGGCATGCACTGAGAAGGCACTTGATTTTGGTGACGGCCAAGGCCCAACCCAAATCGTTGACGATGGTGGCGATGCGACTTTGTTGATTCACAAAGGCGTCGAGTTCGAAGCCGCTGGTGCTGTTCCAGGGCCAGAAACAACTAACAACACTGAGTACAAAGAAGTCCTCAAAACGTTGGCTTTCACATTCGCTCAGAACCCACAGCGATGGACGAAGGTTGCCGCTGAATGCCACGGTGTTTCAGAAGAAACAACAACCGGCGTTAAGAACCTTGTTAAGTTCGAAAAAGAAGGCACTTTGCTTTTCCCAGCGATCAACGTCAACGATTCTTGCACCAAGAGCAAGTTCGATAACGTCTACGGTTGCCGTCACTCATTGATCGACGGATTGAACCGAGCCACTGACGTCATGATGTCCGGCAAAGTCGCCGTTGTTTGTGGTTACGGCGATGTTGGTAAAGGCTGCGTTCAGTCGTTGGTTGGTCAAGGCGCACGTGTGATCGTGACTGAGATTGATCCGATCTGTGCTCTTCAAGCTGCAATGGAAGGCTACGAAGTCACGACTCTTGAAGAGACTCTGCCCTACGCCGACATCTTCATCACAACAACAGGTAACTTTAACATCATCACTGCCGATCACATGGCGAAGATGAAGGACAAAGCGATCGTTGGAAACATTGGTCACTTCGACAACGAAATCGAAATGAACAAGCTTGAAGAAGTCACCACAAAAACCAACATCAAACCTCAGTACGACATGTACACATTCAAGGACGGCCACAGCGTGCTCGTTCTTGCTGAAGGTCGTTTGTTGAATCTTGGTTGTGCGACTGGCCACCCAAGCTTCGTCATGTCAGCCTCGTTCACAAACCAAACGATCGCTCAGATCGACTTGGCGTTGAACGCGCAAGGCAAGCCAACGCTTTCTGGTGAGACTTACGATGGCGGTCACGTTTATCTTCTTCCGAAAGTGCTGGACGAGAAGGTTGCTCGATTGCACCTTGACCAGCTTGGCGTGAAGTTGACAACGCTCACAAAAGAGCAAGCCGACTACATCAGCGTTCCAGTCGAAGGCCCATACAAGCCTGACCACTACCGCTATTAACAAATGGGTTCGGTTGACTCCGACCTTTCGCTGATCTTCGCCTACTTTGGCGGATCACATCACGTCGACTGATCAACTCCTCAATTGAAAATCAACGCGCCCCGATGCAACGTCATCGGGTCGCGTTTTCTTATGCGCTGTTCTTCTACAAGCTTTCAGCTTCCCTGCTGCCTGAAACGTTTTTCGTGTGGTTGCCTGGAGCAGTGGTGTCTACAGGGAAGGGAATTGCCGCAGTAGTTTTGCCGCCGCAGTCGCCTGCATGATTTGTGGGGAAAGGTATGGGAATGTTTGGGAAGCCGATTGTCTTCAAGAGTTGATACGACACTATCTTTCTTTAGACTCTTTTCTTAAGCGTCATCGTTGAGGCTGATGCGAAACGTATTTTCGTTCTCAAGAAAAGGTAATTTTATGAAGCGTCTAATGTTGTTGCTCGTTCTGTGTTGCCAATTCACCTTCAGCAGCTTTTGCAACGGACAGTTAGAAAAGGAAGTTCAGCTCGGGCTGTCTCATGTGTTGAGTATGGGAGGCATCGCAGATGATTTAGGGATGTCCGGTGATGACCGTTTCCACCTTGGCGATGTATGGCTTATGACCGAAATGAAGTTGCGATCTGAATTTCAAAAATTCGACACTCAATTTTCGGAAACATTGCCCGTAGAAGAACAAGAGGAATTGAAGGCTGAACTTAAAGACGCCATTGCGGCGATTCGCGACAACGAGTTAGTGCAGATCAAGAAAGTTCTTTCGGACAAACAAGTGGATCGTCTTCGGCAGATTCGGTTCCAGTATTTGCAGAAGAATGGAAATGGATTCAAATCGCTAAAAGACGAACTTGAGTTGACCGACGAACAACTTGAGAAGGTCAAATCGATTCAAGAAAAGCTGCAGCGCGAAATAAGGGAGATGCGAAACAGCGGCCAAAAAATGAAAATCTCGCGCGACGAAATCGCCGGACACATCAAGGTAATTCGTGGCCGGCTCGAAGACGAGCTTGTAGCGACGCTGACCGGAACTCAACGAGCCAAACTGAATCAGTTGCAAGGCAAGACTTTTGAGTTTCAGTACGGGCCAAAACCAGCCAAAGGTGGGGATGCTTCCGAAAACAGCGATGAAGCAGTGGGCTCGTCGAAGTAGGCTTTACGAGATGTGACACGGCTGAGGAAATGTTTTAGCATCACAGCGCCGAGCAAATTTTTTTTGTTTTTAATGTCTTGAGAATTTTCGTGAACTGATCGTCGTAGTGGCCGTAACAACTGCGACGATTAACTACGATGATTGGATTGGCAACGTTTCAGCGGATGCCAATCTGGTCGGTAATCGCTGGCCAACGATTTGCTAGCACTCCCCTTTGACACGTGAAGATGCCTGCGGGATAAAGGCACCTCATTGATGAAGTAACTTTCACAATCAGGTGTGTAGTGGCAAACATTCAGGCTTTCCGTGGATTGCGTTATGACTTGGCGAGAGTCGGCTCGCTTAGCTCCGTAACCGCGCCTCCTTACGATGTCATCGATTCCGATTTGCAGGAATCTCTCTATCAGCGTAACGATCACAATGTGGTTCGGCTGATTCTCAATCGGGGTGACGACCTCCTCGATGGTCAGTCCATCTACGAGAGAGCAGCCGAGCATCTTAAGGACTGGCGGCGAGACGGTTTGCTGAAGACCGACAATGTCGGCTCGGTCTATGTCTACCACCAGACGTTCAATCATGAAGGCCAGGAGTATGTCCGGCGCGGATTCATGTGCCGGGTTCGTCTTGAGCCGTTTGGCGAAGGCACGATCTATCCACATGAGGAGACTCATGCGAGCGCGAAGGAAGATCGGTTCAAGCTGATGTCGGCTTGCCAAGCCAATCTCAGTCCCATCTTTGGGATCTTTCCTGACGAGGAAAATGAAGTCCAAACGGTGCTCGAAAATGCCCGCGAGGATAGCACTCCGCTACAGGCGACGGACGAAAATGGCGTCGAGCACCAGCTTTGGCTTGTCACCGACGCGGACGCAATTGCCGCCGCCGCCCAAACGATGGGCCACAAATCGGTTTACATCGCGGACGGTCATCACCGCTATGAGACGGCTTGCAATATCAAGGATTCCATTCAAAACGAGCGAGCCGTTGCGGACGACCATCCTTCCAATTACGTGATGATGATGATGGTGAGTATGCACGATCCTGGCATGGCTGTGCTGCCAACGCATCGACTTTTTCGTGATATTTCACCGATCAGTTCGACGGATTTCATCTCAAGGCTGGGCGAGAATTTTGAATGCGAAGTGGTTGGGGCTGGGCCGGAACTCGCCCAGCACGTTTGGGAATTGATCGCACTTGAAGACGAGCAGACGACGATGGGGTTCTACTGTCGAGCCGACGATCAGTGGGTGCTAGCACGCCTTGCGGCGAACGGGTTGGAGTCGATGGAACAGATTGCTTCGGAGCACAGTGACGAGTGGAGGGGGCTTGGCGTCGCGCTGCTTCACCGGTTGGTGATAGAGCACCTGCTTTCGAAGCATATTACCAGCGGCACCGGAGTTGGCACCGCCGTGTCGGCTCCGAAGTACGTCCATTCGATTGAAGAAGTGGTGGAAGGTTTGAAGTTGGGTGATTCGTCAGGGCGTGATGCAACGGGCCAGTCTGGCAGCGGCCAGCCATTTGAGTTGGCTTGCCTGGTCATGCCCGCCACCGTTGATCATGTCAAAGCCATCAGTGAAAACGGGGAGCGGATGCCGGCCAAGAGCACCTACTTCTATCCGAAGCTTTTGAGTGGATTGGTAATCAATCCGCTGGATGAGTAGTTCGAATGGGCAGTTCGAATGGGAAGTTCGAATGGGAAGTTCGAATGGGCAGTTCGAATGGGCAGTTCGATTGGGCAGTTCGATTGGATAGTGCTTCCGCGACCGGCTTGGGTGCCATGCCCTCGCTTGCGTGGGCATGCCCATTGCCTCATCCCAAGATCTGGTTTCACGTGAAACCCTTCGAAACTTTTAACTGGAAGACTGGGGTGTCTACACTGAGTTTCACGTGAAACTAAAACTATGTGAAGAAGATTGAATGGAGTTAAGCGATCGCATCCAGGCAGTTCTCAATTGTTCATCTCCTCGTGCTTTCCGCAGGCGTCGGTTTGCTGATGGCACTTTCAGTCCAGTTTAATTTCATTCTGCGTCACGCCAATTTTCTTCTGCTGATGTCGTTGTTGGTCACATTTTTGTTTGATCCATGGTTGCCGTTAATCGAAGTGCAGATGTCCAAGGCATCCGAACGAATGGGGCGTGGTGAAAGCGATCTTGGGCTAACTAATCGAGTTAGGAAATTGGAATGGTGGGGTTGGATCTTGTTGACTGCATCATTGCTTTGCCAGGCCACACCTATTGTGGTCAAGGAAGGTATGCTAGCCGCTTGGAAAAGGGCGTTGCCTTACAATTCTGCCTTCCTTCTTCTATATGGCGGAGTGCTATTTTTGCTTTTGATAATCTCGACACAGCTTATTCCCTTGTACGGAATTAGTTGTGGGATCAAAGAACGTCAGCCAACATTTTCGAATTCAAATTTGATGATTGGATTGGTGCGGTTTCAAGCCAGGGGGTGGTTAGGCCTACTAGTTGGAGTTGCGATCTTCTTGACTTATCTTTTTTTCGATTTGAGACGCTGAGCTTCGCGACTGACTATTCGGATGTGCGTGCGGATAAAATGACGCTGCCACAGCGTGACTCACCACTGCCAGCTCGAACGACATTGCCGTTTCGGCACGTGGTAAATGGTGCTAACTTTACGGAATGAGATCAAAACGACGTTTCTTCCGCATCGTTGATGCGTTTTTTGCGTCGATTTGACGAACGTGAGCTCGGTTTGAGCGATCGACTTTGCGTTTGACGAAAATTGAACAATCAAAGCCAGCTAGTGCTAGCGTCCAAGGAAGAGCCGTGAGTCGAACGCTTTGTATCGCAAATCAGAAAGGTGGAGTGGGCAAAACGACCACGGCCATCAACCTGGCGGTCGGGCTTGCGCTAAACGGACAGAAGACATTGCTCGTCGATATGGATCCGCAATGCAATGCAACGTCCGGGATCGGATGCGAGCCGGTGGATCGTCACCCGTTAGTTATCGATCAAGCGATTCGACACAGCGTACTGCCGACCAAAGTCGACGGGCTGAGCGTTTTGCCGGGCAGTCATTCGTTTCGCGATGTCGACATGCTAGCAACCGCAGAATCGTCAGAAAGTGACGTGTTAGTGGAGCACTTGTCAAACGGCACATCGGTTTATGACTACGTGTTGATTGACTGTCCGCCTTCGTTGGGGCATTTGACTCAAACGGCGCTTTCAGCCTCCAACGAAGTGTTCATGCCAATTCAGTGTGAGTACTTCGCGATGGAAGGTCTCAGTCAAATGATTGAGGTGATCCGAAGTGTGATGCTTGATCGTCCTGGTCAACTTTCGTTTGGTGGCATCGTGTTAACGATGTATGACGAGTCATTGGAACTGACTTCGGAGGTTGATGAAGAGGTCAGAGAGTTTTTTGGTGAGATTGTTTTTGATACTGTTGTTCCCCGCGATGTCAACGTGACCGAGGCACCCAGCCATGGAATGAGCGTGATTGAATACGCTCCGCGATCACGAGGTACTCGAGCTTATATAGAACTGTGCATGGAGGTGCTGGAGCGTGACTAGAAAGAAACGACTTGGACGCGGATTGGAAGCGTTGTTGAACTCAACGGGTGAACCCGAATCTTCATCTGTGGCAACCGTGGATAGTATCGACTCGTTGTCGTCTACAGCGACGATCGATGACTCATCCTCAACTAGTGATGTGATGCACTTAAGCGTGTATGAGATCGAGGACAACCCGTTCCAACCGCGGCGGGTGTTCAGCGAATCTGAAATCGCTTCGCTTTCAGAGAGCTTGAAAGAGCACGATATTCTGCAACCGATTTTGGTGCGCGTTGTTGACGGTCGTTATCAACTCATCAGTGGTGAACGTCGTTTACGAGCTGCCATAAAAGCAAACTGGCAGACTATTCCAGCTCGTGTTCGTGAGGCGGACGACCGGTTGGTTTCTGAATTGGCGATCGTCGAGAACTTGCAGCGGAAGGATCTGAATCCGATTGAAAAGGCTCTTTCCTTCAGGCGATATTTGGATGAGCACCGAAGTACACAAGACGATCTGGCGATGCGTCTGAAGATTGATCGTTCCACGATTGCCAATCTGATGCGTTTGCTGGAGCTGCCGCAAGTGATCCAAGATGCTTTGGGGGCAGGTGGCTTGTCCGCTGGTCATGCGCGGGCGTTGCTTCCGCTTGGCGATGAGGATATTCAAGTTGAGTTTGCCGAACAGATTCAGCGAGAAGGCATGAGCGTGCGGGCTGTCGAGCGGGCAGTATCTGAACGAATTTCAGCGGACGATTCACTTTCCGGAAACGCCGCACGAAGAAAACGGCGAACCTTGGATCGCCAGATTGAGTCTCTTCAGCAAGAACTGAAAACGGCTTTGGGTACCAAGGTTCAGATCAAGCAAGGCACGCGTCAGAAAGGTCAAATCGTCGTTCATTTTACCAACTCAGGTGAATATGAGCGGCTTCATGAGATCTTGACTGGCAAAGCCGGTCGCAAGGATTCCAATGCGGCTTAATGAACGACCGTCGGAGATTCGAGACCCGAATGTTTCGTGAGAAATAGTCGTTTTGTGGGGTAGATTCCCGATTGCACGAAACTGATGAGGTCTGTAACATGGGCGTATTCGGTGAGTCGATTTCATTCGTGAAACTGACATACCTCGGGGTGTAGCGCAGCCTGGCTAGCGCACCTGGTTTGGGACCAGGGGGTCGAAGGTTCGAATCCTTTCACC
>CAZPTT010000170.1:0-10263 GCA_964589435.1 uncultured Pirellulaceae bacterium
CGAATATCCCGGAGGGATTACAGCCATTAGCCGTGGGTTGAGTGAAACGACACCCACGGATCACGTTGGCATGACTTTTGACCCCGAAGGTGGTCACAGCTAGATTTGCTTCGACAACCTCCGGGGTCGCAAAGAGAAATCGTTACCGGGGGTGTTCACTGCGTTCAAACCCCCGGCTACAAGCTTCAATTCTTTCAGGATAGAGATTGATTAGTGGTGTGCACCGAGAAGTGTCCAATTTTCGCTTATTTTGACTATTTCGCGGTTGTATAGACCGGTCACTATTTTTGTTGGCAACGTCAACTTACGAGATGCCCCGAAAAAGGGCGTTGATCTTACGACCAACGCCCTTTGCATAATCTTTATTGGTCGGCATCATCGACGCCGACTTATCTGGGCTAAAAAACTAGCCTTCGGCATCGCCAGTGTCACTCGATTCATCAGGCGATTCACTTGAATCGGCTTCATCACTGGCGACATCTGGCGTTCCTTCTGAAGCAGGTGGCGTCGCCGCAGGAGCACCGCCGTCAGTTCCTTGCGTTGGCGAGTCAAGTGCTTCGTCATCACCTTCTTCGTCGCGAGGCACCCGGGCGATCACCGCCAACGAATCTCCTTCGTCGAGCGACATGATACGAACGCCTTGAGTGTTACGACCAATCGTATTGATGTCAGCACATTTGATTCGCTGGATTTTTCCGCGCGACGTCATCAGCAACAGTTCGTCTTCTTCATTGACCGACTTGATACCGATGACTTTGCCGTTGCGGTCAGTCGTCTTGATATCGCGAACGCCTTTTCCACCACGCTTCTGCGCTCGATAGCGATTACTGCTGCTGACGGAATCTTCGCCTTCTTCGCCCTCAGCATCACCTGAATTTGGCCCAAACAGTGTTCGTTTTCCATAACCCTTTTCGCACGCCGTCAGCAAAGTCGCTTCCGGATCAGCCACAACCATACCAATGACGGCATCGCCCTCGGTAAGCGTGATCCCTTTAACGCCGCTGGTATTTCTACCCATTGGCCGGGCATCGGATTCAAGAAAACGAATGGCCATTCCATTAGCTGTCGAGAAGACAATCTCGTCGCCGGCTTTGGCCACCAACACATCAATGATTTCGTCGTCATCACGAAGTTTGATCGCGATGATCCCGCCATTTCGCGGTCGCCCGTAAGCTGACAAAGGCGTCTTCTTGACCAATCCATTTCGAGTCGCCATGACCAAGTAATGATCGGGGGCATCGAAATCACGGATCGCTCGGCACGACGCAATTTTTTCATCCTCTGCCAGATCGACAACGTTCACGATCGCCCGTCCACGACTTTCACGGCTGAGCTGTGGCAGTCGATGGACTTTTCGCCAGTGCACAATTCCCTTGGTCGTAAAGAACAACAAGTAATCATGAGTGCTGGCCGCGAAAACGTGTTCGATCGGATCTTCATCTTCGCTTTTAGCGCCTTTGATTCCTTTGCCACCGCGTTTCTGCGCTCGGTAAGTGCTAACCGGGGTTCGCTTGATGTAACCACGATGACTGATCGAGACGACCATATTCTCTTCGTCGATGAGGTCTTCGTCTTCGATTTGGCCAAGCTCTTCATCTGACAACAGAGTTCGGCGAGCGTCGGCGTATTTGCGTTGGATTTCCTCTAAGTCCGCTCGGATGATCGCATTGACGTTGTCATCATCGGACAAGATTCGCAAGTACTCGATAATCTCCTCAAGCAATTTTGCGTGCTGCCCAGAGAGCCGTTCTTGCTCAAGGTTAACCAACTGACCCAACGTCATTTTCAAAATCGCATCAGCTTGAATTCCCGTCAAGTGATAGACGGAAGCCTCGCCACGCTCTTCCTGAAAGACTTTGTAGCCCTGTTCGCCCAAAGCTCGTTCCATCATGGAAGCCGGGCATTCAATTCCCATCAAGCCCTGTTTCGCTTCGGCTTGGGTTTTCGATTGTCGAATGACGCGGATGATCTCATCGATGTCAGCCAGGGCCAGCAGCAATCCCTCGACGGTGTGCTTCTGCTGTCGAGCTCGAGACAGCAAGAATTGTGTTCGGCGGCGAATGACTTGTACACGATGCCGAAGAAATTCACGAAGAAAATCTTTGATCGTCAATTCACGTGGCTTGCCATCCACCAACGCCATGAAGTTCATCGAGAACGATGTTTGCAGTGGCGAGAACTTATACAACTGATTTAAGACAACATCGGCGTCGGCATCAGACTTAATATCGATGTTCAGCCGTACCGGTTCTTTCAGATCACTAAGATCTTGAATACCGGAAATTCCGCTGACGCGATCTTCTTTAACCAGTTTCGCAATCTTTTCGACAACGCCATCACGTGTTTGCTGGAACGGCAACTCGGAAACGACAATGCGAAAACGGTTTTTCTTTTTCGGAACTGGTTCGATATGGCACTTCGCACGAATTGCAATCGTGCTGCGGCCTGTCTTGTAAGAACGCAAGATTCCCGACCGACCACAGATCGTTCCACCGGTAGGAAAGTCCGGACCTGGCAGAACGGTCATGATCTCGCCGATCGAACAGTCAGGATTATCGATGACCATCATCATCGCATCACAAACTTCGCCGAGATTGTGAGGCGGAATCGACGTCGCCATACTTACGGCGATACCACTGGAACCATTCACCAACAGATTGGGAAACTTGCTGGGCAAAACCGATGGCTCAAGTCGTCGCTCGTCATAGGTCGGTGTGAAATCGACAGTGTCAAGCTTTAAGTCTTCCAACATCAAAGCTGCGACGGGCGACATGCGAGCTTCGGTATATCGCATCGCAGCTGGCGGCAAACCGGCGATCGAACCAAAGTTCCCCTGTTTGTCGATCAGCACATGACGCATGTTCCACTCTTGGGCCATCCGCACGAGCGTCGGGTAAACGATACTTTCACCGTGAGGGTGGTAGTTACCACTGGTGTCACCAGAAATTTTCGCGCACTTAACACGTGAAGCACCAGGTGTCAGGCTTAAGTCATTCATCGCGACCAGAATTCGGCGCTGCGACGGTTTCAACCCGTCCCGTACATCTGGTAAAGCACGCGAAACAATCACGCTCATCGCGTAAGTCAAATAACTGCTTTTTAGCTCGTCCTCAATCGGCATCTCAAGCATTTTCTCTTCGAAAACACCGTCACCGTTGTCACCATTCTCTTCTTCAGGATCGTTCGAATCAGTCGACAATTTTCTAGTCCTTCAACGTAAAACTAATGCTCATTGGAGAGCATCATGTGAACCACAGCCCAGCTAAACACTTCGCAAGGGGAACCGCCGACTCCTAAGATGAGTGGCTGTACGAGCTGATTTGCTGTGAGATATCAATTCTGGATGTAGTGCCAAAGAGGCCACGATTTGTGACGAAAAGCACCACGTTTTTTGCGATCTAGCTAGCCCGGTTTTTAGTCATTTTTGCTCCCCAAATCCTACCAAAAAACACCCTCAGCCACAACGAGGCGGACGTCTATTTGAAGCGTCAAAAAACGATAAAAAAACACAATTCACAAGTCAAATTCCTGGGATTGAAAATGGCCCGCAAGACTGGGTCGAACAGGCGTTTATTCCGGCCTCGGATCTACAGAATTAAATGGCAAACACTGACTCAAAGAATATTTAAAACTTGACGAGTAAACAGAACACAACCAACAATGCACTATCTAGGAACGCACTCGCCAATCACTCATTGAGCGAATACATCAAGCGCCGCTGCTCAACGCGAATCGCTGTTAGAAAGAGCAGGGCGACCAGCGATCACAATTCTTCCACGTCAAACCTAAGTTCTCGCAAAATGGCTGCCACAACAGACCTCTTCAATTTTGAGAACCGTTTGATCCGTCGACTCGACGAACTATCCGACCTCTCTGATTCGATTCCACCGCGCCCAATTCCAGCGTCCAATCCGATTCCGATGGTCAGTCTTGCCTCCGACACTGGAGCGACAAAAAATGGAGCGACAAAAAACCAATCTTCCGATAATCAATCGGATCAAAATCCCAGTAACGGCGACCTGACCCAAACTTCAACTCACCGGGTTCAATGTGAAGCGGGCGATGTTTGGATCCAAGGAAACACGTTGCTTTGCTCTTGCCCCGATTGCCAAGCGCCGATGACGATTCGAATGTGGCTGGGGTTAGCCGACTGCTGGCGATGCGCTACGTCAATCACGTTGACTGAAGAGCAAGTCGAGGCGGCGGAGAAATTAGCTGGCAGTACAAAAGGTCAAACTTCAACCCGATCATCGTTGCCGGCTCCGGCCCCGACAGGACACCGACTGCCCGTCCCAGACTTTGCCTTCGAGGCTGGGCCAGCGGCAGAACCCGTTGTTGACAGCCGACGCCGCGAACTCGAAGAGCTTACTCGGGGCTCATTCGCCGCCAATGTCATCCGACGTGGATTCAGCTTAACTCCGGCTTGGCTGGTCAGTTTTCTTTTGCACTTGATCGCGATTCTGATCCTAGCGCTGATTGTCATGAGTGACGCCCTACAGATGCCGGAGACGATAACGCTTTCCACCTTTCTCAGTTCTCAGCAAGAGCGGGGTGGGCAAATTCGGATGGAGAGTCCACTCGATGCCCTGCAAGACGATTTGGAACTCGCCAGTGATTTCGACGCTGGTGAAATGGAGCTGCGGGCGGTTCTCCAAGAAGCCGAACGAGATGCAGTTGAATTGGTGACCGACATGCAACCGTTGGCACCGCTGCCTGACATCAGCATTGTTAAACAAAACATCACGACCCGTCCCGACAAACGCATGTCATTTGCTGCTCGCGACCCACGCGTTCGGGCAGAAATCGTCAGGCGAGAAGGCGGAACCACCATCACCGAGGCCGCCGTCGCACGCGGTCTTCGCTGGCTGGCCTCCGTTCAAAATCGCGACGGAAGCTGGAGCCTGAAGAACTACGCCAAACACGCTCGCAAAAAAAACACAGGCGACGTGATGGGAACTTCGTTGGCTTTGTTACCAATGCTCGGCGCTGGCCAGACGCACGAGTTTGGCGCATACAAACACAATGTTGCCGGCGGACTGGCTTGGCTAATCGAGAACCAAAAGCCAAACGGAGATTTGAGAGCTGGTTACCGTGGCCAAGCTGGCATGTACGCCCACGGTCAAGCAACCATCGTGCTGGTCGAAGCCCTTGCCTTGACGGGCGATCAACAATTTAGATTGCCAGCGCTGCGCGCCATTAAGTTCATCGAGTTGGCTCAGCATGGCAAAGGCGGCTGGCGTTATCAGCCCGGTCAAGTCGGTGACACCAGCGTGTTTGGCTGGCAGATGATGGCGTTGCAAAGCGCGCGGTCTCCTCAGCTCAACCTCGATGTCGACCCGGCAACACTAAAGCTGGCTGAACTGTTTCTCGACCAAGTTCAAGCGCCAGCTCGTTTTGATAATCGAAAAAGGACACCGCTACCTGAAGGCGCCGCGTATTGTTACCAACCTGGTCGATCCGTGACGGCAGCGATGACAGCAGAAGCAATTTTGTGCCGAATGTATCTTGGGTGGGATCGGCGGGACCCAAGGATCGTCGCATCGATCAAGTGGCTGATCAACGACCACTTCCCGTCGGCCAAAGACATGAACCTGTACTATTGGTACTACGGCACCCAGGTCATGCATCACTACGGTGGAGATCCTTGGAACCTGTGGAATAACAAAATGCGTGAACTGTTGATTTCGACGCAAGAGACCAAAGGACGCCACCCCGGCAGTTGGGATCCTGACGATTTCGAGTGGGGAAATCGTGGCGGCAGAATCTACACGACTTCACTGGCCGTTTGTACGCTGGAAGTTTACTATCGTCACCTGCCGCTCTTCAAGCAAATCGAATTCACGTCTGATAAATGACTGATGTGGATTCCACTGGATCGCAAAGAAAAATGCGAACGGCAGCACGATTCACCGCGCAATTTTTTCCTATCAATTCACCCGCTGGAAGCCTTTGTGAATCCCAACTCTGAGAATCCCAACTCCGTCCGCGCATGGAAACTACGCTCAACGTCACTTGGATTTGATTCTGGGCCCGCCATCATGGGCATCGTCAACGTCACGCCTGACAGTTTTTCCGACGGCGGCAACTTCAGCGATCCACAAATCGCCATCGATCACGCGCTGAAACTGTCGGCTTCGGGTGCGCGAATTTTAGACATCGGTGGCGAAAGCACTCGGCCTTATAGTAATCCCGTTTCCGCTGACGATGAAATTCGACGAGTCGTTCCGGTCATCGCTGGAATCACGAAGCAATGCAAAACGCCCGTGTCGATTGACACTTCCAAAGCGGTCGTTGCAAAAGCCGCCCTCGATGCAGGTGCTGAGATCATTAACGACGTCACAGGGCTTGAAGGCGATCCTGAAATGCTCAGCGTCGCAGTCAAATCTGGCGCGGGCGTTTGCGCGATGCACATGCAAGGCTCGCCACAAACCATGCAAGACGATCCTCAATACGAGAACGTTGTCACAGAAATCCATGCCTACCTGTCATCAAGAAAAGCGCGATTGCTTGAGGCGGGGATTGAGCAAGAGAAGATCTGCTTGGATCCCGGTGTCGGATTTGGCAAAACACACGAGCACAATATCGAGCTGATTCAGAACTGCCATCAGTTCCTCGATTTAGGCTGTCCCATTCTCGTTGGGCATTCCAGAAAAGGCTTCATTGGAAAGCTCTTAAATGACAAAGAGACCAATCGCGATGCGGGCACACTCGCGATTACGCTTTCGTTGGCCCAACAAGGCATGCACGTGATTCGCGTTCACGAAGTCCAACGAACCGTCCAGGCTCTCAAGGTTTGGAATGCGATTAGGTTGCCTTCTAAATAAGTCCGCTGACTACTTCACCCGGCCTGAACTTCACTTCGCTATTTCACGCCACTCTCTCTATTACAACTGCCGTTCTTGCTGCTTTTTCACTTCGTAGTTTCACGACTCGGCACTCTCCCTGCTTCTGCCGTTCACGACACTCTCCCTCGGGAGAGTCGGGCTCATAGGCCCGGAGCGGGGGTTCGGCTCAACGAGCAAAACCATCAATGGCACAACACAATCGGCGTGCAACAATTCTAATACCGAGGCTTCTCAGTCGTTCAAATCGGAGACCACTTCGCGGCGTGGCGCAAGCCACCCGGTGCGCTGAAACCGGACGGCTCGCGCCGTCCCGCTAAAAGCAAAATGTCCACCTCTACAAACCAAACAGCCCTGAACCGCCAACTTCCAAGCACCTACTTCCAACGCCTAAGCATCGGAGCGCTGCAAGATCAGAGTTCCCACCACCAAACCCAACGTGCCAACCGCCAATAGAACCCCGCAAGGGAACAGCATTTCTTGCAAACTGAAATCTCGCCAAATCGCTCCTTCGATCGCCAGAATGCCCCATTTGATTGGACTGACCACGCTGAACTTCTGAATAACGGCCGGCATAAACATGACCGGAATCATACATCCGCCCAACATTGCCATCACCATATTGATCGCCCATCCTGCTCCAGACACCGCCTGTTCCGTCTTTCCGAGAACCGGCATCGTCATCATGATTCCGACGAAACAAAATGAAACACAAATCGCTGCCAACACCAACAGGCCCATGTTGCCCGGACGCATTCCCAACGCCATGCCCAAACCCGTCAGCATCGCAATCACCATCACCACCACCATGAAGCACGCCAACGCCTTGCCAGCCAAAACCTCAAACCGAGTCACTGGAGCGACCTGCAAACGCACCATCGTTCCCTCAGTCCGTTCTTTGGCAATTGAGATTGCGAATCCAGCCGCACAACCGAGAACGCCCCACATCATGGCTTGTGGAAAACTGATATCCCACTGCGAGCGGACTTTTTGCAACTGACCACCAACCGAATTTGGATCAACCTTACGAGAGATATCCAGTGATTCGATTTCAGCGAAATTGAAACCCGGAGCACCGACGCCGCCCGTTTCAACATTGCCCTCGCCAGGCTCTTCGGCGTTGATCGCTTCCATACTGTCGAACATACTCTCAAGCGACCCAAACAAAGCCCCCACCAATAATTTATTGGCAGGGTTAAGATCTTGATTGGCGGCCAATTCTTCTCGTTGGCGGCCGATCGAATTTCGCATCATGGAAGTATCCTGAAAACGCGTGCCGATCAGCTCCCCCATGCTTTGCATGACCAAACCTTGCAGCATCGCAGACTCTGCCTGACGAGACGGATCAACGCCCAACTTGATGACCGGCGGCTCTTCCCAGAACACACCGGCCGTTTCACCAAAACCCTTTGGCAAAACCAGCATCGCGATTCGATTGCCTTTGCGGATACTCTCCTTCGCCGGTTCCATTTCGTCCGTTTGAACGATCAGTGAATCATTCGCGACCAATGAGTCAACGAACTTTTGGGAAATCTCTGAGCCGTCTTGATCGACAATGGCGATTTTCATCTTGCCACTGCCGCCGCTACCACCGCCTCCCATCATCAAGCCAAAAAAAAGGCCCATCAAGATTGGGAAACCGAAAATAAAGAACGCGCCCATTTTGTCCCGCGACAACAATCGCAAGTCCTTTAGCGCCATATTGAATACACGTTTCATCAGTCGCGAAGGCTCCGGCCGGTAAGTGAAAGAAAAACGCTTTCCAAATCTGGCTGAGCAATTCGAAGCGTTTGAAATTGCACGCCTTGCCCGGTCAAGCGGGCGACTTCTTCGAGCGGTTTCTCAGATTCAAAGCGAAGTGAATTGTCTTCGACTCGCCCCGGCAAGTTAATATTCTCGGGCGACGACTTAATTTCTGCTTCGACAACAGAACTTCCGCCGTGTGACGCAACCAGTCCATCAACAGAATCGAGAGCCAACAACTTACCGTGATCAACGATCGCCACACGGTCGCACAACCGTTGAGCTTCCTCCATGTAGTGTGTCGTGTACAGCAGCGTGATGCCTTCTGATTTCAGTTGCGTGATACTGTCGAAGATGTGATTCCTTGACTGCGGATCGACACCAACGGTTGGCTCGTCAAGCAATAAAACTTGCGGCTCGTGAATGAGTGCCACGGCGATATTCAATCGCCGGCGCATCCCGCCAGAGAAGGTACCGACGCGGTCATGCTGACGGTCTTCCAGCCCAGCAAAACCAAGCGACCAAATGACTCGATCACGTAGTTTGGAGCCGGCCAATCCATAAAGCGAACCGAAGAAATCCAAATTTTCTTTGGCCGTCAGCTCATCATAGAGCGAAAGAGATTGCGGCGCGATTCCGATGGTTGATCGCACCGATGCATTGCAAGGGTCACCTGTCGTCGAATCAGACAACGCGACAGAAACGCTCCCTTCGTCCGGCCGCAACAAGCCAACCAGCATGCTAATCGTGGTGGTTTTCCCAGCCCCGTTGGGCCCTAACAAACCAAATGTTTCACCGCGTTTTATTTCGAAGTTAAGCCCATCGACGGCAACATTGTCGCCATACGATTTCCTTAGACCGTCAACGACGATCATCGAATTGGAGTTCGAAAACGAAGTGTTCGTTGAGGCGGGTTGCTGCTGGGTCGTCAAGTTTATGTACCGTTGGAAAGTTGAAAGAACGGAAGCAAATTCAAGGCGGACGTTTTCGAGTTCAATTAGAATCGGAAACGCTGGATTCGAAAACACGGCTGCGACAACTAAGTTCCAGTGTTACATTTTTTAGCCACGAAGTGACGACCGCATATAGCCGCACGGCGTGAGCCCGCGGTTTAGTTTGACTTGACAGCCAAAGCCACGAAGTGGCGACCGCAAACGAACGGCTCCCTTACGAACGGCTCCCTTACGAACGAGTGATTTGATTGCGATGAAACACCGACTCTGCGGGCCTCTGTCGGGCAGGAATGCCAGATTATATCTGTTACCGAAAGTTGTTTGATTCATTCCCAAGTTCGCTGCTGAACGAGGATTCTTGGATAGAAATTTGCTTTAACCCCTTCGGGGTACAGAATAAAGATAGATCGTTTCCGTAGGTGTCGCTGCGCTCAACCTACGGCTATAGGCTTGAGACCCCTTCGGGGTAGTCGTCTGCGATCGTGACGGCAGCCGATCGCGAACAAAGAATGCTACCCATAAGAAGGGCAGCGGTTGCCGTTTATTCAAATGTCGCCTGATCGCTTTCCGTAGGTGTTGCTCCAAATACCAGCTATTTTTACCCCGAAGTGGTTTGAGCGCAGCGAACACCCCCGGATACTTTCAAGTAAAACTCCGCCCCCCAAACGAAGAGACCAAACGAAGAGACCAAACGAAGAGACCAAACGAAGAGACCAAACGAAGAG